>DATBZM010000294.1:0-22473 GCA_036513175.1 Xanthobacteraceae bacterium | reverse complement strand
GGATGTCGCCGCTCGCGACCGCACGATCGACCAGCTTCGCAATTGCCTGCTTCACCTGTGCCGTGGACGCCGAGTACAGATCGGATGTCCCGCCGACAATCGAATTGAGCACCTCGTGCATACCGTGCTTGGTGGCGATGTAGTCCACGAACAGCAGCAGCCAATCACGGAGCGCCGTCACCGGAGGATGCGTCTTCGCGAGGCGGTCGGCGGCTGCAACAAGCTGCTCGGTCTCGTTGCGGTAGACCGCCGCGACCAGCGCGTCTCGGGTGGGGAAATGGCGGTAGAGAGTCCCGGCCCCGACACCGGCGATCCGCGCGATCTCATCGAGGCTGGCGCCCGATCCCTTTTCTGCGAAAGCCGCCTTCGCTGTTTCGAGCAAGCGAATGCGGTTGCGCTCCGCATCGGCTCTCGGCTTGCGGATAGCGGTGGGTTCGCCCTCATCGGCCACGCCGAAAACACCTCTTGATAAACGGAGAATGTCTCCGTATTTAAGCGGAGACACTCTCCTCTTACGCCAAATAAGGTCGGCGGACAATGGTTTGCCGGCGCGGGGAGCGGTGCGTCCATTGATGACGGAGACTGCTATGGCCAGACCTTTCGGTGCAACATCTACCGCAGATGACGTGCTCTCGAGCAAGGATCTCAGCGGAAAGCGCGTGCTCGTCACCGGCGTGTCGGCCGGCCTCGGGGTGGAGACGGCCCGCGCCCTTTCGGCCCATGGGGCCCAGGTGGTCGGTGCCGCGCGCGACCTCGCCAAGGCGGAGCGGGCGACGGCCGAGGTCCGGGCTCAAGCGAACGGGGGCGGGCTGGAGTTGGTCGAGCTGGATCTCGCCTCGCTTGAGAGCGTGCAGGCCTGCGCGGACGCGCTGGTTGCCGACGGGCGGTCTTTCGACGCCGTGATCGCCAATGCCGGCGTGATGCGGACGCCCTTCGGGCACACCGCCGATGGCTTCGAGACGCAGTTCGGGACCAACCATCTCGGCCATTTTGCGCTGGTGAACCGCATCGCGTCGCTGATCGTCCCGGGCGGAAGGCTGGTGAACGTCGCCTCCTCCGGCCACCGCTATTCGGACGTCGACCTCGACGATCCCAATTTCGAGCGCACGCCCTACGACCCGATGATCGCCTATGGCCGGTCCAAGACCGCCAACATCCTGTTCGCGGTGGAGTTTGACCGGCGGCATAAGGCGCGCGGGGTGAGGGCGACGGCCCTGCACCCGGGCGGGATCATGACCGAGCTCGGCCGCCATCTGCAGCCCGGCGAGCTCGAGGCCACCGTCGAGCGGATCAACGCCCAGCTTGCGGCCGAGGGCCGGCCGCCCTTCCGTTTCAAGTCGATCCCCCAGGGAGCCGCGACCTCGGTCTGGGCCGCCTTCGTCGCCCCGGCCGAAGAGGTCGGCGGCCGCTACTGCGAGGACTGTCAGATGTCGCAGGTCATAGAAGGGCTGATCAGCCCAGTGAGCCCCGGCGTCAGGGCCTACGCCCTCGACCCGGAGCACGCCAAGGCGCTCTGGGCCGAGAGCGAGGAGCTGGTCGGCGAGCGCTTCTGACCGGCCGCCTCGCAGTCGACGGGAGAACCGACATATGCCCAAGGAAAACCGGCTCATCCACGACGTGATCGCCGAGCCGTTTTCGCTGACCGATATCCGCAAGGCGGTGGCGCAGGCCCCGGTGGCGAACGGGCGGTGAAGGTGCGACCGCTAGCAGCCCCGGCAGATGTTGAGATCGCGGTCGATCTGCTGGTCGTAGGGAGAGACCGCGGGTCTGTTCGTCTCGCTGCTCGGCGCGTCGGCGGCCCGAGGCTGGCGATGGCCGACCGGCGCCTGCATTGCGGGTTCGCTTGACGCAGCGCCCGTTGTGGCCGACGGAGCGT
This sequence comes from Xanthobacteraceae bacterium, assembly GCA_036513175.1. Lineage (GTDB taxonomy): Bacteria > Pseudomonadota > Alphaproteobacteria > Rhizobiales > Xanthobacteraceae > JAVDCA01. The sequence continues at coordinate 20,597 of DATBZM010000294.1, read as the reverse complement.
ACCTGCGGCGTGCGCATGCCGGCCCGATCCTGGGCGAGGACGTCCTTGCACAGGGCCGCGCCGGCGACGGCAAGAAGCACCGCTGGGAAAGCGCGCATGTTCACCTCCCATGAGCGATCGCCCCGTTTCCCCATAACGCGGAGCGAGTCCGAATGGTTGCTTTGATCGGGCAATCACTTCCGGCTAGAATTTCCCCGTTGGACCTGGAGGGGTGCATGTCCCGAGCGTTGCGTTTCGCATCCGGCGCGGCCTTGCTGTCGCTCGTCGCGTTGCTATTCCTGCCGATCGCGCCTGCGGCCGCGGAGGACGATTACAACACCTGCCTCGGCGGCTCGCCCGTTGCGCTCGACGCGTGCACGCGCGTGATCCTCGCACCGCGCTCGACCCGCGAGCAGGTCGGCGAGGCCTATATCGGGCGCGGTCAGCATCATTACGAGAAGGACGAGTACGACCTCGCGATCGAGGACTTCGATCGCGCCGTGCCGCTCAAGCCGAAGTGGCTGCAGCTCGCCTACGGCAACCGCGCCAACGCCTACTTCATGAAGGGCGACAACGAGCAGGCGATCGACAGCTACGACAAGGCGATCGCGCTCGATGCGGGCTACACCGCCGCCTATACGGGGCGCGGCCTGGTCTACGAGAAGCTCGGCCTCATCGAGAAGGCGCGCGCCGATTTCCAGGCGGCGCTCAAGGCGCATTCGATCTTCCACGACGAGGATTGGGGCAAGGATACCGCGCGCAAGCATCTCGATCAGACGCCGGAAAAGTGAGGGTGCGTCATACGACTTGAAGCGGTGTAACGCACAAGGGTGGCGACGAGAGGATAGGCAGGTTGCTGCCGATCTCGGATTGCGCCGCGAGATCGGTAACGTCGAGATCGGTGATGTCTTGGCGTCGCGAGGAGCGGGCCGCGCCCGTTCGGGTTTGCAAGACGCTCGTCACGCCAGCCGGTTGATCGTCACGCCAGGAGTATTCTGGGACTGCTGGGCTTGCTGAGTCTGCTGGGCTTGTTGTGTCTGCTGGGCTTGTTGGGTCTGCTGGTCTTGTTGAGTCTGTTGGGTCTGCTGATCTTGTTGGGTCTGTTGAGTCCGCTGAGCTTGCTGGGTCTGCTGTGCTTGCGGGGCCTGCTGCGTTTGCCGGTTTGCCGGGTTGGCTTGGGTCGAGGTCGCCGCAGTCGTCTGATCGCCGGTGTTGCCATTGTTGTCAGGGACGGTCCCGCCGACCTGCGCGGCCGCGTTGGCGTTGCTGGTGCTGTTGGTGTTCGGGGGCGGCGGCAGGAAGATCGGCGGCGAAGAAATGGCGGACACGCTCATCGTCATGTTCCTTGTGCGGAGGAGGTGAGCGGGAGCACCTCCGCATGACACGCAAGCCGTGTCGATCTAGCTAACTTCAATCGTACAATTTTGCCTATCGGCTGGCCCGATGCCTGTTACGACACCTTGGCGTCCGGCTTGCATTGCGAGGGGCCGCCGCGCGCCATCAGCTCATTGAACGGGTACCAGCGGCGCCACAGTTCGAGCTTGTCGCCCGGATTGCCCAGGAGTTGCAGCCGGACGGCGCCGTCGCGCATGTACAGGGTGGCCGAGACCACGTAAGGCTCGGCTCGGTCGGCGAGCGTGAGGCGGCCCTCGAACGACGCAGCGGTGATCTCCTCCTGCGCTTTCTTCGCCGCGAGACGCAACGCCGTCTTGGCGCACTGGCCGTCCCTGACCTCGACGCCGCACCATTCCTCGCCGCAGCGCGAGATGTCGAGCGTGAGATTCTGTCTCACGTTCACCCAGCGCCCGTCGACCTCCGTCGCCGCGAGCGGCGCGCCGCTTGCCGCGCCGCCGACACAAAGTCCGGCGACCATCGCGGCGGAAAGACCTTTGGCGGCCACTCGACCGATGACCGATCTCGCCCAGATCACCGGCCCGCGCGGGCGGCGGCCCGCGGCGGCGCTATTGTGGGTCATGCTTCCCTCCCTCGTCATCCCGACCGGCCTGATCGCGATCGCGCTCGGGCTCGGATGGCTCGATCTGCCCTATCCGCTGCTGCTCGTCCTGCGGCGTATGCCGGTCGTCTTTCCGGCGCACATGATCGCCTCGGGTGCGGCGCTGATTCTCATTCCGATCGCGGCGCTCTCAAGGCGATGGCCGGCGGCGCATCGGGCGATCGGGCGCCTCACGGCGGTCGCGGTGGCAGTGGGTGGCTGCGCGGCGGTGCCGGTCGCGCTCGCGAGCGAAGCGTCGGCGCCGGCGCGCGCCGGCTTCGCGGCGCAGGGGCTGGTGTGGCTCGCGCTTCTGGTCGCCGCCGTGACGGCGATCCGGCGCGGACGCAAAAGCCGCCACGCCGCGCTGATGATCGCGATGGCGGCCGTGGCATCGGGCGCGATCTGGCTGCGTCTCACCATGGTCGCCGCGAACGCCGCCGCGCTGCCGTTCGACCGGGCCTACGCGGCCGCCGCGTGGGCATGCTGGCTCGTGCCGCTCACGGTCGTTGTCGCGACGACGCGAAAGATCCTTCGCGGCGGCGGAGATTTCGGGGATAGATGAGATTCTGGTTGCGAATTCTGCCGGCCGGCGAGATGCTGACGCGAGACAAGGACGGAGGTTGCAGCGTTGCTTTGGAGTTGATCTGCGACCGCTGATGTCGGCGCAGACTTGATGATACCCTCATAGGATGCAATAGGTTTAGTGTTACAACCATTTTTGACTTTTGGCAGAACAAATTCGAAAAGCGTAATGATTTCAAGGAAGGTGGATTCCGGCGCCAGAAAAATTCGGTCCGCCGCGGCGGACTGGTTTGCCGCGACGACGCTCGACAGGCCCGAGGGCATTTTGGCAGAACGAACCCAGGTCAAAAATATAAGTTTTTTCAACGCCCGGTAGGCACCACATGCACCGACTGCTCGCGCTCGCCGCGCCGCTCGCCTTCGCGGCGCCGGCGGCCGCCCGGCAATACTCGACGCAGCCGATCCACCTCGTCGTCCCGTTCGGGCCGGGCGGCGGCAGCGATATCGTCGGCCGCATCCTGGCGCAGGAAGCGCCCGAGCCTCGATGGACGCGCCGGCCGCGCTACTCCTCGCCGCTCGCATAAGGCCGCGGCATCGGCGTCTCCGGCAGCGTCGGGTGCGGCCGGCCGAAATCAGGCGCGGCCGAATCCTGGCCGATGCTGACGATGCCGCGGCGGATCGCACGGGTGCGGGCAAAGTGCTCGTACAGCGCCTCGCCGTCGCCGCGGCGGATCGCGCGGGTGAGCTTCGCCAGATCCTCCTGGAAGGTGCCGAGCATCTCCAGCACCGCGTCCTTGTTGGCGAGAAAGACGTCGCGCCACATGGTGGGATCGGAGGCGGCGATGCGGGTGAAATCGCGAAAGCCGCCGGCGGAGAACTGCAGCACCTCGGACTCGGTCACCTCGCCGAGCTCGTTGGCGGTGCCGACGATCGTGTAGGCGATGAGATGCGGCAAGTGGCTGGTCACCGCGAGCACGAGGTCGTGGTGCTCGGGCGACATGGTATCGACCTTGGCGCCGAGCGCGCGCCAGAACGCGGCGAGCCGCTCGACCGCCGCCGGATCGGCGCCGGGCGGCGGCGTCAGGATGCACCAGCGGTTGATGAACAGCTCGGCGAACCCTGAATCCGGCCCGGAGTTCTCGGTGCCGGCGACCGGATGCGCCGGCACGAAGTGCACGTTGGCGGGCAGATACGGCGCCATGTCGCGCACCACCGCGCCCTTGACCGAGCCCACGTCGGAGACGATCGCGCCGGGCCTGAGGTGCGGCCCGATCTCCTGCGCCACCGGCCCGCAGGCGCCGACCGGGATGCAGACGATGACGAGGTCGGCATCGCGCACCGCCTCGGCATTGGTCTCGACGACGCGATCTGCAAGCTCGAGCTCGACCACGCGGGCGCGTGTGGCCGCGGTGCGCGCGGTCGCGACGATCTCGCCGACCAGGCCGTGCCGGCGCGCCGCGTGCGCGATCGACGAGCCGATCAGGCCGACGCCGATCAGCGCCAGCCGGTCGAAGGTCGGCGCTGCGGTCACCGCGCGCTCCCGAGGAACTCGGCGAGCGCTTTCACCACCAGCCGGTTCGCCTCCTCGGTGCCGACGCTCATGCGCAGCGCATGCGGCAGCTTGTAGCCGCCGACCTGGCGCAGGATCAGGCCGCGCGCCATCAGGAATTTGTTGGCGTCCTCCGCGGTCCGGCCCTTCACGGTCGGGAAATGGATGAGCACGAAATTGGCGACGCTCGGCGTCACCTCGAGCCCGAGCTTGCCGATCTCCTCGGTGAGCCACGCGAGCCACTTCGTATTATGCTCGCGCGAGCGCTCCTGGTGCGCCATGTCCTCGATTGCCGCGATGCCGGCCGCGATCGCCGGCGTGTTGACGTTGAACGGGCCGCGCACGCGGTTGACGGCGTCGACCACGTGCGCGGGCGCGTACATCCAGCCGAGGCGCAGCGCCGCGAGCCCGTGAATCTTCGAGAAGGTGCGCGTCATCACCACGTTGTCGGAAGTCGCGACGAGCTCGATGCCGGACTCGTAGTCGTTCGCCCGCACATATTCGGCATAGGCCGCGTCGAGCACGAGCAACACATGCGCGGGTAGTCCGCGATGCAGCCGCTTGACCTCGTCGAACGGCACGTAGGTGCCGGTCGGGTTGTTCGGGTTGGCGAGGAAGACGAGCCTGGTCTTCGGCGTCACTGCCGCGAGGATCGCGTCGACGTCGGCGGTGTAATTCTTCTCCGCCGCGACCACCGGTGTCGCGCCGGTGCCGAGCGTCGCGATCGGATAGACCAGGAAGCCGTGCGTGGTGTGGATCGCCTCGTCGCCGTCCTTGAGATAGGCGCGCGCCAGCAAATTGAGCAGGTCGTCGGAGCCGGCGCCGCACACGATGCGTGCCGGGTCGAGCCCGAACGCGCGGCCGATCGCCTCGCGCAGCTCGCTCGCGGCGCCGTCCGGATAATCTTCGAGATGCTCGCCGACGTGCCGATAGGCCTCGGTCGCGCGTGGGCTTGGGCCGAGCGGCGTCTCGTTCGACGACAGCTTGAAGATTCTTGCGACCCCCGGGGCTTTGCTCTTGCCCGGCACATAGGCCTGGATGTCGAGCACGCCGGGTCGCGGAATCGGACGCGGTTGCGGACGCGAGGCGGACATTGAGTGAGGCTCCAGCCGCTCAGCGCCCGGTCGGGACCGGCCGGGCGCCGTCGGCGCCGACCATATAGCGGGTCGCGTGGCTGCCGACGAGGGCTTGGCTGCGCACCGAGACGCCGGCGCTACGCAACGCCACCGTGATGTCATCGATCGTTTTGCCTTGTGGCACCGAGACGAGGAGCGCGGCGCCGTCGAAGGCACCTTCCGGAATGGCGATCAGGTCGGCGAGCGCCGACGTGGCGCGCGCCGCCTTGCCGCCCCAGCCCGACACTTTCAGGCTCCAGATCGTAACGTCAGCGATGATCGCGTCCTGATGCGGCCGCGCGATCGCGAACACCGGCAGCCCGGCCGGATGGTCGGCGCGCTCGACGAAGGGCAGACGGGCGATGATCTTCGGCGCGTCGTCGCCCTCGAGCGCGCTCCACCACGCGCTGCCCCCGGCGGTCGCCGAGACGAGGCCGAGATCGCCTTTCGCTGCGCCGACGTTCGCGACGACGCCGGTCGCGCCCATGTGGCCGACGAGCGGCACCGTGAAGCCGAAATGGAAGCGCTCGGCGTCGCGCATCGCGGCCTCGCCGGCCGAAAGATCGACATGCACGCGGAACGGCGCCTGGACATAGGTGAACGTCGCGATGATCACGCGCCAGATGCTCTCGACCGTGTCGAGCGGGAGGATGCCGCGGTGGCGCTCGACCAGCCGCCGCATCATGTCGGCCTCGCGTGCCGGACGGAACGCGGAGCCCGAATCCGAGGTGCGCTTGACCTTGATGAGACGGTCGATGATGTCGCCGCGCTCCATCAGCAGGCGATGAATCCCGGCATCGATCCGGTCGATCTCGGCGCGAAGCTCGGCGAGCGGCGGCGGTTGAATGGCATCGGACATCGGTTGATGGGCCGGCTTGGGCACGGCGTCTGCGCTCCTTTCCCCGCGAGAGCGGGGAGAGGGAGCGCAACAGCCGTGCCAGGCATCACGTACGATGGTCCTGTTGATAGGTGGCAGTGCGGCCGAAAGCAAAGAAAACATTGACACTTGCGGGGCCGGGCCTATCTAAACCGCGCTCCGCCGCCGTCCGCCGAAGCCCTCATGTTTTCGTTGGTGGGTGTAATAGTGGCGGAGCCTGGCCTGTGGGCCCGGGAAACAAATGGCCGAGACGCAACTCACCGATGATCGCGACCTGCGCGAGCGCGAAGCGGAAAAGCCGCATTCGCCGGTCGCGCGCTTTTCGGCCGACGAGCCGCTCAAGCTCGACGCCGGCGTCGAGCTTGCGCCGTTCCAGATTGCCTACCAGACCTATGGGACGCTCAATGCGGCGCGCTCGAACGCGGTGCTGATCTGCCACGCGCTCACCGGCGACCAGCATGTCGCCAACGTCCATCCGCTCACCCGCAAGCCCGGCTGGTGGGAGACCATGGTCGGGCCGGGCAAGCCGATCGACACCGAGCGCTATTTCGTGATCTCCCCGAATGTCGTCGGCGCCTGCATGGGCACCACCGGCCCGGCCTCGCTCGATCCGAAGAGCGGCCAGGTCTACGGCCTCGATTTTCCCGTCATCACGATCCGCGACATGGTGCGGGCGCAGGCGATGCTGCTCGACCGGCTCGGCATCGACACGCTGTTCTCGGTCGCCGGCGGCTCGATGGGCGGCATGCAGGTGCTGCAGTGGGCGGCGAGCTTTCCCAAGCGCGTCTTTTCGGCGCTGCCGCTCGCGACCGCAACGCGCCACTCGGCGCAGAACATCGCGTTCCACGAGGTCGGCCGCCAAGCCGTGATGGCGGACCCGGAATGGAAGGGCGGACGATACTTCGCGGCCGGCACGCGGCCGCATCGCGGGCTCGCGGTCGCGCGCATGGGCGCCCACATCACCTATCTGTCGGACGCCGCGCTGCACCGCAAGTTCGGCCGCAAGTTCCAGGATCGCCAGAACCCGACCTTCTCGTTCGACGCCGACTTCGAGGTGGAAAGCTATCTGCGCCACCAGGGATCGACCTTCGTCGAGCGCTTCGACGCCAACAGCTATCTCTATCTCACGCGCGCCATGGACTATTTCGATCTCGCCGCCGACTACGGCGGCGTGCTTGCCAAGGCGTTTCGCGGCACGCCGACCCGCTTCTGCGTGGTCTCGTTCACGTCCGACTGGCTGTTCCCCACCTCGGATTCGCGCGCCATCGTGCATGCGCTCAACGCCGGCGGCGCGCGCGTGTCGTTTGCCGAGATCGAGACCGACAAGGGCCACGATGCCTTCCTGCTCGATGAGCCGGAGCTCCTCGCGATCGTGCGCGGCTTCCTCGATTCGGCCGCGCAGGCGCGCGGCCTCGGGCCGGCGGCCAAAGGATAACGCCCGTGCTGATGCGGCAGCGACGCGATCTCACCATGGCGGAATCGGCGCGCGCGCCGACCGGCGCACGGCTCGACCATCTCCTGGTCGCCGACATGGTCGAGCCGAACTCGCGCGTGCTCGACGTCGGCTGCGGCGACGGCGAGCTCTTGAAGCTGCTCGAGACGCGCGGCGTCGACGGACGCGGCATCGAGCTCTCGCGCGAGGGCGTCAACGAATGCGTCGCCAAGGGTCTCGCGGTGATCCAGGGCAACGCCGATACCGACCTTGCCGACTACCCGGACGATGCCTTCGACTACGTGATCCTGTCGCAGACCCTGCAGGCGACCCGGCATCCGCGCATCGTGATCGAGCATCTCCTGCGCATCGCCCGCCACGCGGTGGTGTCGTTCCCGAACTTCGGGCACTGGCGCATCCGTCTGCAGATCCTGTTCGGCGGGCGCATGCCCACCACGCCGAACCTGCCCGAGACCTGGTACGACACGCCCAACATCCACTTCTGCACCATCAAGGATTTTCGCGAGCTGTGCGACGTCGTGGGGGCGAAGATGGAAAAGGCCGTGGCGCTCAATGCCTGGGGCCGCCCGCTGCGCCTCAATGCGCCGTGGTGGTTCTGGAACCTGCTCGGCGAGCAGGCGGTGTTCCTGCTCAGCCGCAGGACGTGAGTGCGCTCACTTGTTCGCCGGAGGCACCATGCTCGAGCAGCCCTTTTCGCGGGCGGTGCGCTGCACGAGCTCGATATTGGCACGTATCTGTTCGAGCTGCGCCCGATAGACCGCGAGGTTGATGAGCGGGCCGGCGACATCCTGGTTTGCCCGTTCCATCTGGCTCACCAGCTTCTTCTCGGCATCGGAGAGGTCGACCGAGCGTCTGGCGAGATCGGGGCATTTGAGGAATTCGTACTTGCCGGGCTCGACCCAAATATCGGTGGTGTAGACGCTCTGCAACCCGCCCGCGCAGCCGCCGAGCGCCGCGCACACGAGCGCGGCCGCGAGGGTGCCGCCCGGCGCGCGGGCGCGGCGCAGCGTCAGGCGCGCGGGCGCCCCCGGGCGGGTCCGCGGCCGCCCGCGGTACGCGTTGCGAGTTTCCGGCAAGTGCGAGAGATCCCTGACCATCCGCCATGTCCGGGCCAAGCGGACATGCGCTCCGAGCATGACCATAGACGCGAATCCTTGCGAAATTGCGCCCTTCCGGCGGCAGTGCGAAGGATAGTATTCCTAGAGCACGTGGGGTCGCGAGACCGCGCGCGGCGGTCACAAATGCCCGTTGGGCCGGCTGCAGGGGGGTGGCCGGCCGGCGGCAAACCGTCATTGCCCTTTGTTGTGCGCCGTGTGTAAGGTCGCCGCCCTTTCGGCGACGGACCCCGCATGGCTCGCGATCAAATCGACATGACGCCCCTCGGCACGCGCGACGAGCTCGTCGCGTGGTTCGAGCAGGGCTGCAAGCCGATGTCGCAATTCCGCATCGGCACCGAGCACGAGAAATTCCCTTTCCTGCTCGAGGGACACCGTCCCGTGCCCTACGAGGGCGGCCGCGGCATCCGCGTGCTGCTCGAGGGCATGCAGCATCTGCTCGGCTGGGAGCCGATCTCGGAAGGCAACAACATCATCGGACTGGCCGATGTGACCGGCGGCGGCGCGATCTCGCTCGAGCCGGGCGGGCAGTTCGAGCTCTCCGGCGCGCCGGTCGAGACCGTGCACCAGACCAGCGCCGAGATCATGGCGCATCTCGCGCAACTGCGGGAGGTCGCGCGCCCGCTCGGCATCGGCTTTCTCGGCCTCGGCATGACGCCCGACTGGACGCGCGCCGACATGCCGATGATGCCGAAGGGCCGCTATCGCATCATGACCGCCTACATGCCGAAGGTCGGAAAATACGGCCTCGACATGATGTATCGAACCTGCACGGTGCAGACCAATCTCGACTTCTCGTCCGAAGCCGACATGGTCAAGAAGCTGCGCGTGTCGCTCGCGCTGCAGCCCGTCGGCACCGCGCTCTTTGCCAATTCCCCGTTCACCGAAGGCAAGCCGAACGGATTTCTCTCGTTCCGCTCGGAAATCTGGCGCGACACCGACAACCAGCGCGCCGGCATGCTGCCGTGGGCATTCGAGCCCGGCATGGGCTTCGAGCGTTGGGTCGACTACGCGCTCGACGTGCCGATGTATTTCGTCAAGCGCGACGACCGCTACATCGACGTCGCCGGCCAGTCGTTCCGCGACCTCTTTGCCGGCAAGCTGCCCGGCTTGCCGGGCGAGCGTGCCACCGTGTCGGATTGGGCGAACCACATCTCGACGATCTTTCCCGAGGTGCGGCTCAAGCGTTTTCTCGAGATGCGCGGCTCCGACAGCGGGCCGTGGCGGCGCCTGCCGGCGCTGCCTGCCTTCTGGGTCGGCATTCTCTATGACGACACCTGCCTCGATGCGGCCTGGGACATCGTCAAGGACTGGACCGCCGAGGAGCGGCAGAAGCTGCGCGACGACGTGCCGAGGCTCGGCCTCAAGGCGAGCATCCGCGGGCGCGCCGTGCTCGATCTCGCCAAGCAATGCCTCACCATCGCGCACGAAGGTCTCAAGCGCCGCAAGTTTCTCGACGCCGATGGCCGCGATGAGACCCGTTATCTCGAGCCGCTCGGCGACATCGCGACGGCCGGCCGCACGCCTGCCGAAGAGCTGCTGGAGAAGTATCACGGCGCGTGGCGCGGTTCGGTCGCGCCGGTCTATACCGAGTACGCCTACTGACGCGTCACTCCGCCGCCTCGCGCGCCTCGGACAGGTTGTCGAGCGACGAGACGATGTGGCCCGCGAGCGCGTCGGCGAGCTTGGGCCGCTCATGCGGATTGCGGATCAGCCCGACCTCGCAGGCGGGAAGCTCGCAAAACCCCTCCGCCGGCGTGAGCACGCGCATGCCCGGACGCAGCGCCGACTCGGGGAATACCGAGACCGCAAGCCCCGCCAGCACGGCGGCCGCGACCGCACCGGAATTCGCGCTGGTGAACAGGACGCGATAGGGGCGCGCGGTCGCCTCCAGGCATTCGAGCGCGGCGCGCCGCCAGATGCAGCTTGGCCGGCCGAGCGCGAGCGGCAGGCGCTCTTCGCCATGCGGCGAATGGCGATTCGACGACACCCACAGCAGCCGCTCGCGGCGAAACACTTCGACCGGCCGCTTGCGGTCGAAATTGGTGACGATTGCGAGGTCGAGCTCGTTGTCGTCGATCAGCGTCATCAGCTCGACCGACGGCTGGCACGAGACGGTGAGCTCGACGCCCGGGTAGGCGCGCGAGAAGCGCGCCATGATCTCGGGCAGATAGCGGTCCGCATAGTCGTCCGGCACGCCCATCCGGACGCGGCCGCTGAGCTCGGTCTTGGAGAAGGCGGCGAGCGCCTCGACGTTGAGCTTGACGATGCGCCGCGCATAGTCGAGCAGCCGCTCGCCATCCTCGGTGAGCTTGGAGGCGCGCCCATCGCGCGCGAAGACCGGGCGGTCGAGCCGCTCCTCCAGGCGCTTCATCTGCATCGAGACCGCCGACTGGGTCTTGTGCACGAAGTCCGCGGCCTTGGTGAAGCTGCCGGTCTCGGCGATGGCGATGAAGGTGCGTAGCTGGTCGACGTCGATAAGCGCGGTCATGGGGGGCTCCGGGGGCGTCGAGGCCAAAACGTCATATCACACAGTATGATTGATTACATTAAAAACATTCGTTTTTCTTATCAATTGATATCTGCGAATAAACACTGTCCGATCCATCCATGGGGTGTTCGGGCTGCCGACATGAGCCGGCGGCCGGGATTTTCCGCTCTACGGCATGGACGGAGCAGGGAACAGAGCCATGACGACCACGATACCTGCCCTTCCGCTTCCGTTCGCCGAGGCTTTCGCTGGATTCAAGGCGACTGCCGCGCGTCTCGGCCGGCGTGTCGTAAGGGCATGGCGCCACCGCGGTGACTTTGTCGTGCTGGCCGCGCTCGACGACCGCATGCTCCGCGACATCGGCCTCACCCGCGGCGATCTCAACGATGCGCTGGCCGAGCCTCTGTGGCGCGATCCAACCGCGGTGCTGGTTCGCCGACAGACGGAGCGTCGCGCCGTTCGCGTCACCGGCGCCGTGATCGATCTCTTGCCGGGCCGCGCCGCCCCCTCGATCGTGCCTGGCGCCGATGCGCCGGCGCCGCACTGGCACAATCCGCCGCGGCGGCTCGCCATTTAGTCAGAGCATGATCCCGAAAAGGGGAAGCCGGTTTTCGGAAAAGATCATGCTCAAACAATAAGCCCCCGGCCGATCCACTCCCGATCGGCCTTCGGCTCGACCGCGGTACCCCTCTCGCGCTCGAGTCCTGCGCCCGCCGGCCCCTCCGGCGGGCGCCTTTTCTTGCCCGCTTGCGCTCAGCGCTGCGCCTGCTCCAGGTCGGCAGCGCCATGTCGGGGTCGTCGAGGCAGATGGCGATCATCCGCGCCGCGCCGGCGCCCGCCGCCGGTCGAGCCGCGATCCGTCGCCGTAGTAGACCTTGAAGCCGAACCGGGTCGCGGCTTCGATCATTTCCGGATCATTGTCGATGTCGTCGCGTCGACGCCTTCGGCGAGCAGGCATTGCGCGACGGTCTGGCCGAAGCGGCGACGCTCGTACGGATCAGTTTGATGCCGGCGGCAGTGACGGCTGTCACGGCGTTGTCATGCGGCCGCGCCGCCGTCGAGGCGAGCCCGATTGGCACGCTTTTGTTGGGGGCACTCCGGCCGCGCGCCTCGCTTCCACGCGCGAGCTTCTCTAACATGTGCTACGCATTCGGGCGGGGCGCGTGCAGAATGCCGACCGGCGGGCAATTTCCATGCGATCTATTGTGCTGGCCTCATTGTGCCTGATTTTTGCGATCACGTCGTGCTGGGCGCAGGTCGGGTTCGACCGCCCGGGCGGCGACTATTTCAACTATCCGGTGCGCAGCGGCGACCCGAACGCCTGCTCGCTGCGCTGCGAGCGCGAAGCGCGCTGCCGCGCCTGGGCCTTCAGCTACCCGGTGGGCGATGGCGCCGCGACGTGCTGGCTCAAATCACAAGTGCCGACGCGCATCGAGGAGCCGGGCAGCGTGTCGGGGGTGCGCGGGGCCGGTGTGGTCGCGCCACGGCGCGGACCGGTCGAGTTCGCGATCGATCGGGTCGGCGGCGATTACAAGAATTTCGAGCTGACGCCCGATCCGAGCGGTCTCACCTGCAAGGCCGACTGCGAAGGCGACAATCGTTGCCGCGCCTGGACCTATCTGCGCCCCGGCTATGCGGGCTCGGCGGCGCGCTGCTATCTCAAGGACAAGGTCAAGCCGCCGCGCCACAAGCCGTGCTGCATTTCGGGCGTGGTGAGATAGCAGGCCGCAGCCGACCGGTCAGAATCCGGTGAACAGCATGTCGAGCGCGTCGATGATCTTGTCACGCTCGCTCGCGATCGAAGCGTGCGTCTTGCCGACCACGCTCTTGCGGACGGTCACGATCTCCTGGGTGATCAGCCGGTAGGCAATGCCGTCGATCTCGACCCGCGGGTTGAGGCGGTCCGCGAAGGTTCCCGACGCGGCAGGCTCGAGCGGAGCGACGACGAGGGTGTCCAGGGTTCGCGTCAGCAGGTCGCTCTGCAGAGCGACTAAAAATGGTTGCCGCTCGCGGCTGCGCGGGAACGGATTGGCGACGACGTCGAATTGATGCACGGCGGCCTACAGGAGCGTCGCGTCGTCGGCGAGGAGGCCATGCGCGGCGACGCGTTGATTGTAGGCGTCGATCGCCGCCCGGTTCTGCGCCAGCCAATGCTTTTCTTGTTCCGCCCGGACGATCGTACGCAGCCGGCGCTCGAGCGTTTCCGAGACGTTGATGCGCAGACGGCGTGCCTCGTCGAGCAACTCGGCATCGACGAAGAGATTGACGGCCCGCTTCTTGACCTGGCGCTGGCTCATCATCGGCGCCTCCCAAATATCATGCGCAAGAATAATGCGCATATGCGGGCCAAGCAAGCCCGAGCCTCTTCAAAACCTGAGATTCCCCCATTTTACCGCGAACAGGGCGGCGACAAGCAAACGAGGACGGGAAGCCCGTCCTCGCTCGCATGCGCAGATGAAGCGGTCTGCGGAAGGCGTCAGCTGCGGCCTTCGACCGCCAGCGTAACCGGCGCGAGGCCGGAGAAACCGAGGGCGCGGGCGCCTGCCGGGGTCAGGTCGATCACGCGGCCGCGGACGAATGGGCCACGGTCGTTGATGCGAACCACGATCGAGCGTCCGGTGCCCTGGTTGGTGACCCGCACCATGGTGCCGAACGGCAAGGAGCGGTGCGCCGCGGTAAGGCCGCTTGCCGCGGCATATTCCCCGCTCGCAGTGTGCCCGCCCGAATAAACCGACGCGATGCCCGAATACGCGTCGCCGTAGGACGCGGCCGCCCGCACTGTCCGCACGCCATAGCGGCCGTGGCGCCCATGTGCCTCTTCGGCCTGCCAAGCCACGGCACGGCGAACGATGCTGTGGTAGGAGGTTCGATAGGCGGCGTGGCCGCGTAAGTAATGCGCGCGCGCGCTTGCGATGTTCACGGTTGTTGCCAGAATAGCGACCGAGAAAACACAGGTTACAATGGATTTGGATTGCATTCTATTTCCCCTTCCACGTTTTACGGATGACGAAGGGGCGCGGAATGCTGGGCGATTCGTGCGGATCCGGGTTCAAATCGAGGTCATTTTGCGGCGCAGCATATCGTCGTTTTGGAACATTTCAGGTGATCGCTAAATTATTACCTATTTTTGCTTTACCGTAACGGCAGCAAGCGCCGCAGCTAGCCTGGAGGGTTGACTGCTGGCTGATGTCGTCAACGCGCACCGATGGCGGAGCCAATGCGGCAAGCGCGAGGGTTGCCTGCGAGAACGAAGATCTTGCCCTCACGGCGGCTCATGCTGCGCTCCCCCCGTCTCTTCTTTGTCGGGAGCCTTGAGGCGCCGTGCAGCAATTTCTGGGGCGCGCGCGGACGCCCTATGCGCCCGTGCCGCCGACCGTGATGCGATCGATCCGCAGGGTCGGCTGGCCGACGCCGACCGGCACACCCTGGCCGTTCTTGCCGCAAGTGCCGATGCCGGTGTCAAGCGCAAGGTCGTTACCGACCATGGTGACCCGGTGCAGGTCGGTCGGCCCGTTGCCGATCAGCATGGCGCCCTTGACCGGTGCGTCGACCTTGCCGTTGTCGATGCGATAAGCCTCGGTGCACTGGAAGACGTATTTGCCGGACGTGATGTCGACCTGCCCGCCGCCGAAGCTCACCGCATAGATGCCGTTCTTCACCGACGCGATGATCTCATCGGGATTGTGTCCGCCGGCGAGCATGTAGGTGTTGGTCATGCGCGGCATCGGCACGTGGCCGTAGCTTTCGCGCCGTCCGTTGCCGGTTGGCCGCATGTTCATCAGGCGCGCGTTCTGCCGGTCCTGCATGTAGCCGACCAAGATGCCGTCCTCGATCAGCACGGTGCGGTTGGTCGGCGTGCCCTCGTCGTCGATCGACAGCGAGCCGCGCCGCGCCGCGAGCGTCCCGTCATCGACCACCGTCACGCCTCTGGCGGCGACCTGCTGGCCCATCAGGCCCGCGAAGGCCGAGGTCTTCTTGCGGTTGAAGTCGCCCTCGAGCCCATGGCCGACCGCCTCGTGCAGCATCACGCCCGGCCACCCGGCGCCGAGCACCACGTCCATCTCGCCCGCAGGCGCCGGCACGGCCGCGAGATTGACCGTCGCCTGGCGCACCGCGTCGTCGACCGCGCTTTTCCACGCGCCGGACGCGATGAAGCGCTCGTAGCCCTCGCGCCCGCCATAGCCGTGACTGCCGGACTCCTGGCGGTCGCCGTCGCCCGCGACCACCGACACGTTGACCCGCACCAGCGGCCGCACGTCGCGATAGGTCCCGCCATCGGCACGCAGGATTTCAACCAGCTGCCACGAGGCCGCGACGCTCGCGGTCACCTGCCGTACGCGCGCGTCCTTCGCGCGCGCATATTCGTTGATCTCCTCGAGCAGCTTCACCTTGGCTTCGAATGATGGCGTGCCGAGCGGATTTTCGTCCGTATAGAGCCGCACATTGGTGCGGCCGGGCGCCTGTGCGGCCGTGCCCGAATAGCCGCCCTTCACGGCGCGCACCGAATCGGCGGCGCGTGCGATCGCGGCCTCCGAGACGTCGGAGGCATGCGCATAGCCGACCGCGTCGTCCTTGACCGCGCGTAAACCAAACCCCTGCGCCGTGTCATAGGTTGCCTGCTTGAGCCTGCCATTGTCGAAAACCAGCACCTCGGACTGGCGGTATTCGAGGTAAAGTTCGCCGTCATCGGCGCCGTCGAGGCCGTGAGCGACGATCTTGTTGAGGCGCAGGCGGTCGAGGCCGGCGCGGTCGATGAGGGAGGAGATCGGCAGAGTCATTTGGGGTCCCGACGATGAGCGGCGATCAGGCCATCAGATAGGTGATCGCCGCGCAATTCGCATCCTTTTTGAACCATTGGCTATTGCCGGCTGACCAACCCATGAGCCGTCCGTGGGCAGCCGGTGACGCGCTACCGGCGCCCGCAAGGCTCAAGACGATGTGAGGCGGGTGGACCGCGGCGAATGTGAGGAGCGCGCCATGTCGATCGATCAGCAGCAATCGGGCATGCAAGGCCGGGCGGCCGGCTCGGCGCCGCGTGCACGCCGGTGGTACGCGCCGTTGCGCACCGTCCTGCTGACATGGCTCACGATTGCGGCAGCTCCGATCCTGTGGACGGGGATCGACAGCGCCGTTGCGATGAATTTCCGCGGTGGCGGGCACTCGGGCTTCCATGGTGTCGGCCATCGCCAAACCGATCGCGCTCCGGCGCGCGGCAGCCGAATCGGCGTCACCAACAGGGGCGATAGGGGTTCCCATTGGGGTAATCGCCGTCTCGGCTCGCGCATCGTCGTGCTGCCCTCGCCGGTCGGCACGAACAAGCCGCCGCGCCACCCCATCTGGCCGCAACGGCCGATCGTCTTCGGCTTGCCGTCAGGGCCGTCTGCACCGGTCGGCGTGGCCAATGTGGCGCCGCCGCCGCCGTCCGGGGCGGGCGCGGCCACAGGCGGCGCGCTGCCCACTGTCGCCGCCGCGACCGACAGCCGATTCGTGCCGGACGAGGTCCTGGTCAGCTTCCTCGGCAATGTTCCACCCCAGGCGATCGTCAGTTTTGCCCAGGACCAGCGGCTGGCGCGGCTCACCATTCATCGGCTGCCGCTCATCAATACGGTGATCTACCGGTTCCGCATCACCGACCGCCGGCAGGTCCCAGCCGTGGTTGGCGCTCTGCAGGCGGATCGCCGCATTGCCGCCGCGCAGCCGAACTATCTCTATGCGCTGCAGAATGACGGCGCACCCGCGCAAGCGGTCAGCGATTCGATGCAGTATGTGGTGAGCAAGCTGCATCTGCCGCAAGCGCATGGTCTTGCGACCGGCGACCACGTGCTCGTCGCCGTAATCGACACCGGGATCGACGTCCAGCACCCCGACCTGCGCGGAACGGTCTCAGGTGGGTTCGATGCCTTCACGGGCGATCTCGCGCCGCACCGGCACGGCACCGCCATGGCGGGCGCGATCGCGGCGCATGGTAGGCTGATGGGCGTGGCGCCGGCCGCGCGCATCCTGGCGGTGCGTGCTTTCGACGGCGAGGAGGCCGGCTCGCACAGCACCACGACACGCATTCTCGATGCCCTGCAGTGGACCGTGAATTCCGCCGCCCGCGTCGTCAACATGAGCTTCACCGGTCCGGCTGATCCGGCCATTCAGCGCATGGTCGCCGCCGCCCGCCAGAAGGGCATGGTGATGGTCGCGGCCGCCGGCAACGACGGTCCACAGGCGCCGCCCGACTACCCGGCCGCCTATCCGGGGGTGATCGCCGTCACGGCGACCGATTTCGATGATCATCTGCTGAGCGTGGCGAACCACGGGGCCTATATCGCGGTCGCGGCGCCCGGGGTCGACATTTTGGCGATTGCCCCCAATGGGGGCTACGGCCCCACCACCGGCACCTCGGTTGCCACCGCCCATGTGAGCGGGCTTGTTGCGCTGCTGCTCCAGCGCAATCCGGGGCTCACGCCCGATGCGGTACGGGCGATCGTGATTGGTACCGCCAAGGACCTCGGCCCGAAGGGTCGCGACGACGAATTTGGCGCCGGCCTGGTCGACGCCTATGCGGCCCTGCTCGCGGTTTCGCCGCCGACCGCGGTCAGCACGCTGACCAGGATGAGGGAATAGCGAATAGTGAGTGGCGAATAGCGAATGAGCGGGTCCCTACTCGCCATTCGCTACTTCGCATCTACGGCAGCTGGTCGTAGGCCTCGCCGAAGCCTTTGAGACTGAGCGGAAAGCCGATGCCTTCTTCCGGCGTCTGGAAGATGAAGAAAGTCGCGGTGGTGCCGTTGCGCAATTGCGTGATCAGCTTGTCGTCCATGACCACCTCGGCGTAGCAGCCACGCGGCATCAGCAGGCATTTGACGAAGCCTGCGCGCCCGACATCGACATTGTCGACCTTGAGGCCAAGTCCGGCCGGCAACAGTATGCCGAGCGGGGCCTGCACCCGCATGAGGCGGGTTTTCTGGTCGGCGGTCTTGAGGACCAACACGGTGATGCCGACGCCGGCGCGATCCTCGGCAACCACGCTCTGAAATAACGCACATTGCTCGCCCTGGGCGCCGGGCGGGGTTTCACAGCGGATCTGCCAGTCGCCATGCACGGAGCGGATCGCGCCCTGGGCGGTCGCCTCTCGGCTCGATCCGAGCAGGCACGCAGCGATCGCGATGAGGGCCAGAAAGGCCGATCGCGGTCCGCCCCCGCGAAGATGTGGCATGGTCGAGCTTCCTCCTTCGGCCGGCACCCCCGCCGGCAATCGATTTTTCCGAATCGGCCCCGGCGGCAGGGTCTGAGGGTGAGGTACAGAACCGGCCCTTCGTGTCAAGAATGAGGGCCGAGGTGCCGGGGGAAGCCGCAAGCCGGTTGATCGGCCGGACGAATCGAGCTTTCCCCTGGGGCGCGGGATCATGCCGCGCGTCATGCGATGAGGCACGTTGCGAGCCGGGCTGAATTGTGGTTTGAGAAGCCCGGGTTTCCTTCCGGGTGCGCCCCCCGCGCGCCGGAAACTCGGCCAGTGCGGCCGTCGGCCGCAGCGGCACGTCAAAATCGCACCTGCCTCGCGAGTACGGTGCGAAGCGCATTCTTGGCGAAGCGGTAGGGGTTCGCCGGCGAGGATGTGCAACATGATATCGCGCATCTCCCGGCGGAGTGGGCACCGTTCGCCGTAAAGGACATGCGCCAACATAGCGGCCGGCGAAATCCGCCATCCGTCGAAGGAGCACGGACGACGATGCGAGTCACTTCCCGAATTTTCGTTGCGGCGCTGCTGGCCGTGATGGCGATCGCGGGCGCAGGCGCTGCTTGGGCGGGCCTCGGCCAGCCGACACCCTGGGAAATCGGGCCGCAGGAGTCCGCCACCACGGTGATGGACGACATCGTCTCGTTCCACACCGTCCTGGTGTGGGTCATCACGCTCATCGCGGGGTTCGTGCTCGCGCTGCTGCTGATCGTCATCGTGCGGTTCAACGCGCGCGCCAACCCGACTCCCAGGCGCACGACGCACAATACGGTGCTCGAAGTCGCCTGGACCGTGATCCCCGTGGTCATCCTGCTCTTCATCGCGATCCATTCATTCAAGAGCCTGTTCTTTCAGCTCAACACGCCGCCCGCCGACGTCACCGTGAAGGTGACCGGCAAGCAATGGTTCTGGACCTACAACTATCCGGACAACGGCAAGTTCGAGTTCGACTCGCTGATGCTCAAGGACGATGAGCGCAAGGCGCTGCTCGACAAGGACCCGAAGGCCGATGCGCCGCGCCTCCTCGCCGTCGACAACCAGATGGTGGTCCCGGTCAACAAGGTGGTGCGGGTCCTGGTCACCGGCGCCGACGTGATCCATTCCTTCGCGGTGCCGTCCTTCGGCATCAAGATCGACGCCATCCCGGGCCGGATCAACGAGACCTGGTTCAAGGCGGAACGCGAGGGCGTGTACTACGGCCAGTGCTCCGAGCTGTGCGGCAGGGATCACGCCTTCATGCCGATCGCCGTGCGGGTGGTGAGCGAGCAGGCCTTCGCGGCGTGGATCGAGGAGGCGAAGAAGAAGTTCGCCAGCGAGGACATGCCGACGACGGTCGCGGCCGCGACCAAGTGACGGCGGGCGCAGAGCTTTGCCCGGGAACCGGATCCGCCCGCGGCGGCGCGGGCTTGAGGATTGAACGAGCGTTGAAGGACTAGGAAACGACATGGCAACGCACGCAGCAGCCGACGACACGCATTCGCACGATCACGGCCATCCGACCGGATGGCGGCGCTTCGTCTATTCGACCAACCACAAGGACATCGGCACGATGTACCTCGTGTTCGCGATGGCGGCCGGCGTGATCGGCGCCGCGATGTCGATCGTGATCCGCGCCGAGCTGATGGAGCCTGGGCTGCAGATCTTCCACCAGACGCACCAGTTCAACGTCTTCACCACCGCGCACGGCCTGATCATGATCTTCTTCATGGTGATGCCGGCGATGATCGGCGGCTTCGGCAACTGGATCGTGCCACTGATGATCGGGGCGCCCGACATGGCGTTCCCGCGCATGAACAACATCTCGTTCTGGCTGCTGCCGGCGTCGTTTGCGCTGTTGCTGATCTCGACCTTCGTCGAGGGTGAGCCCGGCGGTAACGGCGTCGGGACCGGCTGGACCATGTACGCGCCGCTGTCGACCTCGGGCCATCCCGGACCGGCGGTGGATTTCGCCATTCTTGCGCTGCATCTGGCCGGCGCCTCGTCGATTCTGGGCGCCATCAACTTCATCACCACGATCTTCAACATGCGCGCGCCAGGCATGACCCTGCACAAGATGCCGCTGTTCGTGTGGTCGATCCTGGTGACGGTGTTCCTGCTGCTGTTGTCGCTGCCGGTGCTTGCCGGCGCCATCACCATGCTGCTGACCGACCGCCATTTCGGCACCAGCTTCTTTAATGCGGCGGGCGGCGGCGATCCGATCCTTTACCAGCATCTGTTCTGGTTCTTCGGCCACCCCGAAGTGTACATTCTGATTTTGCCGGGCTTCGGTATGGTCAGC
>DATBZM010000293.1:0-2003 GCA_036513175.1 Xanthobacteraceae bacterium | reverse complement strand
CACGCGGGGAGAGGGAGCGCGGACGCCGTGCAAAACTGCATGTACGATTGCGCCACCCTACGCTTGAATATGCCGTGCGACGAATTGCACCATGTGGGCGAACATGTCGCCGGCTTGCGACAAGTCCGGCGAATGGCCGGCGTGGCGCGCCATGGGAATGTATTCGAGCGCGATCTCGCCGCCGGCCTTGCGGTAGTCGGCGACGAAGCGCTGCGGCTCGTTCTCGGCGACCGGCGAGTCCGGGTCGCGATAGTCGTGCAGCATGTCGCCCTGCCCCTGGAACCAGATGGCGGGCGGGGTCGACACCTTCTCGCCGCGCTCGAGCGCGAGCATCGGGTTGCCTTCCGCCATGTTGGCGTCGCCGCGCCAGTAGGAATCCTGGCGCGCGATGATGCCTTTCGGCCAGTCGGGCGCGTTGGCGCCGGCCTGCACGCGCTGGGCATGGCGATAGCGGCCGAGCGGATTGATCACCGGCCACGACATCACGACGCAGCGCACGCTCGCGTCCAGCGCGGGCGCGCCCGCCGGCAGCGCGATCGCGGCGTAGCGCGGATCGTGGGGCCGCATCGCCACCAGCATGGCGAGATGGCCGCCGCTCGACTGGCCCGAGATGCCGACGAGATCGGGCCGGGTCTTGAGGTCGCGGGCGTTGAGCTTCGCCCAGCGCACCGCGTAGTTGATGTCCTGCACCGAGGCCGGGTACGGGTCGGTGCTGCCGGAGCGGAAGTCGAGCGCGATCGAGACGATGCCGTGCGAGGCCATGTACTCGTGGCGCAGCTTTTCGGTGAAGCGGTCGCTCATGCACCAGGCGCCGCCGTGGCATTCGACCAGCGCCGGAAACGGCCCGGCGCCGCGCGGGCGATAGACGCGCGCGAGCAGCGGCGCCGATCCGTGGCGCAGGTATTCGATGTCGTCGACGGTGAAGTCGGTGATCTTGGCGTCGAGCGTTGCGGTGGTCATGGGGAGATTCCTCTCGTTCGGTGCCGCCATTTTAGCGCATGACGCGGCGGCGTGGATACCGGCTCGCGTTACAGAGCGATGCAGCCGCGCAATCAGATGTGAGGTGAGCACAGCGCTTGCGCTCCCTCTCCCCGCACGCGGGGAGAAGGAGCGCGGACTCAGTGCTCACCTTACATGCGATAGCCCCGCCCCTCAGGGGGAGAGGGAGCGCGAAGGCCGTGCCTTCGCTCACTTGGCGTTGGCGTACGGATAGATCAAATTCCCCGTCTTGTACGCAGGCGGATCGATGATCACCTCGGTAGAGAGATCGCGAAAGTTGTCGATGCTGTTGCTCTTGATACCCTGGAACTGGACCAGCAGCATGCGCTCGGCGGTCCACTCGCCCTTGGCGCCGAACGTCACGTCGCCGACCACGGTGTGGAACGTGGTCTTGCGGATGTAGTCGGCGAGCACGTCGTCCTTGAGGCTTTTGGTCGCCGTGATCGCGTCGCCCAGCACCTGCAGGTAGGCGTAGGCCCACACCGGCATGTAGTAGCCGAGCGGGTCGGTGCCGGCCGCGGGCGCCTTGGCCTGGTACTTCTTGAGCAGGTCCATCGCGCCGGGAAACTGCAGGCCCTTGGCGGGAATCCAGGTCTCGTAGTCGACGATGCCGTTGAGCAGCGGGCCGAGCTGCGTCTTGAACACGGTCGCCTGCAGGCCGACCATGGCGCCGCCGATCATCTTCGGCTTGAAGCCGACCTCGTTCACCGCCCTGATCATGCCGACGGTGTCGAGCGGATAGGAGCAGATCACCACGATGTCGGGATTGGCCGCCTGGATCGCGCGCACCACCGGGCCGAAATCGGCGGTGCTCGGCGGATAGCTGCGGTCGTAGACGATCTTGAGGCCGGCCGCCTTGGCGTTGTCGCGCGCGCCCTCGCAGGCGTTGCGGCCGAACTCGGCGTCGGCGGACGCGATCGCGACCGTCTGCGGCTTCGGGTTCTGCGCCATGGCGACGGCGAACATGTGCTGGGTGAAGGCCGGCCGCGGCGTCGGGCCGTTGG
>DATBZM010000292.1:0-2838 GCA_036513175.1 Xanthobacteraceae bacterium | reverse complement strand
CTTTTGGTCATGCGCATGCGCCATTCGACGAACGGCTCGTACTGCGCGGCCGGCAGGCGCGGAAAGTAGTGCGCCACGAACGCGCGATAGGTCTCGACCGTATAGCGCCGCTCGGCCTCGACCAATGTCTCGGTCGATTGCTGCGGGATGAACGCGCGGTAGTCGACGAGGCCGATCGGATCCTCGAGCACGAGCTTCTCGATCCGCTGCGGATACGCGGCGGCAAACCGCACGGCCAGCATGCCGCCGGTGGAATGGCCGATGAGAACGACGGTGGAGAGCGCCAGCGCATCGAGCAGCGCCAGCGTGCCCGCCGCCAGGCCCTCGAAGGTGTAGTCGAGATCGGGCTTCGACGACTTGTTGAAGCCGATCTGGTCCGGCACCACGACGCGAAAGCCTGCCTGCGTGAGCCAGCCGATCGGCGCCGACCAATAGGAGCTGTCGAAGTTCTTGCCGTGCAGCAGCACGGCGGCGCGCCCGTTGGCGGGTCCTGCCGGCGCGACGTCCATGTAGGCCATGCGCACCGCCTGCCCCGCCATCGCGAGCGGCAGGAACTTCACCGACGCCGGATAGGGCCAGCCTTCCAACCCGATGCCGAGCGGCTCGTTATAACTGGTTGGTGCTGACCGCGCGGGCGATTGCGCGCAGGCTGCTTTGCTCGTCACCGCCAGGGCCGTCGCCGCGATGGGGAGAATGGTCAGGTTGCGGCGGGTGACCCTGGGCACGTTCGGACGAGACCTCGATGCTCTTGGATAACGTCGCCATCCATCGGATAGTTCATCGACGTCCCCCGCCCGCGGCCGGCGCGCCGTGCCGGGCTCCTCGTTATGACGAACGCCGCGCGAGCAGCAGCGAAGCTCCCAATCCGCACATGACGGCGCCGCTTGCCTGGCGTAGCCGCACGATCAGCGCCGGCCGCTTTTCCAAGCCCGCGCGCGCCATCGCGGCCCAGCAGGTGACCAAAAGATCCGCGCTCGTATTGAGACACACCGAGACGAGGCCGAGAACGATGAAC
Source organism: Xanthobacteraceae bacterium (assembly GCA_036513175.1). Taxonomy (GTDB): domain Bacteria; phylum Pseudomonadota; class Alphaproteobacteria; order Rhizobiales; family Xanthobacteraceae; genus JAVDCA01. The sequence continues at coordinate 1,823 of DATBZM010000292.1, read as the reverse complement.
TGGACGGCCACGGGCCGAACCGGATCGATGAACTGAGGGATGAAGGCGAGAAAAAAGGCGGCGGTCTTCGGATTGAGCGCCTCGACGATGATCCCATCGCGAAACGCGCGCCGTGCATCGGCGGCGCGCAAGTCGATCGGCGCGGGGGCGCGCGCCTCGCGCCATGATTTGATCCCGAGCCACAGCAGATAGACGCCGCCCACGAGCTTGAGAACCGTGAACGCCTGCGCGCTCGCCATCAGCAGGGCCGACACGCCCACCGCCCCCGCGGCCACATGGACGAGGCCGCCCAAGCCGAGCCCGACGCTCGAGGTAAAGCCCGCGAAGCGGCCGCCCGACAAGGTGCGCGCCACCACGTAGAAAATCCCGGGGCCGGGCGCGATGGCGACGAGCAGCGCCGCGGCAAGAAACGTCAGCGGATGCTCCGCCGCGATCACGCGCGCTGGCCCGCGGCGCCGCCGTTTGCCCCCCTCGCCTGCTCGATCGCCTCCCACACCCGCGACGGCGTCGCCGGCATGTCGATGGCGGTCACGCCGAGCGAGCTAAGCGCGTCGATCAGCGCATTGATCACGGTCGGCGGCGCGCCGATGGTGCCGGACTCGCCGATGCCCTTGACGCCGAGCGGGTTGGTCTTGCACGGCACCTCTTCGAGCTGCGTGTGGATCTCCGGCATGAGATCGGCGCGCGGCATCGCGTAGTCCATGAAGCTGCCCGACAGGAGCTGGCCCGAGGAGCGATCGTAGATCTGCTCCTCGGTCAGCGCCTGGCCCACCCCCTGCACGACGCCGCCGTGGATTTGCCCACGCACGATCAGCGGGTTGAGCACGCGGCCGAGATCGTCGACCACGAAATAGCGGTCGACCGTGACGACGCCGGTCTCCGGGTCGACCTCGACCTCGCACGCATGGGCGCCGTTGGGATGGCTCGGCGGCTCGGGCGAAAAGCTGCCGCTCGCCTCGAGGCCGACGCCGAACTTGGCCGTGAGCGGGCCCATCGGCGCATAGAAGGCCTTGGCGACGTCGGTGAGCGCGACCGACTTGTCGGTGCCGGCGACGCGATAGCGGCCCTCCTTGAACTCGATGTCGGCGGTGTCCGCCTCCATCAGGGCCGACGCCATGCCCTTGCCTTTCTCGATGATGCCGTCGGCCGCGAGCTTGAGCGCGCTGCCGCCGACCACGGCGCTGCGCGCCCCATAGGTGCCGCGCCCCATCGCGACCTGCGCGGTGTCGCCCTGGACGAAGCGGATCTCGTCGAACGGCAGGCCGAGCAGCTCGTGCACGATCTGGGCAAACACGGTCGCGTGCCCCTGCCCGTGCGAATGGGTGCCGGCGAAGATCGTGATGGTGCCGCCCGGATCGAACTTGAGATCCATGCGGTCGTTGAAGATGCCGCCGAACTCGATGTAGTAGCTCACGGCGCGGCCGCGCAGCCTGCCGTTCTGCTCCGACTCCTTCTTGCGTGCCGCGAAGCCTTTCGGATCGCTCGCCTCGACACATTTTTCCAGCAGCCGGCCGAACTCGCCGCTGTCATAGGTCCAAAAGGTCGGCGTGCTATAGGGCATCTTGCTCGGCGGAATGAGGTTGCGCCGGCGGATTTCCGCGCCGTCCATGCCGATCTCGCGCGCGGCGTGCTCGAGCAGCCGCTCGGTGAAATAGGCCGCTTCCGGCCGCCCGGCGCCGCGATAGGGCCCGTTCTGCGACGTGTTGGTGAAGAGGCCGGTCGTCGAAATGAAGATGTTCTGCACGTCGTACGCCTCGGGAATGAAGCGCAGCGAGAAGGCGCCGACCACCATGGCGGCGCCGACGAAATAGGCGCCCACGTTG
>DATBZM010000291.1:0-12734 GCA_036513175.1 Xanthobacteraceae bacterium | reverse complement strand
AAAGGGCGCCTCCGCGAGTCGTTGCAAACGTGGTCGCGCGCTGAATGTCAGCGCCCCTCTCCCCGTGAGTACGGGGAGAGGGAGCGTGAGCGCAGTGCCAAAGGGCGCCTCCGCGAGTCGTTGCAAACGTGGTCGCGCGCTGAATCTCAGCGCCCCTCACCCCAACCCTCTCCCCGTAAGTACGGGGAGAGGGAGCGCTCGCGCACTGCCAGATATCACGTGGGACCAGCAGCACGCTCATCGCAATCACGCCGCTACTTGGTCTTCGAGAAAAGCGCCTTGAGCTTCGGCCCGTTCTGCGGGCTTTGCCGGATCACGCCGTCCCAGCCCGCCTGGTAGGCCTTGGCGAGATACATCGCGGCCTCGGCGTCGCCGAGCTTGATCGTCTGGATGCCGGCGGCGGCCTGGCGGTCGGTCTCCTTCTTGTTCTCGGCCGCGAATACCGCGAACGCATCCGCCTCGCCGGCCTCGGCCGCCTTGCGCAGCACGTCCTTCTGCGCGTCGCTGAGCTTCTCCCACGTCGCCTTGTTGGCCAGCACCGAGACCTCGGCGGTGTAGAAGCCGGGATCGACGCGGAATTTGGTCTTCTCGTTCCAGCCGAGATCGAACACGCCGGTGATCGGCCAGCCATAGCCGTCGACCACGCCGCGCTCCAACGCGGTGTAGACCTCGCCCGGCGCCGTCTGCACCACGGTCGCGCCGAGCGCCTGGAAGAAATCGCGATAGACCGGGGTGATGCGCAGCTTGAGGCCGGTGAGGTCGGGCTTGCTGATCGGCTTGTTGAGGTAGAGGTGGAACGGATTGTTGTCGACGAGCCGCGCCAGGAAGATCGCGTTCATCTTCTGCGCATAGAGCTGCGCCATGAAATCGTAGCCGCCGTTCCGGCGCAGCTCCGCCATCGGGTGCTCGGTGAGCTTCCAGGCGTCGGCCTCGGGCATCACGTTGGTGTAGAAGGCGCCGGTCGCGTTGGCGAGGTCGACCACGCCGCCCTTGAGCGCGTTGCCGACCTCGAACGGCGGCATCGCCTTCGGACCGCCGATGTAGTTGATGTGCACGAGCCCCTTGCCGTCCCGGTTCACGCGCTCGATGAAGCGCTCGAACGGTCGCGAATACGTGGTGTTCTCGGCGAACGCCGTGATCGCCTTGAGCGTGACCTCCTGGGCGCACGCCGCATGAGCCAGCACGGCAAGCGCCGCTGCCACAACGAGTCGCTTCATGTGATTGATCCCCCGGCCAGCAAACGCCGATCTCTCGCCGTTCGTGCGGGCGATCCTGGCGCGGGAACGGATCATAGTGGCGCGATCGCGCAGCGCCAAGCGTGCCGCAGCGGCGCGTCGCGTCGGCGTCGAACGTCCCTATTGCTTGTCGGTCGCGGGCCGCATCGTGCCCCAGGGGTCGTATTTCTGGGTCGGCAAGCGATCGAGCGCCGATTTGTAGCTCTTGTCGTCCGCCTTGACGGCCGCCGGCTCGTTCTTCTTTGGCGCGTCACGCCCGTGGTGGCGCGTCACGCCCGCGCCGTCCTCATCGGCGAGCGCCGGCGCCACAAGGGACGCCAGGGACAGGATCGTCAACGCGATTACGACAGGTCTCATCTGACCTCTCCGTCGACACGAAACGGGTCGCCCACGCTTTCATATGACAGAAGACGGAAAATTCGGCAAAAAGTTGCTGGCCGACGCGCCGATCTCGCGGCCTTGCAATGCCCCCGCCTTGCAGGCATGTTGCCGGTCGATCGGTTCTCGAACCCATTGATCTCAATGAAGAAGTCTTGCGACACCCGACCTCTCGACCGGCCGTGTCGCGCATGAGGAAGCCATGCTCGATCTGCCAGCCGGCGCGCCTGACCTCAAGGAAATCCTGATCCAGTCGGACGCCATGCCGTGGCGCGAGAAGTCGCTCAAGGGCATCGCCGAGAAGATGCTGTGGCGCGACGAGAAATCCGGCGCGTCGATCGCGCTGATCAGGTTCGCCAAGGGCGCCGGCATCCCGGAGCCGCACCTGCACGCCGCGAACCAGTTCATGTTCTGCCTCAGCGGCCGCTACGAATACACCAAGACCGGCGTGGTGCTCACGGCCGGCAGCTTCTACTGCAATCCGAAAGGCCACGTGCACGGCCCCGCGATCGCACACGAGGACACCGTCGTGGTCGAGATCTACGACGGCCCGCACTATCCGCAGAAGCCGTCGTGGTACACCGACGAGCAGGACGCGCATTAGCGCATGTCCCGGCGAAGTGCGCCAATCAATGCATCAGGCGCGCGATGACGTCTCGCCCCGAGAGCGTCGACATCTCTCCCGGCGAGCTGACCAACTTCGTCGTCGCGATTCTCGCTGCGGCCGGTGTGCCCGAACGCTCAGCTCTCCTGGTCGCCGAAGGTCTGGTCGCGGCCGACTGCGAGGAGATCGAGTCGCACGGCGTCATGCTGCTGCCGATGTACGTGGACCGCCTGGCGGCGGGCTCAGTTTCGCCCACGAGCGCAGGACGCGTGGTATCGCAGCGCGGGGGCGCGGTCGTCATCGACGGCGAGAACGCGCTCGGCCAGGTCACCGCGGCGCTCGCGGTCGAGCTCGCGGTCGCTCATGCGCGCGAGCACGCGCTCGGCGCGGTCGCGGTGCGCAACGCATTTCATTTCGGCACCGCGGGCCGCTGGGCCTCGGCGATTGCGCGTGCCGGCTGCATCGGCATGGCGCTGTCCAACACGCGCCCGCTGATGCCGGCGCCCGGCGGCGCCGAGCGCCTCGTCGGCAACAATCCGATCGCCATCGCGGTGCCGGGTAAGGATGCGCCGATCGTGCTCGATCTCGCGACCAGCGCGAGCGCCATGGGCAAGATCCGTCTTGCCGAGGCGCGCGGCGAGAAGCTTCCGGAGGGCTGGGCGAGCGACGCCCAGGGCGTGCCGACGATCGATCCGGCCGCGGCCATCAAGGGGATGCTGCTGCCGGCCGCCGGTCCCAAGGGATTTGGCCTCGCCGTGATGATCGATTTTCTGTGCGGCGGCCTCTCCGCCGGCGGCATGGGCGACAAGGTGATGCCGCTCTACGGCGACGCGGCGGTGCCCTACGACTGCGCGCATTTCTTTCTCGCCCTCGATGTCGGCGCATTCCGGCCGCCGCAGGATTTCGCCGCAGCGGCCGGCGCGTTCGCGCAGCGGGTGCGATCCTCGCGCCCGGCAGCCGGCGGCGGCCCGGTCATGATGCCGGGCGATCCGGCCGCGCGCGCGTCCGCACGCAACACGACGACTTGTCACGTCGCGGCCGTCACGGCTGCGGCGTTGCGCAAGCTCGCGGAACGTCTCAAAGTCGATGTTCCGGCCGCGCTCAGCGCTTGACGACGCAAGAGGATCCCGATGCCGAAGAAGCAGATCGTGTCGCCCAAGATCCGCCAGCCCAACGGCCACTTCTCGCAGGCGACCGCGATCGCGGCGCGCGGAACGATGGTGTTCATTTCGGGCATGACGTCGCGCCGCGCCGATGGGACGATTGCCGGCGTCGGCGATATCGAAGCGCAGACCCGGCAGGTGTGCGAGAATATCAAGGCGGCGGTGGAAGAGGCCGGGGGCACGCTCGACGACGTGTGCCGGGTCGACGTCTACGTGCGCAACATGGAGCACTTCGAGACGATCCACAAAGTGCGCCGCGAATATTTCAAAGCGCCGGCGCCCGCCTCGACGATGGTCGAGGTGTGCAAGATGACGTCGCCCGAGTATCTCATCGAGATCAACGCCATCGCGGTGCTGCCGGATAAGTGATGCTTTTGCGTCAGTGGCCCATTCACCGCCGTCATCGTCCGCGAAAGCGGACGATCCAGTGCCCCGCAGCACATCGATAGGGTACTACCAGTGTCCCATTCTGGCGTTTGTGAGTATTGGATTGCCCGCCTGCGCGGGCAATGACGCAGTAGCTCAACGGCCTCTTGCGCCTCGCCGTGCCCGCTGCAAGAGTTTCTCGATCGATCGAAGCGCGCGAAAGGATGGGACATGTCGCCAGCACGCTCCACGCTCATCGGCTTCGCGCTGCTCGCCGCGGCTGCTGCGCTTGCCTCCGCGCAGGCACAGACCAAGGTGACGTTCGCGCTCGACTTCCGCGCGCTCGGGCGCCATGCCGCCTGGTACGTCGCGCTCGACAAGGGCTACTACAAGCAGGCCGGCCTCGACGTGACGATCATTCCGAGCCAGGGCACCGCCCAGGCGATCCAAAGCCTCGAAGCCGGCACCGCGCAATATGCCTTCTCCGACGTGGCCGGCCTCGTCGCGGCGCACGCGAACGGCGGCTCGACCGCCAAGATGGTCGCGGTCATCTACCAGAAAGCGCCGTACGCGATCTTCTCGCTGCGCTCGGGCGCCAACGTGACCCGGCCCGAGCAGCTCGAGAACCTCGAGATCGCGAGCGGCGCCGGCAGCTTCACCCAGAAGGTGATCGAAGCGTTCATGGCCGATCGTGGGCTCAAGCCCTCGACCGTGAAGTACGTCAACATCGATCCGGCGGCGCGCGTCGGCATGCTGGCCGCCAAAAGGGTGCCCGCGATCGAGACCTTCGTGATGTCGCAGCCGGGCGTCGTCAAGGCGGCCGAGCCGAACGACGCGCAGACGTTCCTCTTCGCCGACCACGGCCTCAAGCTCTACTCGAACGGCATCCTGGTCCGCGATGATTACCTCAAGGCCAATGCCGCGCAGGTGAAGGCCTTCGTGAAAGCCTCGCTCGAAGGCTGGCGCGACACGATCAGGGATCCGGCAGCGGCCGCGGCGATTGTCGCCAAATACGTCAAGGGGCTCGATCCAGGCGTAGTGGCGGCCGAGATCAGGATCGTCAACGCTCTGGTCGTGACGCCTGAGACGCAGGCGAAAGGCCTCGGCGCCGTCGATCCCGCCGTGATGGCCGCGAGCATCAGCCTCATCGCCAGGAACACGGGCGGCGGCAAGACTGTTTCGCCCGCGGACGTTTACGACGCGAGCTACCTGCCGCAGCCGCCGATCACGCCATGACGAGCGCGGCGGCCGCGGCCGGCCGCGAGGGAGCATCGCGTGCGGCCGCGCCGTTCGGTCGTCTGCGCGACGTCCGCAAGACCTTTGCGGGCGCGTCGGGTCGCGGCGGCGAGATCGTCGCGCTCGAGGAGGTCTCGTATGACCTGTGCGGCGGCGAGCTGGTGTCGCTGCTCGGGCCGAGCGGCTGCGGCAAGACCACGCTGCTGCGCATCGTCGCCGGGATGACGCGCGCGAGCGGCGGCCGCGTGGAAATGCGCGGCCGCGAGGTCGTGGGGCCGCAGGAGGATTTCGGCTTCGTCTTTCAGAGCCCGACCCTGCTGCCGTGGCGCAGCGTGCTCGGCAACGTGCTTTTCCCGATGGAAATCCTCGGACGCAGCGATGCTGCGGCGCACCGGCGCGCCCTCGAGCTCATCGATCTCGTCGGCCTCGAGGGTTTTTCCCGCCATCGCCCGCATCAGCTCTCCGGCGGCATGAAGCAGCGCGCGGCGCTGTGCCGCGCCCTGATCCATGAACCGTCGCTTCTGTTGATGGATGAGCCGTTCGGCGCGCTCGACGAACTCACCCGCATGGAGATGCAGGATCTCCTGCTCGACATCCGCCGCGTGTCGGGCGCGACCGTGCTGTTCGTCACCCATAGCATTGCCGAGGCCATCTATCTCGCCGACGAGGTGCTGGTGTTCAGTCCGCGCCCCGGCCGCGTGGTCGACCGGATCCGGGTCGATCTCGCCTATCCGCGCACGCCGGCGATCCGCTACACGGAAGAATTCACGGCGCTCGAACGGCGCGCCGGCGCCGGCCTCGGGGTCGTGCATGCCTAGCTTTGCGCGCTTCGCCCTGCCGGTGGTCGGCCTCGTGCTGCTCGGCCTCGCCTGGCACGTCTACGTCGTTGCGTTCCACGTACCGATGGCGGTGCTGCCGCGGCCGTCGGCGGTGGGAGACGCAATCGTGGCCAACTGGCGGCTGCTGCTCGCCGAGGGGCAGGTCACGTTGCTCGAAAGCCTGTACGGTTTTCTGCTCGCCTTCGCGCTCGGCGTGCCGCTGGCTGTCATGATCGCGACCTCGCCGACCCTCAATCTCATGTTCTACCCGCTGCTGATCGCGACGCAGTCGGTTCCCAAGGTCGCGCTGGCGCCGCTCATCCTGGTGTGGCTCGGGATCGGGCTCGAATCGAAGCTCGCCATCGCCTGGCTGGTCGCCTTCTTCCCGATCGTGGTCGACACCGCGACCGGCCTGCGCAACACGCCGGCCGAATTCATCGATCTCGCCGCCTCGGTGCGCGCGAACGGATGGCAGACCTTCTGGAAAATCCGCTTTCCCGCTGCCCTGCCGTTCGTGCTCGCGGGCTGCAAGGTCGCGATCACGCTCGCGGTGATCGGCGCCGTGATCGGCGAGTTCGTCGGCTCGAACGAGGGCCTCGGCAATCTGCTGCTGGTCGCCAACTCGCAGGTGAATGAGCCGCTTGCTTTCGCGGCCCTGTTCGCGCTCGCGGCGCTCGGCATCGGACTTTATGCGGCGGTGGTGGCGGTCGAGCTCGCGCTGTCGCCCTGGTTCGGCGCGGCCGGCCACGGCTAAGCACCCCAACGACCGATCGGGGCCTACGGCTGGCTGCGGCCTTCGCTCATCACGATGCGGATGAGGTCGGCGGCGTTGCGCGCGCCGATCTTCTGCATCAGGTGGGCACGGTGCACCTCGATGGTGCGCGGGCTGATGCCGAGCTTGCGGCCCGCCTCCTTGTTGGAGGCGCCGTTGACGATCTCGCCCAGCACGTCCTGCTCGCGCCGGCTCAACGGATCGCGTCCGGGAAAATAGAACCGCCGCGCCTCGTCCGCGCCATTGCCTTGCTCCTGCAGCGTTCGCGCCTCGACCGCGGCTTCGACCCGCGCGACCACGTCGCCGCCGCGGAACGGCTTTTCGATGAAGTCGAGCGCGCCGTTCTTGATCGCGTCGACCGCCATCGCGATGTCGCCCTGGCCCGACATCATGAAGATCGGCACCGGGTAATCCTGGGCGTTGAGCTGCTTGAGGATGTCGAGGCCGGATTTGCCGGGGATGTGCACGTCGAGAATGATGCATACCGGCGTGCCGTTGCGCGCGGCCGCGACCAGCGCGGCGCCTTCCGCAAAGCAGGTGACCTGGTAGCCGGCGCGCGTAAACACCGTCGACAAGGTGGTGCGCACCGCCGGATCGTCATCGACGACGTAGACTTCCCCTGTGCGCATGCTCGTGCCCATGGCTCGGCCGGTCATCAACCGTTCTCGGCCCCAACAAGCAGTCTACCCGCGGAAATAGTGAAGATTCCGGCAACCGGCAAGACGGAACATGCAACCGCGGAGGTATGCGGCTCACCGGGATATGCGCTGGCCGCTCAGTTCGATTTGATGTTCGCGCCCTTGATGATCGGCCACCATTTGGCGATCTCGGCCTTGTGGAACGCAGCGAGCGCCACGGGATTCTGCTGATCTTTCGGCGGGATGACGGCGCCGAGGTCGGTCAACCGCTTGCGCACCGCCGGATCCGCGAAAGCTTCCTGCACCGCGCGCTCGAGCTTCGCGATCACGTCCTGCGGCGTGCCCTTGGGAACCCACAGCCCATGCCAGAACGAGATGTACATGCCCGGCGCGCCGATCTCATCCGTCGTCGGCACGTTGGGCAAGGCCGGCCAGCGCTCCTTCGACATGACCGCGAACGCTTTCATCTGGCCGGCGCGCACAAAGGCGAGCGTCTGCGAGGCTTCGGCGCACATGAGATCGATGTGGCCCGCGATGATGTCCTGCATTGCCGGTGTGCCGCCGCGATAGGGGACCACCTGGAAGCTCGTGCCGGTCTCGTGCTCGAAATAAAGCTCGCAGACATGCGCGGCGCTGCCGGCGCCGACGGTCGCGGCTGACGCCTTGCCGGGATTGGCCTTGAGCCAGGCGATCAGCTCCGCCCCGGTCCTTGCCGGCAGCGCGTTCTTGCCGACGATGATGAGCGGCGTCGCGGTCAGCCGCGAGACCGGCGCCAGATCCTTGAGGACATCCCAGGCGACCGGATACATCGCTCCGGCACCGACATGGCTCGTCCAGTTGCCGATGCTCAGCGTGTAGCCGTCGGGCGCCGATTCGATGGCACGGGTGACGCCGATGCTTGCGCCAGCGCCGGTGACGTTCTCGATCACGATCGGCTGGCCGAGCGTTTGGCGCATGCGCTCGCCCAGGATGCGGGCGAGCGTGTCGGTCGGGCCGCCTGCCGGGAACGGCACGATGATGGTGATCGGGCGCGACGGGTATTGATCGGCGCACGCGATCTCAGGACGTCCAACGAACAATCCAATGAACAGAGCCGCAAAAGCGGCCGCAGCTGCGAGCCTTCTCATGTGCGTCCCCCTTGGAACTTTACGTGCAATGGTGGTGCCGGCTTGCCGGAACGACCAGAGGACACACCGCCGCAGTATGGGACGCAAGCGGCTTGGTGCCGGCGCGGTCGCGGGATCGGAACCTGCGTCGGATTCTTTTTTCGCGGCGGGAACACAATGACGCGCTCCGGGTTACGGATCGAATCCAACAGTTGGGAGGGTGCGATGCAGCCCAGTTGGACGTCTCCGATCCCGCAAGCCATGCAGCAGCACCGCGGCTCGCAGGTTCAGCGGACCGCGCTGACGACACGCGCGGAAGCAGGTGCACATGCAGATACCGCGCCGCCGCCGGCGAACGTGCGTGATGAAGCAAAGCCGAGCGAGAGCGAGCCGAAGCAGCCTTGAGCCGCAGTAGCCTTTAGTGCTTTGCCGCCTGCACCAGGTATCCGACGATCGTCTCCTCGCCGAGCGCCTTGCAGGCTTCCAGCCGATGCAGGCCCTCGACCAGGACGAAGCGATCGCCGTCGCGGCGCACCAGGATCGGCGTCTGCTGCCCGATCTCGAGCATGCTCTGCGCAAGCTCCTGCACGGTCGCGGGCTTGAGCGTGGCGCGGCGCTTCACCGGCACATAGATTTCCGCGATTGGGAATTTCTCGCGCTTCATCATGGATGGGCGCACTCCGACGCCACGGCCGGAGTGTAAGCGGGCAATCCGCCGCGCGCCAGCGTGCAGGCCAGCGCATGTTCCGGCGAAGTGGACGCCGGTTCGCCGATAAGAACATGCGCCAAATAAAGAAAAACGAGAGCAGGTTCCGATTCCAAAGGAATCGGAACAGGCTCTATGCGTCGGCCTTGGCGGGCGCCTTTGCCGCGGCCACGCCGGCGTCGAGCGGCGCGCTTCCGAGCCATGGGTGATCGGTGATGTCGAACACGACCTTGTCGGGCCCGTGGAACTTGGTCTCGTAGAAACCCTTCTGGTTCTCGGGCCGGCGCGCGAAGCACTCGGCGCCAAGCGCCTCGAGCTTCTCGATGGCGCCATCCACATCCTCGACCAGCACGCCGAAATGATGGATGCCGCGGAAGTCGAGGCCCTGGCCCTGGTCCCAGCCGAACCGCAGGATCGCCATGTTGAGCGTCCCGTCGCTCAGGAAGACCCCGTAGGACTTGCCCGGCCCGGCCGGCTCGAGGCGGCGGACTTCGACGAAATCGAACGCCTGCTTGTAGAACTCGGCGGTCGCAAAGGGATCCTCCGCCGCGATCGCGATGTGCCGAAGCTTTGCCATGGGTCGATCCTCTACTTTCCGTTCCATCCATAAATCCGCCGCGCCGCCTCGCGCGTGACATAGCCCTTATCGATGTCCTCGCGCACCTTGTCGCGGCTGCGCCGGCGCGGATCGCCGAATCCGCCGCCGCCACCGGTGTCGATGCGCACCCGGTCGCCCGCCTCGAGCTGCACCGCGTCCTTGAGCGCATGCCGCGTCGTGCCCGCGGGCGCCTCGATCGTCACGTTGCCGGGTTCCGCGTCGTGGCCGCCATGCATGCCCCAAGCGGGGCATTTGGTGCGCTCGAACCGCGTCGACATGCGGCAGGGCGCGAGCATCAAATAGCGGCGCGTCAGCCCGAGCCCGCCGCGGAATTCGCCGGCGCCGCCCGAATCCGGGCGCAACGCGAAGCCCTCGATCATGAACGGATAGCTCGCCTCATGCACCTCGATCGGGATCATGCGCGTGTCGCCGTGGCACATGGTGCGGAACGGTCCCGGCCCGTCCTGGCCGGCGAGTGCGCCCCAGCCGCCAAAACCGCTGTCGTGACATTGCCAGAAAGCTCCGCTGTCCGGCCGCCGGCCCGCGAAGGCGAGCGTCGCGAAAGTGCCATAGTGGCCGCCGGCGACACGCTCGGGCAACGCCGGGCCGAGCGCGCGGATGACGAGGTCGATCAGGGTCGGCAGCGCCGAATTGTACGAGCCCATCGGCGCCGTCGGCCGCGCGCTGACGATCGTGCCCTCGGGCAGCACCAGCTTGAGCGGGCGGAACGTGCCCTCGTTGGCGTCGCCCTCCGGCAGGATGAGATAGCGGAACGCGAGCCGCGACACCGTCTCGCCGCCGCCATAGCGCCCGCAGTTCATCGGCGCGTTCACCTCGCGCGGCAGCTCGCTGAGATCGACCGTCATCTCGTCGCCTTTGACGATCACGGTGATCTTGCATGGCAGCGAACCCGGATTGAGCCCGTCGTCGTCGAGCACGGTTTCCGCCGTGTAGGTGCCATCTGGAATGGCGCGGATCGCGGCGCGCGCGGCGGCTTCCGATTGGTCCCAGATGGTCGTCAGCGCCGTGCGGAAGGCGCCGACGCCGTAGCGCCCGGCGAGGAGCGCGACCTCATCGCGCCCCATCAGGCAGCCGCCGATCTGCGAATTGATGTCGCCCATCATCTCGACCGGGAAGCGCGTGTTGTGCTCGATCATCCGGTACATTTCGCGCACCGGCTCGCCGCGCGCGCGCAGCTTGACGGTGCGGAACTGGATCCCTTCCTGAAAAATGTCGGTGGCGAATTTCGAGGTCGAGCCGATGTCGCGGCCGCCGACGTCGATCCAGTGCATCACCACCACCATGAACCCGATCAGCGTCGACCGGCCGTGCTCGTCCGCCAGGTGGATCGGCGTGTACATCGCCATGTTGTTGAGGTGCTGGCCGATCACGCCCGCATAATTGTTGATGATGATGTCGCCTTCGTCGAGCGCGGCGCCGCCGTAGAGGTCGAGCCCGTCCTGGATGGCGGCGCGCATCACGTCGGCGACGAACACCGGCATGGCGCCGGTGCACTGGCAGATCAGGTCGCCGCGATGGTCGACGATGCCGACCGCATAGTCCTTGTATTCATAGATGTAGGGGCTAAAGGCGGTGCGCGTGATGTTGACGTCGACCTCGTCGGCGATCGCGACCAGCCGGCGGCGGATCACCTCGACGGTGACCGGATCGAGCGCCGGCGCGGCTTGCGTCGCGCGCAGGTCACTGACTGCAGTCAATGTCGATCTCCTTGAGCTTGCCGACCGTGAAGGTATCGCGCGGCCCGATCAGCGTGCTCGATCCGTATTCCTCGATCAGCGCCGGGCCGCGACCGGCAAAACCGATCGGCAGCGCGTAGCGGTCGAGGATCGTCGCGTCGAGGAAGCAGTCTTCCTCGAGATAGAAAATCGGCCGCCGGCGCGCGCCCGCGGCGGTTGCGTGACGGTCGCGGTCGGCGAGCCGCGTCAATTCCGGCCGCGGCATGTGCAGCGTCGCCAGCGAGTGCAGCACCACGAGCTGGGCGTCGGCTGCCGCATTGGCGTGGCCGTAGCGGCGCAGATATTCGCGGTCGAATTTCTCGCGCAGCGCCGCCGCGTCCGGGTCCTGCGGCAGCGCGATCTTGAGCGAATGCTGCTGGCCCCTGTAGCGGATCTCGGCCTCGCGCTCGAACGTGATCTCGCCGTCGCCGAATTCGCGCCGCAGCGCCGCACCGCCCTCGGCCTCGAGCTCGGCATAGACGGCGAGCGCCTGGCCCATGGTCGCGTCGTCCAGCCGCGCCACGAAGGTGCGCGCGGTGTCGAGCCGCGGGTCGGCGAGCAGCATGCCCATGGCGGAAAAATTCCCCGGCTCCGGCGGCACGATCACGCGCGGAATCTTGAGGGCGCGCGCCAATTCCGTTCCGTGCAGTGGCCCGCCGCCGCCGTAGCAGAACAGCACGAAATCACGCGGGTCGAAGCCGCGCGCAATCGATATCTTCTTGATGATCGACGACATCGTGAGGTTGGCGATCGTCAGCACGCCCTTGGCGGCGCGCGTCACCGCGTCCTTGCCCGAATAGCCGAGCGGCTGCGCGATGCGCGCGCTGAGCGCGGCGTCCGCCTTGTCGGGTGCCAGCGTCATCTCGCCGCCGAGGAAGCGCGCCGCGTCGAGCCGACGCAACGCAAGATGCGCGTCGGTCACGGCCGGCTCGGTGCCGCCGCGGTCGTAGCACGCCGGCCCCGGCATCGAGCCAGCGCTTTTCGGTCCGACGTTGAGCCGCTTGAGATCGTCGAGCCAGGCGATCGAGCCGCCGCCGATGCCCACCTCCAGAATATCGATCACGTTGCCGCGGATCGGGAAGCCAGCGTCGGGCCCGCCTACGTAGTAGATCGACTCCACCGCATAGCGGCCGCGCTCGATCATGGCGCATTTCGCCGTGGTGCCGCCCATGTCGAAGGCGACGAGATTATCGATGCCGAGCGCGCTGCCGAACGCGGCGGCGCCGATGCAGCCGCCGACCGGCCCTGACTCGACCAGCGTGATCGGCTCGCGGCAGCCGCGCTCGGCCGAGATCACGCCGCCGTGCGAGCCCATCAGCAGCAGCGAGCCCGCAAATCCGCCGCTGCGCAGCTCGGCGTCGAAATCGGCGATGTAGCG
>DATBZM010000290.1:0-3204 GCA_036513175.1 Xanthobacteraceae bacterium | reverse complement strand
TCCGGGAGCGGCGCTCGGCGCGGTCATCATCGGCCTCGCCGAGCAGATCGGCCTTGCTTATTTCCCGACCTACGCGATCGTTCTGACCTTCCTGATCATGGTGCTCGTGCTGGCCGTGCGGCCGCAGGGCCTTCTGGTGGGACGCTAGGCCATGGCGCTCGCCGAGAGCCGCGCGAGAGGCGCATCTACCGCCGCCTCGCAGCCCACTTGGCTGCAGAACGTCAATCCCGCGGCGGTCCTTGTTGGCGTCATTGTCGTGATCATGCCGGCGATCGCGAGCAGCTTCTTGCTCACGCAGATTTTTGGCTGGTCGTACATGCTCGGGACGATCGCGCTGAGCCTGATGTTCCTCGCCGGCTATGGCGGCATGGTCAGCCTTGCGCAGATGACGATCGCCGGTTTCGCCGGCTACATCGTTGCGATCCTCGGCGTGAACGGGGTGCCGGGCGGAATCGGCTGGCCCTGGTGGCTCGCGGTTCCGGCGGCTCTCATCCTTTCCATGATTGTCGGCGCCGCGATCGGCGCGCTCGCGGTGCGCACCGTGGGCATCTACACAATCATGATCACGCTCGCGATCGCGGCGGCGTTCTTTTATTTCGCCAACCAGAATTACGCGATCTTCAACGGCCACACCGGCATCAACGCCGTGCCGACGCCGGTGTTTCTGGGCGTCGATTGGCACGACGCGATACCTTCCTATTATCTCGAGCTCGGCGTCGCGTTCCTTTGCTGGCTCGCGGTCTCCTATGTCGCCCGAGCGCCCTTCGGGCTTGCGCTCCAGGGCATTCGCGACAACCCTCGGCGAATGGCGGCGCTCGGCTTCAACGTGAACGCCCACCGCATCGCGGCCTATGTGTTCGCGGCGGTCATCGCGGCGCTCGGCGGCATTCTCCTGGTCTGGAGCTACGGCGAAATCGCGCCCGGGACGGTCAGCGTCTCGGCCGCGATCGACATCCTGGTCATCGCCGTCGTGGGCGGGATCGGCAATCCAATCGGAGCCTTCATCGGCGCTCTGATCTATGCGGTGCTGAAGACCTTTGCGCTCGACGTCCTGGTCGCGTTCGGCCTCGACGGCAACCGGTTTCGGCTATTGATCGGCCTCGGGTTCCTGGCGATTGTCTTTTTCTCGCCAGACGGGATCATTGGTCTATGGACCCGCTGGCGCAATCGCGCGCGGGCCGGCTCATCACCCATCCAATCGGCAGGCGGCGGCCATGGATAGCGTCGCGCAGCGCCTCTCCACGGTCGGCTCGGCCAACGCGCTCGAGCTGCGCGGCGTGACGCGGCTGTTCGGCGCTCTCGCCGCGCTGACCGACATCTCGCTCACCGTCCGGCCCGGCGAGCGCCGCGCCGTCCTCGGTTCGAACGGCGCCGGCAAGACGACGCTGTTCAACTGCATCACCGGCGACTTTCCGCCGTCCTCGGGAACAATTCGCTTTTTCGGCGAAGACGTGACCTTTTTTCCACCCTACGAGCGGATCCGCCGCGGATTGCGCCGGACCTACCAGATCTCGGCGCTTTTCCCGGGCCTGACCGTGCTCGACAACGTGTATCTGGCCGTTCGCGGGGTCTCGCGCGGCCGTTACTCGTTCATTCGGCCGCGCCGCAATGACACGCTCGTCAACGCGGCCGAGTCCCTCATCCAGGCGGTCCATCTAACCCCGATCAAGGACCGGTTCGTGGCGGAATTGGCCTACGGTCAGCAGCGTCAGCTCGAGATCGCGCTGGCGCTCGCGGGCGCCCCGCGCTTCATTCTGTTCGACGAGCCGGCGGCCGGACTTTCGCCGACGGAACGGGCCGAGCTGGTCGACATCCTCTCTTCGCTCCCCGCGCATATCGGCTACGTCATCATCGAGCACGACATGGACGTTGCGCTGCGCGTGGTCGAGCGCGTGACGATGATGCACAATGGCAGGATCTTCAAGGAAGGCTCGCCCCAGGAGATCGAGGCCGATCCCGAGGTTCAGGAACTCTACCTTGGAGGCGGGCATGGCTGAGACGCGTCGCTCCGAGGCCAATGTCCTGCTCCAGGTCAGGGGCCTGAACGTCTACTATGGCCATTCGCATGCGCTGCAGGGCGTCGACCTGACGCTCGATCACGGCGTGCTGTCGGTCGTCGGCCGCAACGGCATGGGCAAGACGACCCTTTGCAAGGCGATCATGGGTCTCGTCCGCGCTTCAAGCGGCACAATCCGCATGCGTGGCCAGGAGCTCGTGGGTCTTGCTCCCGCGGGAATCGCCCGCCTTGGCGTTGGATACGTCCCGCAGGGGCGCAGGCTGTGGCGCTCGTTGACGGTCGACGAGCACCTGCGAATGACGCAGTCTCGCGAGCGCGGCCCCTGGACCGCCGAGCGCGTCTACGACACCTTCCCCCGCCTGGCTGAGCGTCGAAACAACGGCGGCGCGCAGCTCTCTGGCGGCGAGCAGCAGATGCTCGCGATTTCTCGCGCATTGGTGACGAATCCGCAGCTCCTGATCATGGACGAACCGACCGAGGGTCTTGCGCCGGTGATCGTGGCGCAGGTCGAGGAGATGTTGCTGCGTCTCGGCGAGGAAACCGACATGGCGATCCTCGTCATCGAGCAGAACATCGGCGTGGCGACGACGATCTCCGAAAATGTCGCCATCATGGTCAACGGGCGGGTCAACCGCATTATCGAGTCGCGCCGGCTTGCGGCGGACCGCGAACTCCAGCAGCGCCTTCTGGGCGTTGGCCGCCATTCCGACGCTGCCGAACCGGACCGCTCCGAGGCGGCGTCGCCGGGCGGGTCCGCGCCTCAGCCGGCAAGCGCGGCGAAGTCGTCAGGCGCGCCGATCCGGATTTATCTCTCGAACCCGGCGCCCCCCACGCGTTGGTCGCAACCTGCGCCCAACGCGCGCATCGAGTCGGCGGCTCGCATCGCTTCGGCTGGTGCCGGAAGGATCGAAGCCGGGCCTATACCCAGCGCCGTGGCGCTGCCCTCGGGGCAGCCGGTGGTCATCGTGGCCGGGACACTCGACACCAAGGGCGTGGAGCTCCGCTTCATACGGGATCTGATCGTCGCCAGCGGGTTGCGGACGCGCCTTGTCGATGTGTCGACGAGCGGCAAGCCTGCGACCTGCGATGTGACCGCGCAAGAGATCGCACTCAACCATGCCCGCGGCGGTTCGGCGGTATTCAGCCGAGATCGCGGAGCTTCGGTCGCCGCCATGGCGGAAGCGTTC
>DATBZM010000289.1:0-2001 GCA_036513175.1 Xanthobacteraceae bacterium | reverse complement strand
CGACACGCTCGGCGTCAAGCGCGACATCAAGCACTACGATTTCGGCATGCCGTTCTGGGAGGCGACGCGGCAGAAGAAGCTCGTCATCCAGTACTGCAAGGTGGCGAAGAAATTTCAGCACTTTCCGCGGCCGGTGAGCATCTTCACGGGCCGCCGCCGCGACATCGAATGGCGCGAGGTCTCGGGCAAAGGCACGGTGTTCTCCTTCACGATCGCACACCGCGGGCCGCCGGCGTTCCAGGGCGTCGAGCCCTACGCGATCGCGAGCGTCACGCTCGACGTCGGCGTCAACGTCATCGCCGACGTGGTCAACTGCACGGCACAGGAGCTCAAAGTCGGCATGAAGGTGAAGCCGTACTGGCATCCGCTCGCGAACGGCGAGCACCTCTTGATGTGGCAGCCCGACAGGGACGCCGCATGAGCGCAGAGGAAGGCGCGCGCGGCGCGCCGGCGGTCGCGCGCTTCCTGCGCCCGCGCTCGGTCGCGATCATCGGCATATCGACGCGGGCGGGCAGCGCCGGCCAGATCATCCTGCAATGCCTCAAGGGCAACGATTTTGCCGGCGACGTGCATCTGGTCGGCCGCACCGACGAGCCGATCGACGGCCGCCAAGTGCTCAAAAGCGTGGACGAGCTGCCGCAAGGCGTCGATCTCGCGGTATTCACCCTGCCGGCCGCGTCGGTGCGCGACGCGATGGAGGCCTGCGCCCGGCGCAAGGTCGGCGCGGCCATGGTGTTCGCCGCCGGCTTCGCCGAGACCGGCGATCACGCGACGCAGGACGCGGTCGCCACGACCGCCCGCGCCGCCGGGCTCGCGATCGTCGGGCCGAACTGCCTCGGCGTCACCAACAATGTCGACGGCCTGTGGCTGCACATGCTCTACGCGCGCAAGGCGCTGCGCGGCGTCGCCGACGGCGTCGCCTTCGTCGGCCAGAGCGGCGGCCTGCTCGGCCACTTCCAGCGCGCCGCCGACGGCCGCGGGATTCCGCTCTCCTATGTGATCTCGACCGGAAACGAAGCGGGGCTCGAAACCACCGATTTCCTCGAGTTCCTCGTCGACGACCGCGCGACCCGCGTGATCGTCGCCTACTGCGAGGAGATCAGGCGGCCGCAGGCGTTCCTCGCCGCGCTGCGGCGCGCCCGCGCCGCCGGCAAGCCGGTGGTGCTGATGCTGGCGGGCCGCAGCGCGCGGGCGCGCAAATCAGCGCAATCGCACACCGGCGCCCTGGTCGGCGACTTCGCCACGGTGCGCACCCAGGTCGAGGATGCCGGCGCGATCGTCGTGTCGACCATGGACGAGATCATGGACCTGATCGCGATCCTGCAGCGCTTTCCGGTGCCGCCGACCAAGGGGCCGGGGATTCTCACGGCGTCGGGCGCCTATGTCGGGCTGACCAACGATTTCGCCGAGGAAATCGGCCTCGATCTGCCCGAGCTCGAGCCGGCGACGTTGCAGAAGATCCGCGCGACGCTGCCGCCGTACGGCAACTACGGCAATCCGCTCGACACCACGGCCGGCTTCGTGCCCACGATGCTGCCGGCCGTGACCAAGGCGCTGATCGACGATCCCAATGTCGGCACGCTGTTCATCTCGTTCCCGATCAACACCGGCATCCCCGTGAAGGCGTTCAACGAGGGCATGGCGCATTCGGAAAAGCCGAAGGTGATGGTCGCGCTCGGCGACACCTTGCCACTCGCCGACGACGTGCACGCGGCCGTCAAGGACAGCCCGGCGGTGTTCTCGCGCTCGTCCGACCGCATGCTGCGCGCGATCGCGCTCTACACGCGCTATGGGCGCCTGCTCGCCCGCCCGCGCGCGGCGCCCGCGCACGCGCCGGTCTCCGGGCTGCCGAGGCTCGGTCAAGGTCCACAGCCCGAATGGCTCGGCAAGCAGGCGCTCGCCGCGGCAGGCATTCGCGTGCCCGAGGGCGCGCTCGCACGCACGGCGGACGAAGCCGCCGCGGTTGCGAGCAAGATCGGCTATCCGGTGGCGCTCAAGGCG
>DATBZM010000288.1:0-5052 GCA_036513175.1 Xanthobacteraceae bacterium | reverse complement strand
CAACCCTCTCCCCGATGGGGAGAGGGAGCGCAAGCGCCGTGCCAGGCCGCCTCCCTCACGCCGGGTGTGCGGCGAGGTGGGTGAGCAGCAGCTCGTTTACCCTCTCCGGCATCTGCTCGGCGATGAAATGCCCGCCGCCCGGCAGCACCTCGAAGCGGTAGGGCGCGGTGACGAACTCGTGCGTGCCTTCCGCTGCCGGGCGCCCGACCGAGTCGTCGGCGTCCCCCCAGATATAGAGCGTTGGCACGCGGATCGGCCGGAGCGGCGCGCGGATCGCGCCGCGCGCGCGGTACCATGCGAGCGCGCCCTCCATGGTGGCCGGATTGCCTATCACCGTGAGATGCTCGGCGGTGGCCGAGGCTGGCACGCCAGCGGCGGCGTGCCGCTCGCGCAGCCAGCGCGCGCCGTCGGCAAGCACGTGGGCGCCGGCGTCGGGCTCGAGGAAGGCGCGATGATGGCGCGAGCGCCGCGCCTGCTCGCCGTCAGGCAGCGCCAGCGCGCGGTTGAAGGCGTTGGGGTGCGGGCGCGACAGCACGGTGAGCGAGGCGAGCCGCTCGGGGTGGCGGTCGGCGATGCCCCACGCGATGCTGCCGCCCCAATCGTGGCCGACCAGGTGGAATTTTCTGCGCGCCGCGCCGCACGCCGCCGCGATGTTCATGGCGTCCTGCATCAGGAGGTCGAACGTATAGTTCGCGGTCTCGTTGGCCGGAGGCCGCGCGCCCGGCGAATAGCCGCGCTGGCTCGGCGCGACGGCGCGCAAGCCGGCCCGCGCCAGCACCGTCAGCTGCGCCCGCCACATGTGGAAGGATTCGGCAAAGCCGTGCAGCAGCAGCACCAGCGGCGCGTCGTCCGGCCCGGCCATGAAAACATCGAACACGAGCCCGGGCGCGGTCTCGATCTGGCGGAGGGTGGACATGCGCTTCCTCTGGTCGAGGCTGGAGCATCGCATAGATGGTCGCGCGGATCACCCGGGAGGGACTTGGGTTGCCTCGCTCGCCAGCTTACCTCGCGCGCGCCCGCCACCGCCGCACGCCGCGCCGCATCGCCCAGCCGAGCAGCACGATGACGGGCAGCCACGGCAGCAGCGCGGCGAAGACATAGATGAGCGTCGCGAGCGACGTGAGCACGGTGTCGCCGAACTCGCTGGCGGCGCGCTTGAGCGGCCCGAGATCGACGCCGCCGACCTCGGCGACGATCCCGTCATAGGAAATGTCGACCCGCACCGTGTCGGTGATGGTGCGCAGATAGTCGCGCTGCGCCGTCGCCGATTCGATGTCGCCCTGGATCAGCGCAAGCTCCTTCTCGATCGCCAGCAGGTCGGCGGTGCTTTTTGTCGCAGGGTCCTTGAGCATCGCTTCGAGGCGCTCGCGCAGCGCGGTCTTGGCCTCCAGGCGCTTTTCCACGTCGAGCAGTGGGATCGTCTTGTCCTCGGCCGTCTGCGCGTGGCTGGTGATGCGCGCCGGGGCCGCCGCCAGCGCCTTGGCGAAGGCGTCGAAGCCCTGCGGGCTGATGCGCAGCGAGGTGCGGGCGTAGACGCTGCCCCGGCCGCCGTGCTGCAGCGTGGTGGTGAGCACGGTGCAGCCGAGCTTGGCGCATTCATCGAGATGCCGGCGCTGCACGGCTTCCACCTGATCGCTCGGCATGCTCAGCTCGAACGTATGCGTGACGGCGAGCTTCGTCTGCGCGTTGGCCGGCGCCGCCCGCGCCGCATCGAAAGCGATGATCGGTGCGGGTGGGACGGCCACGCGCTCGCTGAGCTGCGGGGTGAAATTGCGCGAGCAGTCCGTGAGTGCGAGAGCCGATACGGCGATGGCCGCGCCGAGCGCGACCTTGGCAAAGCGGATGGTCATGGACGATGTCCCCGTGCAATGCATCCAGGGAAGTGCTGGTTCACGGGTTTTCTGCGGAGTTTGTGTGGCATTGCGGCGGACACTCGGGCGCGATATTGGGGGCGTACGGCCGGACGGCCGACGCGCGCATGCCCACCGCGCAAGGCCGAACTTGCGCGCGGCGGGCAATCTGCAATCATGATGCGCAGCTGTGCGCCACTCTCCGACATCCGCCGTCTCAAAAAACATGCCTGAAATTTTCATCAGCGACGCGAAAGCCAAATGACGATCGATGCCCAAGCGAAGGATGAGTCCGTGGCGGCAGCCCGGGACGAGGCGCCGGCCTTCCGCCTCGAGGAGGCGACGATCGACGATCTGCAGGCGGCCATCCGGGATGGGCGCGCCACCTGCGTGTCGGTGGTCGAGCACTATCTGGCGCGCGTGCGCGCCTTCAACGGCGTCGCCAGCCTTCTCGTAACCGAGGACGGCGCACCGGTCGCCCCCGCAACGGGCGCAGTGCGAGCGGGCGCGCGGCTGGGCTTTCCGACCGAGACCGTCAAGGCATCGACCTTTATCCCCGACCTCGACAAGCACACAGGCACGCCGCTCGAATACGGCCGCATGGAGCCGACCACGTCCGATCCGGCCGTGGCGCAGCAGTTCGGCATGATCGTCGGCATCGCCGACGGCACGCAGCTCAACGCGCTCGGCACGCTCAACATCCGCGGCGAGCGCTCGGTCACGTGCCGCGGGGATTACGACCGGCACCCTTCGCTCGGGCCGCTGCCACCCGGCGCGCCGCCGGTTTGCGAGCATTTCCGCCATTTCCCCGACGCGCTCGAGCGCGCGGCCGAGCTCGACGCCGCTTACGGCCGCAATCCCGATCTCGCCGCCATGCCGATGTACGGCGTGGTCTTCTCGTTCAAGGATCCGTTCGACACCAAGGACATGCGCTCGACCGGCGGGGGCGATGCGCGCTACGACATCGACTTTCCGGCGCGCGATCACGTGCTGGTCGATCAGCTGCGTCGCAAGGGCGCGATCATCTTCGCCAAGGCGGTGAACACCGAATACAACGGCCGCGCCGGCGATCCGGGCGGCCGGCACAAGCCGGCAAAAGTGCTCGCCTCGACGCTCGGCTACCAGCGCAGCACCTGGGCGGGCAATCCGGCCAACCCTTACGACACGCGCCGCGCCGCCTCGCTCGGCTCGAGCTCGGGCTCGGGCGTCTCGGTTTCCGCCAATCTCGTGATGGCGAGCCTCGGCGAGGAGACGCGCGCCTCCTGCCGCGGGCCGTCGAACCACAACGCGATCGCGCTCCTGTTGCCGCACAAGGCCATGCTCGGCTTCGACGGCGGCGCGATCGGGGCCGACATCTATTGCGACCGCAGCGGCATCCACGCCCGCGCGATCGCGGACTGCGCAAAAATTCTCGACGCGCTCAAGGACCCGGTCGAAGGCTACTACGACCCGCGCGATCCGTTCACGACGGTACCGCGCTCATCGGTGCTGGCGGGCGGTTACGCGGGCCATGCGCGCGCCTCGGGCGCGCCCGGCGCGCTCGCGGGCGTTCGCCTCGGCGTCATCCGCGAGTCGATGCTGATCCCGCCCGGCGCGAAGACCGAGGAGCCGATCGTCACGGCGGCGGCCCGCGAGATCAAGTCCATGCTCGGTGACCATCTCGGCGCAACGCTGGTCGAATCCTCCGACCCGCTATGGCGGCGCGATCCCGACTGCGAGGCGATGACGACCGACTTCCGCCGCGCGCTGGCGAGGCTCGTGCCGGTGTTCATGCCCGACCTGCTGTTTCGCCTGCGCCGCGACGGCACGCCGCTGTTCAAGGAGCTCGCCGCCGCGATCGTGCCGACCGAGTTCGCTCCCGGAAAAATCTTCGGCAGCGGCCGCATGACGCCGATCGACTATTGCGTCGAGCTGGCCGAGGGCCGCATCGCGCCGCCGAAGAATCTCGACCTCGCCACCGTGCAGCAGCAGGAGCTCGCGATGGCGTTCCGCTTCCACATTCCGCAGTATCTCACGCGCCGCGCCGCCGATTGGCGCGCCAAAGGCTTTACCGAGACGCTGACGGATTTCGCCACCCTCAACGCGCGCTCGAAATTCTGGGGCGACGATCAGCGCGCCGCGTTCAAGAACTGGGAAGAAGTGGTCGACCCGCGCAACCCGCTCACCGGCCGCCAGGGCGTGAACGAACGCATCATGCTGCGCGAGCTGTTGCGCCGCGTCGACATGATGGTGATCCTGGAAAACAAGCTCGACGCGCTGGTGCGCCTGCACACCCCGTGGCCGCCCGGCCTGATCGGCTGGCCGCACCAATACGACATCCCGAGCAATCTCGCGCCGGAGTCGCTTGCCGGCCCGAACGCCGGCCTGACCGAGGTGCTGATCCCGGCGGGCTACGTGACGACGGTCTACGACCCGGTGTTCGCGCTCAGCGCGGACGGGACGCGCTACGTCTCGCAGGCTTCGACCATGCCGACGACGATTCCGGAGCCGGGCATGCCGTTCTCGCTGGTGTTTCGCGCCGAGCCGGGACGCGAGGACGTGCTGCTGCGGATTGCCTCGGCCTACGAGGCCGCCTCCAAGCGCCGCATTCCGCCGCCGCGGTTCGGGGCGCTGCACATGTAGCCCGCATGGAGCGGAGCGAAATGCGGGGACGGCATCTCCGCGGATAGGGTTTCCCCGGATTGCGCTCCGCTCCATCCGGGCTACGCGCTGCCCCGGGCCGCACCGCGCCATATAGGAAAAAATTCTATTCTCTCCGGCGCCTTGCGGATAGGAAATTCCGATCCTAATTAGGCCAAGAACAACATTTTGTGAGGGAGAGAACGGATGGAGCTCCTCAAGCTCGTGGCCCTGGATCGGGACGACCTCGAGGTGGTTTCGACCCACCTGCAAGATGCAACCCTCAGCGTCGGCGACGTCATCTGGCGGCCCGCCGAGAAGCGGCTGGTGATCAACGTCGCCCGGTTCGACTGGGAGGGCTCGCTCGGCCAGTCTCCGCAGTTCCAGCGCCGCTGCACCGCGTTGCGGTTCGATCGCGTCAACTCCATCAAATGCCGCGGTGTCGACTGCAAGGACAAGCAGGCGATGCTCAACCTGCTGGCGGTCGAATTCGACGAGACCGACCCGCCCGGCGGCGTCGTCACGCTGATTTGCTCGGGCGGCGCCGCGTTGCGGCTCGAGGTCGAATGCCTGGAATGCGAGC
>DATBZM010000287.1:0-19003 GCA_036513175.1 Xanthobacteraceae bacterium | reverse complement strand
CGGTCCCCACGGCCACCAATCGACCGGATTGTGCTTGTGCTGCAGCAGATAGGGACTGGTCTCGCGGGCGAGGCGGTTTTCGCGTGCAGGCGGAAGATCAGGAGGCGTGGGCACGGTCATGAGTTAAGCTCGAGGTCGCTTCGGGGTGCGCACGGACAGCGATCATGCGCGAAGAAGGATGCCGTGGCTGCTGGTCCCGCAATGGAAAGCGCGGCTATTGCGGGAGCACGTTGAAGGACTCGACGAAGTGTCGCGCGGTCGCCTCATCGCTCGGGCGGAACAGGGCGATGACCTGGTAGAACCATTTGTCGACGACGAAATAGCGCACGAGGGCCGAATGCTCGCCGTCGACGCAGCCCTCCCCGCTCAATGTCCTGGCCTGGCCTTGCGGGAAAGGCAGGGACTGGTCGTTGGTGGTTGTCTTGCATTTGAGGGAGGCGAAACTGTCGTGCACGCCTCCGGCAAAATTGATGCTGAATTTCGCCAGCGTGGCGTTGATCGCGAAGGCGGGATCGTCGCCGGCCTCGTAGTTGGTCGAGCGCTCGGTCCGTTTCATGGCTTCGTCGCCGAGCGGGGTGGGCGAGGTGGTGACATTGCCCGAAAACTCGACCTCGAATCGATCGGCCGTGGACTTGAACGTGGTCCAGGTTTGCGCCTGCGCGGTGGTGGAGCAGAGCGCCATCGTGATCGCGATGCGGCCCAGCGCTGAACGCAGCGCGGATCCGGCCGGTGCGCGACGCGCGGACGAGCGAGCATTGGGCTGCACGAGAGGGCTCCTTCGATCGGTCGTGGCGGCAATGTGCAGACCGGCCCGTCAGGCTGACACCGCGGTGGCGGGGGAGTCGCACGTCGTCAGGCGCACGTCGTCAGGATAGAGCCAAAGCGAGATTGCGGCTACATGGGTTGCGATGAAATCCGCGACCGACACCATCTTTGCATTGTCCTCCGGGCGGCCGCCGGCCGCCATCGCGGTGGTGCGCGTATCGGGTCCGCAAGCGGGGGCGGCGTTGCGTGGCTTGATCGGAAGGATTCCACCGGCGCGGCATGCCGCGCTCGCGCGGGTGCGCGATCCGCAAGACGGCGAGACCATCGATCAAGCGCTGGCGCTGTGGTTCCCGGGTCCGCAGAGCGAGACCGGCGAGGATACGGCCGAGTTGCAGCTGCATGGCGGGCGCGCCGTGGTTGCGGCGGTGCTGGCGGCGCTCGGGCGCGTCGAGGGCTGTCGGCCCGCGCAGGCGGGCGAATTCACGCGGCGCGCGTTCGAGAACGGCCGCATCGATCTCACCCGCGTCGAGGGTCTTGCCGATCTGATCGGCGCCGACACGGAGGCGCAGCGGCGCCAGGCCTTTCGCCAGATGCGCGGGATGCTGGGCGATCGCGCCGAGGCGTGGCGGCGCCAATTGATCGAGGCGCTGGCGCTGGTCGAGGCGCGCATCGATTTCCCGGACGAAGACGGGGTGCCGGAAGACCTGGTCGAGCCCGCGCTGGCGCGGGCGCGCGAGCTCCGGGGCGAGATCGCACGGGTGCTGGCGGACCAGCGGCGGGGTGAGCGGCTGCGGGAAGGCGTGGTAGTGGCGATTGCGGGCCCGCCCAACGCCGGCAAGTCGAGCCTGCTCAACCGCATTGCGCGACGTGAGGCGGCTATCGTATCGCCGATCGCCGGGACGACGCGTGACGTGATCGAGGTGCACCTCGACCTCGATGGCTATCCGGTGACGCTGCTCGATACGGCCGGGATTCGCGACAGCAGCGATCCCCTTGAGCAGGAGGGCATCCGCCGGGCGCGCGAGCGGGCCGCTGGCGCAGATCTGGCCTTATGGGTGCTCGATGCAGCGGCAGGCGGCGAAATTGCTGTGGACATGCTCACACAAGAATTCGCAAGCACCGCCAAATGGATAGTATGGAACAAGATTGACCTAGTAACGCCCTTGCGGATCAAATCACTAAGATCAGTAATCCATAGACTAGATTATCCAGCATTCTTCTTATCGACATTGAATGAGTCAGGATTCGGTGAATTTCTGACGGCGCTGTCAAGACATGCGCAGGACTTCCTGGGCTCGACGGAACCCGCATTGGTTACACGGGAACGGCATCGCCGGGCTCTGGAGGAGACGGCAGCGGCACTGGATCGCGCGCTGAGCGAGCCGACACCCATGCGCGAGGAGGTGCTGGCCGAGGAGCTCCGGCTGGCCGCGCGGGCGCTGGGGCGGCTCACCGGTCGGGTGGATGTCGAGGATATCCTCGATGTCATCTTTCGCGATTTCTGCATCGGGAAGTGACCTGCGCACGATTGTTTCACGTGAAACATTGGATTTGCGCGTCTTGTGGGCGAACCCGTGTCCCCTTCGCCCGGGATATACGCCAGCCATTTTGACCGGACGCAATTCCTTCGGTAAAACGCCGGCGATTCAGGACCTTCGTTCGATGAGCGCGCGCCTCGACGTCATTGTGATCGGCGGCGGCCATGCCGGCTGTGAAGCGGCGGCGGCGGCCGCGCGCATGGGCGCGCGCACCGCGCTGGTAACTCACCGGCTTTCGACCATCGGGGCGATGTCGTGCAATCCCTCGATCGGCGGGCTCGGAAAGGGCCACTTGGTGCGCGAGATCGACGCCCTCGACGGGCTGATGGGCCGGGTGGCCGATGCGGGCGGCATCCAGTTTCGCGTGCTCAACCGGCGCAAGGGGCCGGCGGTGCGCGGGCCGCGAGCGCAGGCGGATCGCAAGCTCTATGCCGCCGCCATGCAGGGGGCGATCGGCGCCACCGAAAATCTAGACGTGATCGAGGGCGAAGCGGACGACGTGACTGTGATGGATGGCCGTGTTGGCGGCATCCGCCTGATGGACGGGCGGGTGCTCACGGCCGGCGCCGTCGTGCTGACGACCGGCACGTTCCTGCGCGGGCTCATCCATATCGGCGAGCGGCAGATACCGGCGGGTAGGGTCGGCGAGGGACCGGCGATCGGCCTGTCGCACACGCTTGAGCGGCTCGGTTTTTCGCTGGGCCGCCTCAAGACCGGGACGCCGCCGCGCCTCGACGGGACGACGATCGACTGGGGGCAGCTTGAAATGCAGCCCGGCGATGAGCCGCCGGAGCCGTTTTCGGTGCTGACCGCGCGGATTGCCAACCCGCAGATCCAGTGTGCGATCACCCGCACGACCGAGGCGACGCACCAGATCATCCGCGCGAATGTGCATCGCTCGCCGATGTATTCGGGCCAGATCCAGAGCCGCGGGCCGCGCTACTGCCCGTCGATCGAGGACAAGATCGTGCGCTTCGGTGAGCGCGACGGGCATCAGATTTTCCTCGAGCCCGAGGGCCTCGAGGATACGACCGTCTATCCGAATGGAATTTCGACATCGCTGCCCGAGGACGTCCAGCTCGCCGTAGTGGCGAGCATTCCGGGGCTGGAAAAGGCCCGGGTGATCCGGCCCGGCTATGCGATCGAATACGATCACGTCGATCCGCGCGAGCTCAAGCCCACCCTGGAAACGAAGCGTCTTGCCGGCCTCTATCTCGCGGGTCAGATCAACGGCACCACCGGCTACGAGGAGGCGGCAGCGCAGGGGCTGGTGGCGGGTCTCAATGCGGCGGCGCGGGCGGGGTCGGGGAACGACATCGTGTTCGACCGCTCGCAGGCCTACCTGGGCGTGATGATCGATGACCTCACGACGCGGGGCGTCACCGAGCCCTATCGCATGTTCACGTCGCGGGCCGAATATCGACTGACGCTGCGGGCCGACAATGCCGATCAGCGGCTGACCGGGCAGGGGCTCGCGATCGGCTGCGTCGGATCGGAGCGGGCCGCGCGCCACCGCGACAAGGCGGCCGCGCTTGAGGCCGCCCGCGCCCTGGCGCAATCGGTATCGCTGACGCCGACCGAGGCGCAGCGGTACGGTCTTGCGCTCAATCACGACGGCCAACGCCGCACCGCGTTCGATCTCCTGGCCTATCCGAACCTCGGACTTGCGGACCTCGCCCGCATCTGGCCGGCCTTCGGGGCGCTTTCGCCAGCGATCGCGGCGCAGCTGGAAATCGACGCCAAATACGCCGTTTATCTGGACCGGCAGGCGCGCGATGTCGCGGCCTATCAGCGCGACGAGAGCTTGGTGCTGTCCGACGATCTCGATTTCACCCAGGTCGCCGGCCTGTCGAACGAGATGAAGCAGAAATTCGCTGCGCATCGGCCGCGCACGGTCGGTCAGGCCGGGCGCCTCGATGGGGTGACGCCGGCGGCGCTCACGCTGCTCGCTGCCCATGTGCGGCGGAACAGCCGACACCGGGCTGCGCGCGGCGCGTGACCACACCGACCGATCTTGCGGCTGATCGCACGCGCGCGCTGGCGCTCACGCCTGTTTCACGTGAAACAGCGGACCGGCTCGATCGCTTCGTCGCGCTTCTGTTGGCAACGCAAAGCCACACCAACCTGATTGGACCCGCCACCGTTCCCGAGACGTGGACCCGCCATATCGCGGATTCGCTCCAGCTCATCGATCTTGCGCCCGATGCGAAAGCCTGGCTCGATATCGGGTCCGGCGCGGGATTTCCCGGCGTCGTCATCGCTTGTGCGTTCGCGGATCGGGCGGACACAGTGGTGCATCTGGTGGAGAGCCAGGGCAAGAAAGCCGCGTTTCTGCGCCAAGTGGTGGCCGATTTGGCTCTTTCCGCCGTCGTCCATCATCAACGTGTCGAGGCGCTGTCCGCCGATATGGCGCCGGAAGCAATCACCGCCCGCGCGGTCGCGCCGCTGCCGAAACTGCTTGGCTATGTCGCGCCGTACCTAAAATCAGGTGCAAAAGCGCTCCTGCCCAGGGGTCAAGATGTTGAGGTCGAATTGACCGAAGCGGCTAAATATTGGAAGATCGAGGCGGAGTTGGCGCCAAGCCGCACCCATCCGGCCAGCCGCATTCTGATCGTGCACGCCTTGCGGCGCCGCAGTGGGAAGCAGTAAACCAAGGCCGAACTGGCCGCATTGGGATTTTCAATCAATGGCGGACAACATCACGGGCGAAATCGTACCCTTTCCGAGCGAGTTGCGCCCCGGTGCCGCGCTGCCGGCGCGGGTGCTGGCGATCGCCAACCAGAAGGGCGGCGTCGGCAAGACTACGACCGCGATCAATCTCGGCACCGCGCTCGCCGCGATCGGCGAGCGCGTGCTGATCGTCGATCTCGACCCGCAGGGCAATGCCTCGACGGGCCTCGGCATCGATCATAAGAGCCGGCAGATCTCGACCTATGACGTGATCACCGGCGAGAGGCCGCTGCGCGAGGCGGTGCTCGCCACCGCGGTGCCGTATCTGCACATCGCGCCCTCGACCATGGATTTGTCCGGCTTCGAGCTCGAGGTCGGCCACTCGCGCGATCGCGCCTTTCGGCTGCGCGATGCGCTCGGCCAGCTCAATGAAGCCGCGATGGGACCTGCGGCCTACAGCTACGTGCTGATCGATTGCCCGCCCTCGCTCAACCTGCTCACGATCAACGCCATGGCGGCCGCAAACGCGATCCTGGTGCCGCTGCAGTGCGAGTTCTTCGCGCTGGAAGGGCTCTCGCAGCTGCTCAAGACGGTCGATCAGGTCAAGCAGACGCTCAATCCGGAGCTGACGATCCATGGGATCGTGCTCACCATGTTCGATGCGCGCAACAACCTCTCGGGCCAGGTGGTCGCCGACGTGCGCGAGTTCATGGGCGCGAAGGTCTACGACACCATCATCCCGCGTAACGTGCGCGTGTCGGAAGCGCCGTCCTACGGGAAGCCGGTGCTGGTCTATGACCTCAAATGCGTCGGCAGCGAAGCCTATCTGCGGCTCGCCACCGAGATCATCCAGCGCGAAAAGCAGTTCAAGGAGCTGCGGGCGAGCTAGCACATGCCCCGGCACCGCGATTCCGCATCGCGACCGAGAATGCGCGTGCTTCCCAGGCTTGACTCGCCTCTTGTGCGCAACATAGATTTGCTGCAGTGCAACAAACTGCGTGCAGCATGAGTGCAATATAGCGGCGCCAATCGCAAGGTGAGGTGCGGGAGACATGTCGATGGCCGAGGAAACCCACCGGTCGCGGCTCGGCCGCGGCCTTGCATCGCTGATCGGGGATGCCGGCACCGAGCCCGCCACGCCGGATCGCGGGCGCGGCCATCGCCGCGCGCCGATCGCGTTCCTGCGACCCAACCCGCGCAATCCCCGCAAGGTGTTTTCCGACGCCGAGATCATCGAGCTTGCCGGCTCGATCCGCGAGCGCGGCATCATCCAGCCAATCGTGGTGCGCACCGTGCACGGCGCGACCGAGCAGTACGAGATCATCGCCGGCGAACGGCGCTGGCGCGCGGCGCAGCGCGCCGGCCTGCACGAGGTGCCGATCATCCTGCACGAGGCGAGCGACTCGGAGGCGCTCGAGCTCGCGATCATCGAGAACGTGCAGCGCGCCGACCTCAACCCGCTGGAAGAGGGGATGGGCTACCAGGCGCTCGCCGACGAGTACACCTACAGCCAGGAAGAGATCGCAAAAATCGTCGGCAAGAGCCGCAGCCACGTCGCCAATACGCTGCGCCTGCTCAAGCTGCCCGAGACCGTGAAGGTCTACATCAATGCCGGCAAGCTCTCGGCCGGCCATGCGCGCGCGCTGGTCGGCCTGCCCGACCCCGAGTCGATCGCGCGCGAGATCGTCGAGCGCGGGCTCAACGTGCGCGACGTCGAGACCCTGGCGCAGCAGCGCGCGCAGGAGGCCGGCAAGCCGAAGAAGAAGCACAAGCGCGCGGACAAGGACGTCGACACGCTCGCGCTGGAAAAGCGCCTGTCCGATGCGCTTGGGCTGACCGTGACGATCAACGCGCACGGTGAAGCCGGCGTGCTGCAGATCAAGTATCGCGATCTCGACCAGCTCGACGACGTGATCCGCCGGTTGGAACACTTGTAGCGGTCAATCCCACGACAGCTGATTTTTGGGAAGCCGGCCGCTCGGATCAAATACACGGACTTGGTGCGGCAGGTGCTCGCCCCAGGTCCATAGCACGAGATTTTGATCGAGCGGGGTCGATTGAGATGCAAAACTCGGTACGAGTATTCCAGCGACACCGTTAGCGATGAGAAGCTCGGCCATTCGCCATGACGGCGGTGTTTGCCCATTTGCGGCCAAGTCGAACCATCCGCACGACATCTCGGATAACGCCACTTTGAATTGCTCGCGGCCTGATTCGCTTCTCAGGTCTGCGATGTCGATGCAGTCGACTTGGTAGGAGCAGAGGACGCAAGGATTCATCTTGAACGCGAAACCCTGGTTGATCTCCTTGACCGCCGTCTCGATGCTGAGGCTGAGATAGAGTGCCAGCCGTCCCTTCTCATTGAATCGTCCGCCGTGAACCGCGGCGCCTTCGCCCGAATGAGGTTTGAACGACCACCTTGGATCATGTGCGCGATAGCATGTCCCCACATATCTCAAGCAAATCCGCCCATGGCAACCTGATCGAGATAATCCCGCAACGCGCTCGCCTGGCCCGACTTGACCAGCGACTCCGCCGTCCGGCTGCCGAAGGCCGGGATCGGCTGCGACGTGTACCATGCCAAGGCCTGTTTTCTTCCGCCCGCCCATTGTGAAACCCGACCAACGATCTCCAGCATTTCTTTCACACGCGACTGGATCTTCGGTGTGCTGACGCGTGTCGATTTGTAAAGCGACTCTCGATTGAGCCCGACAATCTCGGCGAGCTGTGTCTTGGAGAGGCCAAACGAATCGGCGACGCGCTCGAGCGCAATCACCCCGCTTGCATCCATCATCCCGGCTGCAAGCGGCCGGTTGACCTCATCGTCTTTGTTGCTTGCCTTTCCCGGAAACGCAGCGCCTGCAACTTCCGGTACGAATGCGCTGATAAACGACCTAAACCGCTCGCGTGCCTCATCCTCGGAGGCGTCGAAGAGCTTGCAGTGTCCGATCTTTGCAAGGGGGGCCGGTACGTCGCACGCTTCGACCAGCACCGGAAGCAGATGATCGACATCGACCTGCTTCGTCTGGACGAGCAGGGGAGGACTAGCCAGAAATGCGTGCGAAACGATGCAAAGAACATATTCCGACGCCCGCAACTCACGTTGCATGCGCGCCTCAAACGTTTCTTGCACGCGTTGGGATTCCGTCTCGGTATCCTGCCACCATACGTCAATTAACGACTGGCGGCCGAGCCTATCGAGCTCCTGCTTAATCCAGTCTCGCCAGCGCTCGTCGTCCGAAGAACGGCTGTAGCTGAGGAAAAAGCTGATCAATTGTCTCGCCTTTTGCAGTGCCGACCATTTGCCCTATTATTAGGGCAAGATAAGCGCGCCCGTCACTATTGGCAATGCCGCGTGCCAAGCTCAAGAGCCGCGCCGCCGCGCCATCTCGGCCGTCGCCATCAGCGCACGCTGCGCCACCGCCTCGGCGAGCGCCGGGCGACGGCGCGTGTCGAGCGAGGCCTCGGCGAGGCGCGCCATGATCCGTTCGAGCCGCGCCGCCGTCCACGCCGACACGGCCGCCTCGATCGCCTGCTTGCGGCGAAAGTGCAGACCCGGAATCGCGCTCGCGACTGCCTCGCCGACGCTGGCGCCGTCCTCGACCGCGAGCCGCGCGCGGTGGAGCTGCGCGACCTGGCGCAGCGCGGCGCCGACGATCACGCCCGGATAGGTGCCGGCCGCGAGCGCCTTGGCGAACTGCGTCTCGGCGTCGGGCGCACGCCCCGCGAACGCGGCATCGACGGCGGCATCGAGGGCGAGCGAGGAGGCGTCGGCGACCACCGCAAGCACGTCCTCGATCTCGATCGTGGACTTGCCGAGCCCATAAAGCGCGAGCTTGCGGATCTCGTTGCGCGACGCGCGGCGGTCGCCGCCGATCAGCGCGGCGAGCTGCGCGCGCGCATCGGCCGTGATCGTGAGGCTGGCAGCGCGCATTTCCTCGTCGATCAGGCGCGCCAAGTCGCGGTCGCTGTCCGGATAACAGGGCAGCGCGGCGGCGACCGGCGACTTCTCGATCAGCGCGCGCAGCGGCGCGTTGCGGCGCAGGTCGCCGGCCTCGATCACGACGCGGCAGTCGCTCGCCGGCGGCGCCGCCAGCAGCGTCTCGACCGCCGCGGTGAAATTGCGGCCGCCCGCCCTGACCCACACGGCGCGACGGCCGCCGAACAGCGGAATCGTGTGGGCTTCCTCGACCAGGCGGCTCGGCTCGTCGGAAAGCGCGTCGCCGTCGAGACGCGCGAGCGCGAACGGATCGGCCGGATCGTCGACCGCCGACTTGATCAGCGCATCGACCCGTTCACGCACGAGCCCCGCATCCGGCCCGAACACCAGCGCGATCGGGCGCTTGGGATCGGGTCGGGCGATGAAGCCGTCGATCTCACTGGTTTTCAGCGCGACCATGCTCTTTGCGGACTTACTGGCTCGTCGTGGTCCCGGAAAGCGGACCATCCCGCCAACAACGCGGGCCGGCGCGTCGTGGATCGCTCGCTCGCGTGGGCGATGACGAGAGAAAAAACGCGGATGTCACGTGCCGGCGACGAAATACGAGGCGAGCCGGGTCTTGATCGAGTTGGCGATCTCCTCGGCGGCGCGGTTTTCCGCGTCGCGCAGGCCGCGCGCTTGCGCGAAGCGCTGCTCCTCGCCCGGAATATCGTAGGAGGCCCGTGAGAACGTCTGGTCGTTGACCACCACCTTGTTGGTCGCCAGGTCGATCAGTTGGTAGGTAGCGTTGATGCCGTAGTTCTCGACCTCCGGCCGCCCGCTGGTGAGGTCGACCACGACGGTGAGCCGCGACGAGGTCATGCGAATCTCGAGGCGATAGCGCGGCTTGATCGGCTTGTTGTCGGCGCTTATGCCGAACAGCAACGCTTCGCGCACGTTGACGGCGAGGCGCGACTCCGGCGTGCCGTTGGCGGCTGCGATCTGCGCCACGTCGACCGTCCGCATCTGTTCCCGGATGCTCGGCCCGGCGCCGGCCGAATGCTCGCCGTAGAGCGGTTGGAAGCAGCCCGCCAACAGACAGGCTGCCGCGAACGGCGCGGCCAGCCGGCTCAGGCGCGAGATCCCCAAAATCCCCTTGCGCATCTCAAGCCACCACATTGACGATCCTGTGCGGGACAATGATGACCTTTTTGGGGGTCACCCCGTCCAGCGCCTTCTGCACGGCTTCGAGCCCCAGGACAGCCGCCTCAATATCCGCGTTCGAGGCGTTCCGCGCAACCGTTACCTCCGCCCGCTTCTTGCCATTAACCTGCACGGGTAAAGTTACGGTATCCTCGACCAGCAGGGCGGGCTCGACGGTCGGCCAGACCGCCTCGGCCACCGGGGTCTGGTGACCGAGCACCGCCCAGGACTCCTCGGCGAGGTGCGGCATCATCGGGTGGAAAAGCTGCACCAGGATGTCGGCCGCCTCGCGGATCGCCCAAGCCAGACCGGGTGCAACCGCGCCTTTCTCCGCCTCCACCAGCGCTCCCTGCAGCGCGCCGGCGAACTCATAGATGTGCGCGACCGCGACGTTGAAATGCAGCTTCTCGATCGCGTCCGACACCTTGGCGATGGTCCCGTGCGCCGCTTTCCGCAGGGCAAGTCCGGGCCCATCGAACGCCGCCGGCCGGCTCGCCGGCGGCGTGATCGCGCAAGCCTCGCCGACCAGCCGCCACAGGCGCTGGGTGAAGCGCCAGGCGCCCTGCACGCCACGCTCGGTCCAGTTCACGTCGCGCTCGGGCGGCGAATCCGACAGCATGAACCAGCGCGCCGTGTCGGCCCCGTAGGTCGCGATAATGTCGTCCGGATCGACCGTGTTGCGCTTCGACTTCGACATCTTCTCGATCGGGCCGATCTCGATCGGCTCGCCGGTGGTGGTCAGCGTCGCATGGCGGTCGTCGTCGCTGCCTTCGATCTTGACCTCGTTGGGCGCAACCCAGCTGCCATCGGCCGCCCGATAGGTCTCGTGCACCACCATGCCCTGGGTGAACAGGCCGGCGAACGGCTCGTCGATTCCGGCGTGGCCGGTCGCCTTCATGGCGCGGGTGAAGAAGCGGCTGTAGAGCAGATGCAGGATCGCGTGCTCGATGCCGCCGATGTACTGGTCGACCGGCAGCCAGCGATCGACCACCTTGCGATCGGTCGGCGCGTCCTCGATCCACGGGTCGGTGAAGCGCGCAAAATACCACGACGAGTCGACGAAGGTGTCCATCGTGTCGGTCTCGCGCGTCGCCGGCCCGCCGCACTGCGGGCAGGCGACATGCTTCCAGGTCGGATGGCGGTCGAGCGGGTTGCCGGGCCGGTCGAACTCGACGTCGATCGGCAGCTTCACCGGAAGATCCTCGATCGGCACCGGCACGACGCCGCATTTGGCGCAGTGGATGATCGGGATCGGGCAGCCCCAGTAGCGCTGGCGCGAAATGCCCCAGTCGCGCAGGCGGAAATTGACCTGGCGCTGGGCGACCGGGCGATCGCCGCGCGTCTCGCGCTCGAGCCGCCGCGCCACTTCCTCCTTGGCGTCGGCGATCGTCATGCCGTCGAGAAAGCGCGAGTTGATCATCCGCCCGTCGCCGTCATAGGCCGTGTCGGTGATGATGAAGGTCTTCGGATCGACGTCGGGCGGGCACACCACCGGGGTGTTGCCGAGGCCGTATTTGTTGACGAAATCGAGGTCGCGCTGGTCGTGCGCCGGGCAGCCGAAGATGGCGCCCGTGCCGTAGTCCATCAGGATGAAGTTCGCGACGTAGACCGGCAGCTTCCAGTTCGGATCAAACGGGTGGATCGCCTTGATGCCGGTGTCGAAGCCGAGCTTTTCCGCCTTGTCGATCAGCTCCTGCGCGGTGCCGGTGCGCTTGCACTCGGCGATGAAGGCGGCAAGCGCCGGATTTCCTTTCGCCGCCGCCGCGGCGAGCGGATGGTCGGGCGACAGCGCCATGAATTTGGCGCCGAACAGCGTGTCGGGCCGCGTCGTGTAGATCTCGAGCTCGTCCTCGCCGCCCGGCGCGGTCTTGGCGTCGAGCGCAAAGCGGATCAGCAGGCCCTCTGACCGGCCGATCCAGTTCTTCTGCATGACGCGCACTTTTTCCGGCCAGCGGTCGAGCCGGTCGAGCGCGTCGAGCAGATCCTGCGCATAGGCGGTGATCTTGAAGAACCACTGGGTCAGCTCGCGCTGCTCCACGGGTGCGCCCGAGCGCCAGCCGCGCCCGTCGATCACCTGCTCGTTGGCGAGCACGGTCTGGTCGACCGGGTCCCAGTTCACCTTCGACTGCTTGCGCTCGACCAGCCCCGCGGCGAGGAAATCGAGGAACATGCGCTGCTGGTGCTTATAGTATTCGGGATCGCAGGTCGCGATCTCACGCCGCCAGTCGAGCGAGAGGCCCATCGACTTGAGCTGCGCCTTCATGGCGGCGATGTTCTGATGCGTCCAGGCGCCCGGACTGATCTTGCGCTCCATGGCGGCGTTCTCGGCCGGAAGGCCGAACGCGTCCCAGCCCATCGGGTGCAGCACGGCAAACCCCTTGGCGCGCTTATAGCGGGCCACCACGTCGCCCATGGTGTAGTTGCGCACGTGCCCCATGTGAATGCGCCCCGACGGGTAGGGGAACATCTCCAGCACGTAATATTTCGGGCGCGGATCATCGTTGCGCGTCGCGAAGATCTCGCGCGCGTCCCAGAACTTCTGCCAGCGCGCCTCGGCGTCGCGGGCGTTGTAGCGGTCGGCGGGCATGGGGATGTCGTATATGGTGCCAAAAGCGCGCCGACTAGGCCACGAAAGCGCGCGTCGGGTCAACGGGTTGGGCTGAGAACGGATGATTGCTTGTCACGCCGCCGGCGTGAACGCGCCCTGCTCGGTCCATACCATGTCGCGGCCGTTGCGCTTGGCCGCGTAGAGGCTCGCATCCGCCGCCTCGATCAGCGCCTGCGGACTCTCGTCGCCGTCCGGCGTCAGGCACGCCACCCCGACGCTCACCGTCACGTGGCCGCACGGGGCAAAACAGTGGTCGATCGCCAGCGCCCCGACCGCGCCGCGCAGGCGATCCGCGATCTCGAGCGCGGTCGCGAGCGTCGTGTCGGGCAGGAGCAGGACGAATTCCTCGCCGCCATAGCGCGCGGCGAAATCGGCCTTGTGGCTGCTCGCGGTCGCCAGCGATTCGCCGATCACGCGCAGGCACTGGTCCCCTTCCACATGGCCATAGTTGTCGTTGAACAGCTTGAAATGATCGACGTCGATCATCATCAGCGCGATCGGTCGCTTGAGGTTGCGGGCGCGCTGCCATTCGGCCTCGAGCCGCGCGTCGAAGCTGCGCCGGTTGGCGAGCCCGGACAGGCTGTCGATCGAGGCCAGCGTCTCGAGATGGCGGTTGGCCGAGCGCAATTCGCGGTCGCGCTCGGCGAGCTTGATCGCCATGTCGGTGAGCGCGGCGGCGAGCGGTGCAAATTCGACGGCGAGCTTGTCGCGATTGGGGCGCGCGTCGAGATCACCGCGGCCGATGCGGCTTGCGGTGCGCGCGAGCGCGCGGATCGGCTCGACGATGAGCTGCTCGCCGCCGAACCAGGCCGCCAGCAAGGTGAGCATGC
This sequence comes from Xanthobacteraceae bacterium, assembly GCA_036513175.1. Taxonomy (GTDB): domain Bacteria; phylum Pseudomonadota; class Alphaproteobacteria; order Rhizobiales; family Xanthobacteraceae; genus JAVDCA01. Next base: position 5,470 of record DATBZM010000287.1, on the reverse strand, counting down.
CGAACAGCGCCAGCTGCAGATAGGCGATGCCGATCTCGCGGTCGATGCGGCGCAGCACTTCGGCTTCATCCAGCCCGACGAGCAATCGTGCATTGGTGCCGGCAAGCGGCACGAAGGCGAAAATGCGCCGCACACCGTCGAATCCCGCCGCCGTCACGCTGCCGTCGAAACGGGAAAACACCTCGCGAAACAGCGGCTGGTCGCCATAGTTCTTGCCGCGCTCGAGATGCTCGGGGAATTCGGCCAGCACCGTTCCGTTGTGGTCGAGCAGCACGGCGCTCGCGGCGGGATGCGCCTCGACCAGCCCGGACAGCTGGCCGACCCATTTCAGGTCGACGGACGCGACGATGATCGCGTTGATGCTCTCGTCCTTGCCGAGCGTCGGATAGGCGGCCATCACGGCCGGCTGGTTGGTGGTGCGCTCGATCAGGTAGTCGCTGAGCACGAAGCCCCAGCTTTTGCGCGCATCCTGAACGTACTGGCGGTCGCCGACATTGAGGCCGACCGACGCGCTGCGCGTCGAGCACACGATGCGGTCATCCGGCCCGACGACCGAGAGGCCGCGGATCCACGGCACGTCGACCGCAAAGCCGCTCAGGAATTTGCTGCAGTCCTGGCCGCTGCGCGCCATCGTGATATAGGCGCGCGCCACCACTTCGAGCACCGCGCGCGTCGAGTTGATCATCTCGACCTGCGCGTTCGCGCCACGCTTGGCGAGGTCGAGCGCCTCGGCGGAGGCCATGTCGAGTCGCTCGGCGCGGCTGCCTTCGAGCAGGCGAACGCGGTCGAGGGTGAGCGGGACGACCGCGAGCAGCGCGAGCAGTATGAGCCGCGCACGGATGCTCAGACGCGGGCCTGCGCGCTTCATAGGGCCGCCGTCGGGGATATCACCGCGTTGCATCATTGTCCCACCCCTCGGCGCAGTGTACCGAGGCGCCCGTGAAGATCGGTTTGGCGGGAACCGTAAAATTTGAGTCGTAGCGGGAAATTTCGGAACTTTGGCGCAATTCCGCGGCGAGGCCGTCCATGAACGATTCACTATCCGAAGGCTCGCCGGAGGGCCGCCTCGCCGAGGTCCGTCGCAAGATCGCGCAGGCCTGCGCCTCCGCCAGCCGTGATCCGGCCGCCGTGACGCTGGTCGCGGTGTCGAAGACCTTTGCGGCGGACGCGATCGAACCCGTGATCGCGGCCGGCCAGCGGATTTTCGGCGAGAACCGCGTGCAGGAGGCGAAAGCGAAATGGCCCGACCTGCAGTCGCGCTATCGCGATCTGGCGTTGCACCTGATCGGCCCGCTGCAGTCGAACAAGGCCAAGGAGGCGGTGGCGCTGTTCGACGCCATTCATTCGGTCGACCGGGCGAGCCTGTGCGCGGCGCTCGCCAAGGAGATCGAGAAGCAGGACCGCCAGCCGTTCCTGTTCGTTGAAATCAACACCGGCGCCGAGCCGCAGAAGGCCGGCGTCCTGCCCGAAGCCGCGGACGCTTTCCTGCACGACTGCCGCGCGACCTACGGACTGACGATCGCGGGCCTGATGTGCATCCCACCCGCGGAAGAGCCGCCGGCGCCGCATTTCGCCCTGACCGCGAAAATCGCCGGCCGCAATGGGCTCGAGCTCCTCTCCATGGGCATGAGTGCCGACTATGAGATCGCCATCCGCTTCGGCGCCACCCATGTACGGGTGGGAAGCGCCATCTTCGGGGCGCGGGGCTGAAGATCATGCTGCGCGGTAAGATATTGATAAATTTAGATAATTGAAATTATAGTCGCCGGTCCGATGCGGCTGAGCAGCCAGCGCAGGCGCGGCAGCGCCATGGCGATGCATCCCGCCGTCGGTCGCAGTCCGGGCCGCGCCACGTGAATGAATACCGCACTGCCGCGCCGCGCCACCCGCGGCCGGGTGTTGTGGTCGATCTCGACCATGAGATCGTAGAGGTTGTCCTGCCGCCGCAGCCGGTCGCCGGGCTCGTCCTGGGCCCGGCGAAATGGGCGGTTGTAGCGCCGGTCGGCGGGGTCCTCGCACCAGGCGATGTCAGCTGTGATCCGCCGCACCGGCAGCCGCGTGCGCGGCCGCGGGTGGCGATCCGCCCGGTACCACAGCCGCAGCGGGCGAAAGTCGCCGCAGGGCGTCCCGCCATCGCCCTCACGCTTGTTGGCGCGAATGCCGGTGCGGCCGAGCGCGACCGGAATGGCCAGCGGGCCTGCTTCCAGCCAGCCCTGGCTGCGATTGCCGGGCCGCGCGCGGACATGCAGGCGGGTGAAACTGCGTTGGTGCATCAATCCGTTATAGCCGATATTCCCGGTGCGCGGTGTAACCTCAATGGCATCAACCACTTGCTCTTTTCCGCCCGCATGCTCTATTGCGGCGGAACGCGCTGAGGCGGCGAGCTTTTCGCCAGGCACCGATCCCGGGCATCAATCAATGTCCAACGTCCGAAAGATTTTGATCGTCGACGACGATGCCGAGCTGCGCGACGCGCTGGTCGAGCAGCTGTCGCTGCACGAGGAGTTCGAGGCGATCCCGGCCGACTCGGGCGCCAAGGGCGTGCAGGCGGCGCGTGCCGGGCAGATCGACCTCGTGATCATGGACGTCGGCCTGCCCGACATCGACGGGCGCGAGGCGGTGCGGCTCTTGCGCAAGAACGGCTTCAAGGCGCCGATCATCATGCTGACCGGCCATGACACCGACTCGGACACGATCCTCGGGCTCGAATCGGGCGCGAACGATTACATCACCAAGCCGTTCCGCTTCGCGGTGCTGCTGGCGCGCATCCGCGCCCAGCTGCGCCAGCACGAGGCGAGCGAGGATGCCGTCTTCACCATCGGGCCCTACACGTTCCGGCCGAGCTCGAAGCTGCTGCTCAGCCCCAAGGGCAGCAAGGTGCGCCTGACCGAGAAGGAGACCGCGATCCTGCGCTATCTCTATCGCGCCGGGCAGCGGCCGGTGTCGCGCGAGGTGTTGTTGCAGGAAGTATGGGGCTACAATTCCGGCGTCACCACGCACACGCTGGAAACGCACATCTATCGATTGCGCCAGAAGGTCGAGAAGGATGCCGCCATGCCGGCGATCCTCGTCACCGAAGCCGGCGGCTACAAGCTGGTGCCTTGAGCAGCATGATCCCGAAAAGTGAGAACCGGTTTTCGGAAAAGATCATGCGCAAAAGTGCCCGACACGGATGACGATCGAGGACGACATCGCATTTTTGGAGAAGGTGCCGAGCTTTGCGATCCTCGGCCGCGATGCGTTGCGAATTCTCGCGATCGGCGCCGAGAACCGCTACGTGCACGGCGGCGAGGTTCTGTTCACGGTCGGCGATCCCGCCGATGCCGGCTATGTGGTGCAGGACGGCGCGTTCACGCTCACGACCGACAACACGGATGGCGCCGGCGCCGCCGTGACGGTGAAACGCGGGACGCTGCTCGGCGAGCTGGCGCTGCTCACCGAGACGACGCGCCCCGTCACCGCGACCGCGGCCGAGCCCTCGACCGTGATCCGCGTGCCGCGCAGCCTGTTTCTCAAGATGCTGGAAGGCTATCCGGAGGCCGCCCGTCGCATGCGCGATCACATCGCGGCGCGCACCGATCAGGCCGCCCAGGACATGATCAGCGTGCGCAGCACGCTCGAGCCGCGCCCGCCGCGCAGATAATTCCGGCATCGTGTCCCGGGCGCAGACCCGGGACCCACCTGGGCCCCGGATCAGCAGTGCACCGCTCCGCTTCGCTGCGCGCTGCATCGCATCCGGGGCACGAGGTCTACAGCTCCACCCGCGCCGTCACCGGCACGTGATCCGACGGCCGCTCCCAGCCGCGCGCCTCGCGCCGGATTTTCAGGGATGACACCCGATCGGCGAGCTCGGGGCTCACCCAGATATGGTCGAGCCGGCGGCCGCGGTCGGCGGCGGCCCAGTCGGCCGCGCGATAGCTCCACCAAGTGTAGAGCTTGGCGGGTTCCGGTACGAACGCACGCATCGTATCGAACCAGCCGCCGGATTTCTGCGCGGCGGTGAGCCTCTCGCACTCGACCGGCGTGTGCGAGACAACCTTGAGCATTTGCCTGTGGCTCCAGACGTCGTGCTCGAGTGGCGCGACGTTGAGATCGCCGACCAGGATCGCGCGCGCCTTGTCGGCGGGCTTGAGCCACGCCTCGCGCTTCATCTCGTCGAGGAAGGCGAGCTTGTGGGCGAATTTCGCGTTGACGTCGGGATCGGGCTCGTCGCCGCCGGCCGGCACGTAGAAGTTATGCACGGTCGCGGGATCGCGCAGGCCTGCCGTCTCGCCGAACGTCACCGCGATGTGGCGGCAGTCGGTCTTGCTGCAGAAATCGCGCTTGTCGACCAGGTCGAACGGCACGCGCGAGACCACGGCGACGCCGTGATAGCCCTTCTGCCCGTTGAGCGCGATGTGGGTGTAGCCCAGCCGGGCGAAACGCTTGCGTGGAAAGGCGTCGTCCGGACACTTGGTCTCCTGCAGGCAGAGCACGTCCGGCCGCTCCGCCTTGATGAACTTCGCAACGAGGTTGATGCGCAGCCGCACCGAGTTGATGTTCCAGGTCGAGATGGAGAGGTGCATGCGACATGAATGTCATTGCGCGCGTAGCGACGCAATCCCGCGGTCGAAATGACTGTGGATCGGGATTGCTTCGGCGCGCGCAAGTCGGGCTTGCCCGGCTTGCGCATCTGATTGTTGTCGATCTCGGGTAAACCCGAGATCGATGCGCCTCGCAATGACGTCGCGTCTACTGCTGATGGTGGTCCGGATAGTTGATGACGAACAGATCCGGGTCGGGCTTCTTGGTGGTGTCGAGATTGTAGACCGCGACGGTGGTGTCGAAGCCCTGCGGGTCGGTCACGGTCCATTGCCGCAGCTGGAAATCCTTGGCGCCGAACATCAGCATCAGCCGGCTGGTGCCGGCGACCACCTGGTGCTCCTCGACCACCACCGTGACGAAGGTGTCGTCGGCCGAGACCGAGACCAGGTTGGTGTCGCGCGCGAGGTCGATGTGATCGGACAAGAGAAAGCGCAGCGGCGTCTGCGACAGCGGGTAGAGATCCTGCGTGGCGAGATTGCGGTCACGCACCACGACCGACTGGCCGTCCGCCACCACGTCGATCTGGCTCGGCGGATTGTAGGCGAAGCGCACCTTGCCGGGCTTCTGGATGTAGAACTGGCCTTCGGTGCGCCGGCCATCCGGCCCGACCTGGACGAAATCGCCCACCAGCGTCTGCATGCCCGACAGGTAGGTGCTGACCCTCTGGACCAGCGCGCGCTGATTGTCGTCGAGCGCGAACGCCTGGCCGGGCTGCGGCGCCGCCGCGGTGGTGTTCGGCGTGATCGAAATCGGCGGCCGCGGCGGCTGCGCGGCCGATTGCCCGGGCTGCTTCTTCGGCGCCGGCTGCGGCAACGGGATATTCTCGGCCGGTGCCGCGAGCGTCGCGCCGACCCATAGTGCCGCGGTGAGCGCCGCCAAGGCCGTC
>DATBZM010000286.1:0-12856 GCA_036513175.1 Xanthobacteraceae bacterium | reverse complement strand
CGTGCTGCTCGAGCTCGGCGGCAAGAATGCGCTGATCGCCTATCCGGATGCCGATCCCGACGCGGTGGCGGGCGGCCTCGTCGGCGGCATGAACTTCACCTGGTGCGGCCAGTCGTGCGGCTCGACCAGCCGCGCCTTCATCCACGAGAAGATCTACGACGCGGTGCTCGAGCGCGTGAAGGCGCGGATCGCCCATTGGAAGCCCGGCATCCCGACCGATCCGGCGACCACCATGGGGGCGATCATCTCCAAGGTGCAGTTCGATCGCGTCGTGAGCTACATCGACTCCGCGAAGAGTGAAGGCGCGCGGCTGCTGACCGGCGGCGGCCGGCCGTCCGATCCGGCGCTCGCCAAGGGCCTCTACATCGAGCCGACCGTGTTTGCCGACGTCACCCCGGCGATGCGGATCTTCCGCGAGGAGATCTTCGGACCCGTCGTCGGCGTCACGAAATGGCGCGACGAGGCCGCGATGCTCGATCAGGTCAACTCGGTCGAGTACGGATTGACCGCGTCGATCTGGACCAACGATCTCACCACGGCGCACCGCGCCGCCGCCGCTGTCGAGGCCGGCTTCATCTGGATCAACGACGTCAGCAAGCACTTCATCGGCACGCCGTTCGGCGGCTACAAGCAGTCGGGCATCGGCCGCGAGGAATGCCTGGAGGAGCTGATCTCCTTCACCCAGGAAAAGAACATCAACATCAACCTGGCCGGCGCTGCACGCGGCTGAGACATCCAGCACGGGCGCCAATTTCACTATTTGGCGACCGCCTCCGCAACCGGCGAACCGGGCTGCGCGGGTGTCTCGGTCTGCCTGGCGTCCGCGCCGCGCTGGGCGGTCGCCGCAATGGCGGCGCCGAAGCGCACCCGGTAGACCGCGAGGTTCTCCATGACGCGCTGCACGTAATTGCGCGTCTCGGATATCGGGATGCGCTCGACCCAGTCGACCGCGTCGACCTTGGCGTCGCGCGGATCGCCGTGTTTCTCGACCCACTCGCGCACCCGGCCCCGGCCGGCGTTGTACCCGGCGAAGCTCATGATGTAGGAGCCGCGGTACTCGGTCAAAAGCGCGGCAAGCTCGCCGGCCCCCATCTGCGTGTTGTAGACCGGGTCCGACACCAGCTGCTTCCAATTGTAGGCGATGCCCAGCCGCTTGGCGGTGTCGCGTCCAGCCTCCGGAGTGACCTGCATGAGACCGACCGCCTTGGCCGGCGACACGTCGCGCTGGTTGAACTCGCTCTCGGTGCGCACGATCGAATAGATGATGCTGCGGTCGAGCGCCGGACCGATCGGGGCGTAGGACGGCACGCCGATATCGGGAAACGCATAGACCTCGAGCGGAAGCCCGCGCGCGAGCGCCTGCTGGCCGATGAGCATCACGGCCCGCGCGTCGCCGTTCTGCTCCGCGACGTCGGCCAGCGCCCCCACCACGGCGACGGCATCGCTGCGCTCGGCGAGATCCGTCGCAAACGCCAAGGCGAGATCGCGCTCGCCGATCGCGTAGAGAAGCGCGGCGGCATGCACGACGTCGTCGCCGTCGCCCGGCGCGCGTTGCGGCACCGGGCGCAACGCCATCTCGCCGAGCCCGAGCCGCTCGCGCGCGAGCTGTCCGTAATAGGCCGTGGGAAAGCGCGCGGCCGCCTCGTACTGCTCCCGCATCTCGTTTGGTTGCCCCGCGGCCTCGAGGGCGCGGCCGCGCCAGTAGGCGCCCTTCGCGAGCGTGATCGGGGCACTCGAGCCTGTGTCGATCTGCGAAAAGTGCGCCAGCGCCATGACGGGATCGGAGAGAAAGCGCAGCGCGATCCAGCCGGCCATGAAATTGAAATCGGCGCGGTAGGGCGGAAATGCCGGCTCGGCCGCATCGCGCACGACCCGATAGGCGGTCGCGGCATCGCCCTGGTCGAGCAGCTTGCGGGCGAGCATGCGACGCTCGCGCCACCATTCGTCGGTGTCCTGCAGCTGCAGCGCGTCGGGGTCGGCGGCAAGCACCAACCGGGTCGCGGCCACGAGGTCGTCGTGCTTGATGAGGTAATGGATGCGGCAGAGCGCGTAGCCGAGATCACGGCGCGCATCGTCGGGCACGGCGTCGAGCAGCTTCTTGGCGTCAGCGGAATTCTTCTCGGCCGCAACGCACGCCTTGACGATCGCGACCGCGCCGTCGCCGACGCGCCGGGCGGCGCGCATCGCGGCGGGGAAGTCCTTCGCGCCGATGCGCCGATCCATGCGCGCGGCGTGGTCCGCGCCCGTGATGACGTCGCCGAACGCGTCAAGCACCGCGGTTTCGGTCTCGGCGGAGAGCTCGTCCGCGCGCCACACGCTACGAATGTCGCGCTCGCCCCCGGCGCGGTCGCCGTCCGCGATGCGCACGCGCGCGAGCGCGAGCCTGCCCTTCGCGGTCACGGGTTCGTCGGCGAGAAACCCGCGCACCGTCGCGCCGTCGCGGCGCTCCTGCCACAGCCGTGCCTCGGCAAGCCGCCGCAGCGCCATGGTGGGCCACGCCGGGTGCGTCCGGATGAAGGCGTCATAGCGCTCGAAGCCATCGCGGCTGTCCGCGTCGCGCAGGCGGACCCATTCGAGGAGAGTGAGCGCCACCGGATCGGCGATCGATGTCGCGAGCGCGTCGGCCTCGGAGGCCTTGCGCGCGCGCACCAGCTGGATCGCCTTCTGCACCGTGCCGAGATCCCCGGACAGTTCCGCGACGGCCGGCACCGGCGGTATGGTGGCGCAATCGCTGTCCTGGTGCCGCCGCTTTGCCGGCGCGGCGGCGCGCGGTTTCGAGCCCGGCTTGATGATGCAGTCCTTGGCGTGCGATGCGGCCGCGGTGTGGGACTTCGCCGCGGTGTGCCGATGCCCTGCCGTGACGGCCGCTTCGCCCGGGACATCCGCGAGCATCGCACAGCCGGCCAAGACGGCCGCGCATCGAAGCCAGATAGACCCCCCCGCTGGTTCCATGCCGCGCACATTCCCCCGCCAGAATCCCAAATGAAGCAAGGCGCCACAGTTGGGGCAATAAAAAGACGAGGACACATAAATCGGAGGCGCAGACAAGCGCGGGCATGACGAGGCAAATGGGTCCTAGATCGACAGCGCGAAGTGCTCCATCAGGCCGCGGCGGCCGGCCGGGGTGATGCGCAGCGCGCGGCTGTCGCGGATCCGCTCCACCCACTTGAGATCGAAGCAGCGCTGCGCCAGCGCGGCGCCGACCGCGCCGCCGATATGCGGGCGGCGCTCGGTCCAATCGAGGCAGGGGCGGCAGAAGACGCGGCGCCGCGCGTGGGCGGCCGCAAGGTCGACGCCGAGCCTGGCGAGAAAATCGAGACCGGCCGGCGTCACTTCACCAGCCTCGTCGTCCAGCACGACAAGATCCTGCGCCGTCATGCGGTCGGCGAGCCCGACGCCGAGCGTGCCGGCGAAGTGATCGTAGCAGGTGCGGGCGTGCCGCATCTCGTCGTCGAGCCTGCTCTTCGGCTGGAATCGCGGCGGCCCGAGCAGCGCGACGTTCATGATGCCTTCGAGCATGTGGCCGATCTGCGGTCCGGCGAGGCGATAGTAGCGATGACGGCCCTGCTTCATCTGCACGACGAGGCGCGCGGCATGCAGCTTGCCCAGATGCCCGCTCGTCGTCTGCGGCGACACGCCGGCCGCACAGGAGAGCTCGGTCGCGGTCAGCGCCCGCCCGCCGAGCAGGGCGCACAGCATGCTGGCGCGGGCCGGATCGCCCACGAGGGCTGCGACTTCGGCGATCTGCGGCGCGCTCGACATGGCCCGAATATAGGCCGCAGCGCGGGCATTGCCATGCGCGATGCTACGGCCGCGACCGTAGCGTGGCGCGAGACGGTAGGAAGCGTGCCGTCATCCATCGGCGCGAAGCCGGAAGCCCACGTGAAACGCCCGACAAGCGCAAGGTCAACGCCTTGGCTCACGAGGCGGTGCGGCTCGCCGAATATGCCGCCCGGCCGCACTACGAGGACATCCCCCCTTCGTTCCGAACTCTGGAGCCGTTCAAACCGCAAACTTCGAATAACTCTACAAGCTTTTAGGAATTGCATTTTCCGGCGCAGCCGGGAATTCGGAATCGTGACAAAATCATATTGCAAAAGGCTAAGAGAAGAGGTCTACTGTTACGAGACCCGAGGGGGCGCATCAACCCTATGTCGGCGCTCGGCTTGCTTACAAGAATCCCCGGCCGCCGTCAGAACCGGCAGCCAAGAACCCGGGGAGGATTGGCATGACCATTGGCGTCAGCAATGAAAGCCGTGTCGGCCCGCTAGTGGTAGCCGTAATTGACGGCCCGTACGATGCGGGCGCGCTCTCGCGAGTGTTGGCCCACACTCCAGTCAGCCTTGGCTCCGGAACTTGTAATATCAATCCGAACAGGGCATGCGATCATGGCACGTTCATCGTAGGCATGCTTGGCGCGCGCGAGGACGCCTTGATCCCGGGTTTATGCCCCGACTGCAAGCTCTTGCACGTTCCGTTATTCATCGATGCGAACTCTCCGTCGGCAACCGTCGACGATTTGGCAGTGGCGATTCGAAACGCCGTCGCCGCCGGAGCTCGCCTCATCAATCTCAGCCTCGCGATCTTGGGCACCGAGTCCGAGTATCATCCTGGCCTTGCCGCCGCGTTGAACGTTGCAGAAGCGAGCGGTGCAGTCTTGCTGGTGGCGGCCGGCAATCAAGGCCGCGTCGCCATGGGCCAGCTATTGTCGCACCCGGTCGCCGTACCGGTCGTAGCGGTGGATGCCTCGCAAAGACTGCTTCCGGAGTCTAATTTCGGGCCGACCATCTCGCGGCGCGGTGTCGCCGCCCTCGGGCGAATGCCGGGGTATGCCTCCGGTGGGGGCACGAACGTGATGTCCGGAACAAGCGTGGCGACCGCTGTTGCCACCGGTACGTTAGCGCAGGTTTGGGCAATGCATCCCGAGGTTGACGGCGCTGAGCTGCGTGCCATAGTAGCCGGGTTAGGGCCGCGCAACGGGTCGAGGCCGCCCATCCTGAACCGCGATTTCATCCTGGCGGCGCTGGGCCAAGCGGTGGCGGTAGCCCGCATGACCGCCAGGCGCGTTGGTGCCGAGATGACGAATTATGTGCGCTTGCAGGGAGCAACAACAATGACCAATGGAAATGGACAACCGGCGCGGACGGTCGTCCCCGAGGGCGCCGCAGGCGGATGCGACTGCGGCGCTCCGGGTGGCGTCTGCACATGCGATGAAGCCCCGTCGAGAATCAGCGGATTTGTCTATGCGATCGGAACGATCGAGGCGGAATACCCGAACATTGCAATCGAGCGCGAGATGCAGATCCTCGCTCATGACCGCGGGCTGCCAACGAAGCCGACCGATGACCGCAATTGGCAGCACGCGGTTCTGTCCAAGGACAAAGCGGCGACGCGCTATCTCGCACGCCAGCTCCGTTGGCGGCTGACGATCGAAGATTTCCCGGTTTTCGTGCTCAGCCCGACCGATCCTCGCGATTTCGATGAGCTGATCGAAAAGTTGAAGCGGCCGAAATACGACGAGCCCGATCCGCCTTCCGGCAAGCGGAAATCAAAATCGCATCCGATCGAGTCTCCCTTCCCCCACGCCGAGGATTTGGACGTCGTGATCGGCGTGATGGGACCGCAAACGCCGGACGGGATTGCGGTCGCGGTGGATCAGATTTTCACTATTCAGCCGGGCCACCTCGCACCGCATGGTTTGGCGCATTTCGCGCAACTTGCCGACAATCGTGGTCTCACCGACGAAGATCGCGCCTACAACTTCCTGACGGCGCGTTATGCGCCGCCGTTGAGTCACGGCGGCGGATTTGACCTTGCGGGCGTGTCCGTGACGGGGTCGCGACTGGGTGCTGCTGCGGAACGAATCGTACGCGCCATATATGCCTTCAGAAACACCACCACCGGGGTTGAAAAGAAATACTTCGTGCGTGTTGACGTCACGCACGAGTTCCCCATCATCGTCAATCCGTGGCAGACTTATCTGGAAAGAGGAGACACATGATGACCTCGATGCCCATCATAGACGATCGCATGGTTGCTCTATTGAGACGCACAGGGAAACGTCGAGCTTCCTATCGAACGGGACGGAGCGGCGGTCCGGCAAGCGACGGGCCGCGCGTGGCGCTTCAGCGCGACGCGGAATGTACGCGTGTCGGCGCACCTTGCAGGTGCAACCCGGCCACCGGAGTTTGCGGCACTTGCGATAAGAGCTTGAATTGCATCGTTGACTTCAACCCGGGCCCCGACCCGTTCCGATTGTAGCACGGGCGCTCCAGGTGCCGATAATCGACACGCGTGGCTCCGGCATCATGCTCGTGCGCAAGTTGCGTGCACACCACTTGGGCTGGTGCCGCTCCCCTGATCGGGACCCGGAAACGGATTGGCGGCGCGGCCGCCTTTCGGCGCCGGCGATTTTTTTGCCTCCCGCAGGACGCGGGGCCTTCTTCGCCTTCGATACGGGCTTGGCCGTGGTATCTGTCCAGCCTTATGGAGATGTTAAGGTCGGAACGATTTGAAGATCGCGACTCTTGATCTGATCGATCTGTACAAGTGCGAGCGCCTCGGCGTTGCTCGTCGCGGCTGCCGTGATGCGGTTCAATATTAAGGTCTGACCTCCGCGCGGCCCGCTCGTAGCGAGCCGCGTTCCGCCAAGCCCTGCGCCGGAGAAAACATACCCTCGCAATGAGGTTAGAGCGACGATCCCATTCGGCTCGAGGGCGAGTCCCACTGTGACTAAATGCATATCCACACGTTTGACGATGCCGGTGAACGCAGCGTCGGTAACCTGGAAGCCCTTAACGAATGGCGCGAACGTAACCTTGGGTCCGACCGTAAGATCGAGCGTCGTCGTGAAGGTCAGCTTCTCGCCCATGGCGGGAGCTCCGACCGCTCCTGGTGCGGCTTTCTGCGCGGCCAGATTGTCAAAGATGCTCATCTGGAAGAAGTCATAGACCATCTTGTAGACCCCGATCCGGCCAGCGATCGGATAGATGTAGTTCGCCACCGCGATCTGTCCGTCGCAATAATAGTGGCCGTTCTTCGGAGTGTTCAACTCTTTGAGCAGGAAGCTGAACTTGTCGGCTATCGTAAATGTTCGGTAGTTCTCGCGTGAGCGGTTAAAGTCGCCCATGAGGTTCAGCATGAGCTTGTTATTCCACGGCCCGAGGAAGTTGTTCGTTGAACCAAGGTTGTTATCCTCGTGCATCGTCAGCTCAAATGAATACGCGATGGCCCCCGAATTGAACAAATTGAAGATATTTCGTATTTGAGCATAATCAGGACCGGGGAACGAACGGGAAGGGTTGAATTCAGTCATCAACTCCACATTTTCCGCGTATTGCGCCAATAGATTTTTGGCGATGGTGGCGGTAGCTTCGTCACTATATGTGGCCAGTTTTTCCAGCTGTTTGCGGATCATCTCCCTAGCGGCGTCGCGCGTTTCGCAGCGAATCTGCTTGACGATGCCGGCCGTATCAACGCCCGTCACGTCCTCGGGCAGCGGATGGATTGCACAGCCTGCCACAAGCAATGACAAAGCAATGGCCGCGAAACGCTTGCTATACATTTTACACCCCCCACACCCGTAGATTGAAGGTGCAATAGCACTTTTTCAACCCCTTGGCTGTGTCGCACCTGCAACACTCGATGGAAAAACGAATTCAATAGCGTCATGTTTGCACGACGCCTGTGCGCTCATCGTGTCAAATCCTGCAACGCGCAAGCAGCCGATCCCCGGCTGCCATACGATTCGTTGGGGCGCGATCCGATTTTTTGGAAACGATTGGTCGGAGCGTCGGGATTTGAACCTGCGACCCCCTCGTCCCGAACGAGGTGCTCTACCGGGCTGAGCCACGTTCCGTTATCGCTGGTGGCAGCGCGATGCTACGGCCGAGATCGTAGCGTTCGCGGTGGCCAATGGGCGTTTGGCTCCCGATCTTGCGGGCAGACCAAGGAAACGCGCATGCCTGCATCCGCCAAAAAATCCGGCTTGTTCTACGGCTGGCTTGTCGTCGCGGCCGGCTTTGCGGTGACCTTTGTCGGCTTCGGCTGCGTCTATTCGTTCACCGCCTTCATCGACTCGCTCGAGCGCGAATTCGGCGCCTCGCGCGGCTCGGTCTCGGCCGTGTTCTCGCTCGCCGCCTTCCTCTATTTCGGGCTCGGCAGCGTCAGCGGCCCGCTCGCCGACCGGTTCGGATCGCGGCGGCTTGCGGTCGCTGGCATGATCCTGGTGGGCTGAGCCTTGCGGCGGCAAGCGCCGCGCAAAACCTCGGCGAAATCTACGCCGCCTATGGGCTCGGCTTAGGGGTCGGTGTCGGCCTCGCCTATGTCCCGGCAATGGGCGCGACCCAGCGCTGGTTCCTGCGCTATCGCGCGCTGGCGTCGGGTCTCGCGAGCAGCGGCATCGGTGCCGGCACCCTCGCGGTGCCGCCGCTCGCGGCGCTGCTGATCGCCCATCTGGGCTGGCGCGACGCCTATCTGGCGCTGGGGGTCGCGGCGGCGCTGATCGGCGCCGGCATGGCACTGCTGATCGAGAACGATCCGCGCGAGCGCGGCCTCGCGCCCGATGGCGATGTGCTGCGGTCCGGGGGCGAGGGGGCGCAGCCGGCAGCGGGGACCACGATCGCCGATGCGGTCAAGTCACGCCCTTTCATCCTGCTCTATGCGGCGTGCCTTGCCTGCGCGTTCGGCGTGTTCGTGCCGTTCGTGCATCTTGCGCCCTATGCGATCGACCACGGCATTCCCCGCGCGTCGGCGGTGCTCTTGGTGAGCGCGATCGGCGTCGGCAGCACGATCGGACGCTTCTTCCTCGGCGGGCTCGCCGACCGGTTCGGCCGCGAGATCAGCCTGATGGCGACGTTCGTCGTCATGGCGCTGGCGCTGGTCATCTGGCTCGTCTCGACCACGTTCTGGCCGCTCGCGCTGTTCGGCTTTGTGTTCGGCTCCGCCTATGGCGGCTGGGTCGCGCTGCTGCCGGCGGTCGTGATGGACTATTTCGGCGGCCGCAATGTCAGCGGCGTCATCGGCATCCTCTACACCAGCGCCGGGATCGGGACGCTGATCGGCCCGAGCGCCGCCGGCTTCGCGTTCGATATCAGCCACAGCTACACGCTGCCGATCCTCATCAGCATCGGCGGCAATGTGATCGCCGCCGCGCTCACGGGACTGCTGGCGCGGGAGACCGGAGTCGCCGCAAGCGACCGGCGTAACGGCAATTGAGCGCACATTCGTTCTATTTGCCCCACCGCAGGCGCACGTAGATTTAACTTGCGGAATTCCGCGCGGAGGACAGCACATGTCGGGCATCCACCACGTCACGGCTATAGCGGGAAATGCCTCGCGCAACGTCGACTTCTACACGCGCGTCCTCGGCCTGCGCCTCGTCAAGAAGACGGTCAATTTCGACGATCCCGGCACCTATCATCTCTATTACGGCGACGAGCAGGGCAGGCCGGGCACCATCCTGACCTTCTTTCCGTGGGAGCATGCGGCGCCGGGACGAAACGGCAGCGGGCTTGCGGAGGAGACCGCATTCCGCATTCCCGCCGAATCGATCGGCTATTGGACGCACCGCCTGATCGAGCAGGGAGTCGCGCATGAGGCGCTGGAAAAGCGCTTCGGTGAGCCGGTGCTGCCGTTCACCGATGCGGACGGCTTGCGGCTCGCGCTCGTCGGCATTGCGGGCGCGTCGTCGGAAGCGGCGTGGAGCGACTGCGCCGTTGCGGCCGAGCACGCGATCCGCGGGTTCCATGGCGTCACCTTGATGGTCGATCGGGCGGCGCCGACCGGCGCGATCCTGACCGACGTGCTCGGCTTCGCCGAGACTGGGCGCGAGGCGCATCAGGTGCGCTACGCCATCGATCGATCTGCGCCGGGGGCGAGCATCACGATCCACGAGACGAAGGGCTTCCTGCCCGGCCGGCTCGGGCGCGGCTCGGTGCACCACATCGCGTTCCGCGCCGCCGACGACGCCCAGCAGGCCGCGATGGCCGAGAAGGTGCGCCGGGACCATCATATGACGCCGACCGAGCAGCGCGACCGCAACTACTTCCGCTCGGTCTATTTCCGCGAGCCCGGCGGCATTCTGTTCGAGATCGCGACGGATGCGCCGGGCTTCGCGGTGGACGAGCCGGTCGCACGCCTTGGACGCGATCTCAAGCTGCCGGCGTTCCTCGAGCCGCAACGGCGCGAGATCGAGGCCGCGCTGCCGTCGATCGAGCAGGCCGAGCGCGCGGCATGATGAGCGCGCTTTCTTTCATTCATCGCTTCGAGCCGGGCCAGCTCGACGCTCGGCCGCTACTCGTGCTGCACGGCACCGGCGGCGACGAGAACGACCTCGTTCCGCTCACCCGCAAGGTGGCGCCTGGTGCGCCGTTGCTGTCGCCGCGCGGCAAGGTGCTGGAGAACGGCATGCCGCGCTTCTTCCGCCGCTCACGCAGCCTTATGCCGCGGCCAAAACGGCCCGTTTCACCGCCTGCGGCAATGCGATCGAGCGGAAGAATGCCTTCGGATAGAGGTAGTCCTCCCCGGACTCGTCGATAATCCGGAGCAGGCCGCGCTTTTCCGCACCGACATCAGCGAGTGCGACATAAATCTTGCGCTTTTCGAGCGACGCCGGATAGCCTTCATTGTCGATACACACGACCAACTGCTTCGATTGATGTCTTGCCATGGTTTTGGATTCACAGCAGGCGTTTGATCTTGAATTCCTTGCGGCCAATTGCAGCCGCCTCGTACCAATGTACTTCAGCAAGATGCGAGGAGCCATCGGCAAATCGAACGCGGGCGATGCCCTTCCGCTTGCGCCAGCGCCCACGGCCATACGCTCTGCGCAGACGAGCGATTTCGCGAATCCCGGATCCGACTGCGAAAGTCTCGATTTCCGAGATTTCACCGACAATATCGAAATGCATCGGCGAACCTCGTAACCATCAACCCGGATTTCGCTTCGCTCCATCCGGGCTACGAGGACCGCTCAATACTTCCGAAACAGCCCCACCATCTTGCCCTGGATCTTCACCCGGTTGGGCGGCAGGATCCGCACCTCGTACGAGGGGTTGGCGGGTTCGAGCGCAATGGAGGCGCCGCGGCGGCGGAAGCGCTTGAGGGTGGCTTCCTCCTCGTCGATCAGCGCGACCACGATGTCGCCGGTCTCGGCGGCCTCGGTCTTCTTGATCAGCGCCATGTCGCCGTCGAGGATGCCGGCCTCGATCATCGAGTCGCCGCGCACCTCGAGGGCGAAATGCTCGCCGGTCGAGAGCAGATCGGGCGGCATGTTGATGACGGCGCTCCTGGTCTGGATCGCCTCGATCGGCGTGCCGGCGGCGATGCGGCCCATCACCGGCACCGCGACCGGGCGGCCGCCGTCATCGTCCGCGGCCGCGCGCCCGCGGCCGAGATTGCCCTCGATCACCGACGGCGTGAAGCCGCGCGCGCGGCCGCCATTGCCGAGCCCGCCGCCCACCGTCTCGGGCAGCTTGATCACCTCGATGGCGCGCGCCCGGTTGGGCAGGCGGCGGATGAAGCCGCGCTCTTCGAGCGCGGTGATCAGGCGGTGAATGCCGGATTTGGAGCGCAGGTCGAGCGCATCCTTCATCTCGTCGAAGGACGGCGGCACGCCCGACTCCTTGAGGCGCTCGTGGATGAAACGGAGAAGCTCGAGTTGCTTGCGGGTCAGCATGGTCCCAATCCCCGGGCTGTGGCGGTCGTCGTTTGTCTACCGACCGCGCATAAACAAATCATGAACGGACACTATCTGTTCGGCTTGTGTTCCGCAAGAATTTAATTCGAGGTGCTGTTTTCTCGGGTTCGTCAGAACGCGAGCTTTACGATGCCGCAACGGCTGCCGGCCTTCGCGGCCGGGGCGTAAGGCTCTCTAATCACGAGACAACCGGCCTTCGCCAGCGGCGCCAGCATGGAGCTGTCCTGCACCGCAAACGGGGTCGCGACGAGGCGGCCATCGGCGTCCGTTGCGAGCGCGGCGCGCATGTAATCGGCGCGTTCATCGTTCGCCGCGAGGTCAGCGCCGAGCACCGCCGATTCGACATCGGGTCCAAGATCGGTGCGCCCGGCGAGCCGGCGCAGCAGCGGCACGAGAAAGAGGACGCCGCATACGAAGGCCGAGACCGGATTGCCGGGTAGGCCGAGCACGTCGATGCCGCCGAGCTGCCCGGGCAGGCGCCCGTGCATCAGCGGCCGGCCCGGCCGCATCGCGACCTTCCAGAACGACAGCGCCATGCCTTCGGCCGCAAAGGCCTTTTGCACCAGGTCGTGATCGCCGACCGAGGCGCCGCCGGTCGTCACCAGCACGTCGACCCGCGCGTCGCGGGCCCGCCGCACCGCCGCGATGGTGGCGTCGAGCCGGTCGGGCGCGATGCCGAGGTCGAGCACGTCGGCACCCTCGTTTGCGACCTGCGCCGCTAGCGCAAAGCCGTTCGAATAGACGATCTGGCCATGGCCGGGCGTCGTGCCCGGCATCACCAGCTCGTCGCCGGTCGCGAGCAGCGCGACCCTGGCGCGGCGATGCACCGGCACGGTCGAATGGTTCATGGCGGCGGCGAGCGCGAGGTCGCGCGCCGTGAGGCGATGGCCGGCGGCGAGCAGCGCGGCGCCGGCCTCGAAGTCGAGCCCTTCGGCGCGGATGTGGCGGCCCGGACCGCTCGGCTTCTGCACGACGACGGTGTCGCCCTCGCGCGCGGTGTGCTCCTGGATGACGATCGTGTCGGCGCCGGCCGGCACGACGCCGCCGGTGAAGATGCGTGCTGCCTCGTGCGGGCCGACCGGGTGATCGAACGGATGGCCGGCCGCGACCTCGCCGATGAGCTTGAGGCGCGCCGGCGCCGTCGCGACATCGGCGGTG
>DATBZM010000285.1:0-12110 GCA_036513175.1 Xanthobacteraceae bacterium | reverse complement strand
TCGCCGGTGTCGCCGAGATAGTGGCCGGTTGCCATGCCCGACGCGTTGGCGGTGGTGAAGGTCGGGAACAACGAATGCGAATTCTTGAAGTTGACGCCCTTGTCGCGGATCATCGCCATCGTCGGCGCCGTCTGCGGGGTCACCTTCAAGGCACGCAAGCCGTCGGGAACGAACAAGATGATGCTGTGCGGATGCGGCTGCTGCGCGGCGGCGGGCGAGAGGATGAGCGCGCAGGCGAGCGCCAATGCGAGTCCGCTTCTGAGCATGGGACGGTTCCGTGTCGGCGGTGTGGGTGGAACCAACCCTTAGGCCGCGGCGATGACGGAAATATTACAGGCGGCCGGTGAGCCGCCTGTCCCATGCAAGGAGCGCCAATCCGGGAAGAACGCGCGCCGGCCGCGGTCGCAAGCTCAGGGAACGAGCTTGGCGAGGTCGCGCACGCTCGACGCGGTGAAGATCTTTTCCAGATCGAGCGACTGGCCGAACCGCCGTTCGAACTCCAGGCAGATGGTCAGATGCGCGACCGAATCCCACAACGGCGTATCGTCCATCGAGGTGTCCGGGCCGAGCTCGTCGGGCGAAATCTCGAGCGCCTTGGCGACGACCTCGATCACCGCCCGTGTCTTGGCGTCAGCCGTCGATTGGCTTCTCGTAAGTAACGCGTCCATCCGGAGCCCTCAACATTGGGGTGAAGCCGTGATTCTCGTAGAACGTCGCGGCCATCTTGTTCTTCCGCGTCGGGATGTATTCGCCGATGACCCTCTGCAGACCGCGATCGCGGCACAGCTCGACAGCCTTGTCGAGCAGCCGCGCCTCCACCTTGCGCCCGATTACGCGACAGCTCGTTAGAAAAGTGTCAATGCGGCCCTCCGCGAGGTCGACGATCGCCAGCGCGACCGAGCCCTCGTCGCCGAAGCGGTCGCGGTAATCGAGCATCAGCACGGCGTGCTCGCTGCTCTCGACGAACCGCGCCAGATCGGTGACTTCGTAGCGTCGCGTCGTCAGGTTGAACTGGTTGGTCTTCTGCGTCATCTGCGCGGCGCGCACGAGCTGCTTGGACGGATCGACCTCGATGTTGCACTCGATGTTGAGCTCGCGCAGATAGCCGTCGAGGTC
Source organism: Xanthobacteraceae bacterium (assembly GCA_036513175.1). GTDB lineage: Bacteria > Pseudomonadota > Alphaproteobacteria > Rhizobiales > Xanthobacteraceae > JAVDCA01. The sequence goes on along the minus strand of DATBZM010000285.1, from coordinate 10,994 downwards.
GAAGCTCGCGGCGAGCTTCTGCCGCGACGCGTGGGCGCGATACTGCTCGGTCTTCGCCGCGTCCTCGGCCGTGATCGCGTATTTCCCGAAATAGGCCGGTGCGACCTCGCGCAGGAGCCAGGTCTGCAGGTTCTCGATGCGGTCGGGAAACTCCGGCACCGCGACCTCGGGCAGAAACTTGCGCACCGCTTCACGCTCGACCGGGTTGTCGTCGATGAAGACGAAGCTGTCGGTGCCGAGGCCGAGCTGCTCGGCGATCTTGACGATGTTCTCCGCCTTCGGCTCCCAGTTGGCGTAAACGGCAGCGAAGTCCTCGCGGCGCAGGACCATCATCGGATTGTCATCGAGGATTTCCTCGACGTCGGCCAATTCGTTCTTGCTGGCGATGGCGAGCAGAATACCGGTCTGCTGCACCGCCTTGAGGGAGCGCTGGAAGTCGCGAAAACAGCGGCCGGCGCCGTCTTCCCCGAGCGCGACGCCGGTCGCGCCCAGCTCGCCGACGACGCCGCCCCACAGCGTGTTGTCGAGATCGACGATGAGCACCTTGCGGGCCTTCTGCGCGTGGGCGGCGAGTGCCTGACGGATGGTCGCGGCCAGCACCTCGAACATGCGCGCCGAGTAGCGGATGCGGCCCGCGTACCACAGCGCGTTGGAGATGAGCGCGTCCTCGCCGTGCCGGCGAAACAAGAGCTCCATGTCGAACACAAGCAGGTTGGGATGCGTCTTCGCGAGCGCGACGAGGCGGCCGTTGAGCGACGTTTCCATCTCCCTCAGCGACTTCTGGTGGATCAGGTCGGCGAAGCCGAGCCAGCGCTGCGAGCCGAGGCAAAACGTGTTGGCAATGACGGTCTTGCCGGGATTGCGGTCGCAGAACCCTTCGAGCGCATCGAGAAACATCCGGCACTGCTCGGGCGCGCCTTCGCCGTGGAGCGCCCCGCCCATCATCGTGTCGGTGTCGAAGACGCACAGCACATGCGAGACGCCGGCTGCGGTCGCGGGCGAATCCGTCGTCGCGAGATCGGCGAGCAGGCTGTTGTAGCCGCCGCACTCGACCGCGAGCGGTTTCAGCGACGCCGACAGCGGCTGCATGTTCACGTTGCTAAGCAGGAGGAATTTCATGATTTACCTTGGCACCCACCATCACGCTTGACTTCCTTCCGCCCGTCATGTCGATCACCAGGAATATGCCGAAGATGACAAAGGCAAGACCAATGAAAAGGCCGGAGGTCAATGGCTCTCCGAGAAACAGCACGCCGGTGAAAATCGCCGCCATCGGATTGAGCGGCAGGAGAATCATGGTGGCAGTCGGCGCCGTGCGGCCGAGCGCCCAGGCATAGAGGAAGAACGACAAGGCGCCGCCGATCGCGCCGATGAAGAGGATGACAAGCCATCCTTTCGCATCGAGATCGGGCAGACCCGACGGCAGGTCGCGCACCACCCACACGCCGAGCAGCGACGCGGCGCCTGCACCCATCGCGATCGCGCTCACCACGATCGGCGGATATTTGGCGAGGTAGGGCTTGGAGAAGACCGCATAGACGGCGCCGCACACCGTCGCGGCAATCATCAGGGCGTTGCCATACCAACTGGCTGCCGCCAGCACCGCCATGGCGCCGCCGATCGCAATTCCGGCGCCGACGATCGCAAGCGTGACGCCGAGGCACTTGCGTGCAGTCATCACCTCGCTGCCCCACAAGCCGCCGAGAATAAGGGTCACCGCAGGGGTACAGGCGAGCACGATGGAACCGGCCGATGCCGTCGTGAACTGCATCGCCGAGCTGATGCACCAGGGGAAGATGCCGAAGTAGAGGACGCCCAGCGCGGCGAGGACGAAGAAATCCTTCTTCGCCACCTTGACCCAATAGAAGATCATCGCGGTCGGCAGCAGGCAGGCGGTCGCGACGCAATAGCGCAGCATCGCCACCGTCAATCCATCGGCCTGTTGCACGACATATCGTGTCGCCACCAGCGCAATGCCCGTAATGACGCTCGCGGCGGCCGCGCACAGCATCGGCACAACCCAACCTTGGGTTGCCGACGCGGGCCAGATCACATATTTCCCCCCATCATTCATGCGCGAGGAACGACCGTTTTTCCGATTTATCGAACAGCGCTGAGGAATCCCGGCGGAAGGGGATTGAAACTTCCGAAGCAAAATATTAACCGATCCCCGGTAGCAAGGGAAGCACGAGCAACCCGAAAAATATCCTCTTTTGGTTAATAGTCGCGGCAAAAGGCTGGCCAGCTTTTCCCGCCGCGTCGCGTTCAGCCGTCGGGATGTAAATGCTGATATTGGGATACGCAGGTCATCAGAGACACGGCTGGAAATCGGAAGGAAAATTGGCATCACGGATGCGCCACTCGCGGCGATATCCGCTGATATTCGACGCCATCACGGCCTTCGGCGAGGATGCCGAGGACCTTCCGCTCAACTTCTTTCCGCTCGACGGCGTCGGGCACGACAGCGCTGCCGCGATCCTGAGCGATGGACATTTGAAGGCTGCGGCCGCGGAAGAGCGCTTCAATCGCTTCAAGCATTCGACGGCGGCCGGCGGTAGGATTTTGCCGCCACGCAAGGCCGTTGATTACTGTCTCGCCGAAACCGGTCACCGCATCGAAGACGTCGATCACATCGCGTTCTACTGTGACTTCACGCCCGAGGTTCTCGACGAGCGCATTCGCGCCGTGGAACCGCATCTTTCCGACCAAGTGAAAGATCGGCTTATCGCGGGATATCGGGCGGTTTATGACGGAACCGTGTCGAATGAGCGTATAGCCGACGAAATCGCCGAGCTTTTTGGCGGCCGGCGCAATCGCACCGAAATCCACTTTGTTCCGCACCATCTCGCGCACGCCGCCTCGGCCTTCTATTCCTCCGGCTATGCGGACGCCGGCGTGCTCACGATCGACGGCTTCGGCGAACGGTCGAGCTCGATCTTTGCGATTGGAAGCCGCGACGGCCTCAAGCAGGTCGAGGAAACCATGCTGCCGGGCTCGCTCGGCGTGCTCTACATGATGATGACAGCCTATCTCGGCTTCAAGCCGCTCGATGGCGAATACAAGGTGATGGGGCTTGCGTCCTACGGCAATCCCAAGACCTATGCGACCGAATTCGAGGATTTGCTCGACATCGCGGCCGATGGAAGCTGCCGCACCACCGCTTTGCTGCGCGACGATTTCGGCGACCACATCAAGAGCCTGTTCGGCCCGCCGCGCGCCTACATGGACCCGGTGACCCAGCGCGAAATGGACATTGCGGCGGCGCTGCAAGAGCAGCTCGAAGAGGCGATGTTCTGCCGGCTCGCTTATCTCAAGGACAAGTATGCCATCGAGCGCATCTGCCTGTCCGGCGGCGTCGCCCTCAACGTGGTGATGACCGGAAAGGTCGCGCGCTCCGGCATGTTCAAGCAGACCTATGTCTTCCCGGCGTCCGGCGACGACGGCGCGAGCATCGGCGCCGCGCAATACGTCCAGCATCAGGTTCTCGGGCTGCCGCCGACCGGCAAGGCAGTGCCGTCGATGAGCCTCGGTCCGAGCTATCGGGAAGCGAGCGTGGTCGGGGCGCTCGAGGCGAACGCGCACAAGGTCGAATTCAAGCGTGTCGACGCGATCGAGGAAACGGTCGCCGACGCGCTGGTGGAGGGCAAGGTCGTCGGCTGGTTCCGCGGACGCATGGAATTCGGCCCGCGCGCGCTCGGCAACCGCAGCATCCTTGCCGACCCGCGCGGCGCCGAGATGCGCGAAGTGGTCAACCAGCGCGTCAAGCTGCGCGAGGAGTTCCGCCCGTTCGCGCCGGCGGCGCTGGTCGAGACCGCCGACGACTATTTCGACATGCGGGGCGTCGTGCGATCGGACTTCATGGAGTTCGTCGTGCCGGCGCGGCCGCTCGGCTGCGAAAAGACCAAGGCGGTTGTCCACTCCGACGGTTCCGCGCGCATCCAGACGGTCGACCGCAACGACAACGAGCCGTTCTGGAAGGTGATCGATGCGTTCGGCCGCCGCACCGGCGTTCCGGTGGTGTTGAACACCTCGTTCAACGTTCGCGGCGAGCCGATCGTATGCACGCCGCAGGACGCGATCCGCTGCTTCCTGTCGACCGATATCGACCTGCTCGCGTTGGAAAACTACGTGGTGAGCAAGAAAGCCGGCCGCGTGCTCGCCGAGGACATGGCGAAGCCCGCGATCGACGACTGAGCGCGATCAAACGCCGTAGCCCGGATGGAGCGAAGCGAAATCCGGGGACTGCTGTCCCCGCATTACGCTGCGCTCCATGCGGGCTACCCGTTTCGATCAGGCCGCCGCGGCGCTGCGCAAGGCGCGCGCGATGTAATCGGCTGCCTGCGCGCCCGAGCAAGGCCGGCCGATCAGATAGCCCTGCCCCTCGGTGCATCCGGCGCGGCGCACGAGCTGCAACTGGTCGGCGGTCTCGATTCCTTCCGCGGTCGTCACGATGCCGAGCGTCGAGCCGAGCTCGGCGATGGTGCGGATGATCGCCTCGCCCTGCTGGCCCGCGATGCTGTCGAACACGAATGACCGGTCGATCTTGATCTTGTCGAACGGGAAGCTGCGCAGGTAGCTCAACGACGAATAGCCGGTGCCGAAATCGTCCATGGCGATGCGCGCGCCGAGCGCGCGCAGCTGATGCAGGGTGCCGATATTGGCCTCGTTCTGCTCGAGCAGCACCGCCTCGGTGATTTCCAGCTCGAGGCGATCGGCCGACAGCCCGGCGGCCGCAAGCGTCTGCGTCACGGTCGAGAGCAGGCCGCGGCCGCGGAACTGCGCCGGCGACAGGTTGACGGCGATCTTCATGCCGCGTGGCCATTTGGCGGCTTCGGTGCAGGCCTGCCGCAGCACCCACTGGCCGATCGGGATGATCAGTCCGATCTCCTCGGCGATCGGGATGAATTCCGCCGGCGACACCGGTCCGCGCTCCGGATGATGCCAGCGCAGCAGCGCCTCGAATCCGATCAGCTCGTTGGTGGCGAGATTGATCTGCGGCTGGTAGGCGAGCTGGAATTCGCCGGCGGCGAGCGCGCGGCGCAGATCGGTCTCGAGGGCGCGGCGCACCTGTAGCCGCGCGTCCATTGCCGGCTCGAAGAACCGATGGGTGTTGCGCCCCTGGTACTTCGCCTGATAGAGCGCGAGATCGGCGCACTTCATCAGGTGCTCGCTGGTCTTGCCGTTCGCCGGCGCGATCGCGATGCCCATGCTGATGCCGCTCGTGATTTCCTGGCCGTCGATGATGATCGGCTCGGCCGCCGCGCCGATCAGGCTGCGCGCGAGGTCTTCGGTGTCCTGCAGGCTGTTCATCGGATGCAGGATGGCGAACTCGTCGCCGCCGAGCCGCGCGATCGTGTCGACGCTGCCGAGCTTGCCGCACAGCCGCTGCGCGATCCTCTGCAGCAGCTTGTCGCCGATCGGATGGCCGAGCGAATCGTTGATGCCCTTGAAGTTGTCGAGATCGAGGCACATCACCGCCATCGACTCGCCGCTGCTCTCGACCCGCACCAGGCCATCGGCCATTTTTTCGTGAAAGAGCAGCCGGTTCGGCAGCTCGGTGAGGGCGTCGTGCCGCGCCATGTGCGCGATGTGCTCCTCGGCCTGGTGGCGCTCGGTGATGTCCTCGTAGGTGCCGACCCATCCGCCGCTCGCCATCGGCTGGTGGCGCACCGCGATGATGCGTCCGTCGGCGAGGATGCGGTGGAGCACCGGCTCGCGGTTGTCGATCAGCCGCGCCTTGAAATCCTCGTACATCTGCTCGGCCGTGATGCCGGGGCGGTGAACCCCGTGCGCGACGCTCTGCTTCATCAGGTCGAACAACGAGGTGCCCGGCCGCGCGTCGGCTTCGGTGAGCGCATAGATTTCCAGATAGCGGCGATTGACCACGATCAGCCGCAGGTTATCGTCGAAAGCGCACAGGCCGTGCGCCATGTGCTCGAGCGTCGCGTCGAGCAGCTGGTTGCGATCGTGCAGCGCCCGCTCGTAGCGCACGTTGGCGGTCACGTCCTCGCATTCCGCGACCCAGCCGTCGCGCCCGGCGGGCCGTACCGTCACCTCGATGGTGCGGCCGTCGCTCAAGCCGAGCTGGTGCGTGGTGGGCTCGCTCGCGAACGCCGAGGCCTGCATCTCGTCGAGCATCTCGCGCCGAAGGTCGGGCTGGATGCCGAGCTCCGCCGCGAGCGCGAGGATGTCGCGATAGTGCATGCCGGGCCTGATCTGGTCGGCGTTGAACCCGAACAGCTGGAGATAGCGTTCGTTGTGCAGCACGAGCCGCCTGTCGGCGTCGTACATGCAGACGCCGCGCGAGCTGTTGACGAAAATCTGCCGCCAGCGGTCGAGTTGCGCCTGTTGCTCGCGTTCGGCCGGCTGCTCTGTCGCCCGCACGCAAGTGGCGACCCAGCCGCCGCCCGTGACCGGCTGGAAGTGCAGCCGGACGAGCGCGCCGCTCGCGCTCCGCCGGTCGAGGTCGAACGAAGCGCGTCGCGTGAACGTGTTCGCCAGGTCGCGCCACATCTCGGTGCAATGCACGTTTGCCGCCGCAACGTTCTGGCCCACGTGCCCGAGGACGGCTTTCAGCGGCGCGCCGACCTGCAGGCTGTCGAGCGGCAGCCCCAGGATGTCGACGAGCTTGCGGTTGAACAGGACAACTCGAAGCTCGCCGTCGAGCAGGCACAGCCCTTCGGCCATGCCGTCGAGCGCGATGGCATGCAGCGCAAGCACCGTCTTCAACGTATCGCTGTGGCGGCCTTCCGCCGAATCCTGGGAGCCCGTCATTTCACGCCCAACTGCGCTTCGCCATACGGTTGTCTTATCGACTATCGCAAAATTTGTCGTTAAATCTGTTGGTTTAAAAAGTGCTCACGCGAGGGCGAAAACTTGATGTATGGATCGTTACCAGTGCATCTGCGGTCGAATTGCCGCGTTCACCGGCGCGAAACGGCGCGCAATCGCGACGTAGGGTGGAAGTCCTGATGCAACAACATGCCGGGACCGACAATGTCCACACGCGCCGCATCGCCGAGTTCGTGGCGGGACTGAGCTATGAGCGCATTCCCGCCGAGGTGCACGAGCGCATCAAGCTCCTGATCCTCGATTCGCTCGGCTGCGCGATCTACGGCGCCGACCTCGAATGGTGCCGCATCCTGCGCGAGACCTGCGCGGCGCTCGACGCGACGCGCACGACCTCGGTGTGGGGAACCGGTCAGCGCCTGTCCTCGCCGCACGCCGCGCTCGTCAATGGCACGCAGGTGCAGGGCTTCGAGCTCGACGACGTGCACCGCCAGGGGGTGCTGCATGTCGGCGCCGTCACGCTGCCGGCGCTGATCGCGGTCGCGGAAAGCCACGCCGAGCTGTCCGGGCGCGAATTCCTCGCCGCGGCGGTTGCGGGCTACGAGATCGGCCCGCGCGTCGGCAAGTGCATGGGGCAGGAGCATATCGGCCAGGGCTGGCATTCGGGCGCGACGCTCGGCGTCTTTTCCGCCGCGGCGGGGGCTGCGCGCGGCCTGCGGTTGACGGCCGAGCAGACCGTGCACGCGCTCGGCATCGCCGGTACCCAGTCGGCCGGGCTGATGGCGGCGCAATACGGCGCCATGGTCAAGCGCATGCATGCGGGCCGCTCGGCGCAGAGCGGGCTCTATGGCGCGCTCCTGGCGCAGCGCGGCTTTACCGGGATCGCCGACGTGTTCGAGGCGCCCTATGGCGGCTTTTGCACGACCTTTTCGCGCTCGACCGACCGCTTCAATCTTGCCGAGCTCAGCGCCGGCCTCGGCGAGCGCTTCGAGACCATGCGCATCTCGCTCAAGTTCTATTCCTGCGTCGGCAGCAACCACACGACGCTCGATGCGATCCGCGACATCCGCGCCCGCCGCCCGTTCGGGCTCGACGAGCTGGAGAAGATCGTGGTGCACGGCTCGCAGGTCACGGTCGACCATGTGGGCTGGGCCTATCGGCCCGACAGCATGACGACCGCGCAGCTCAACCTGCCGTTTTGCGTCGCCACCCTGCTGCTCGAAGGCGACGTCTCGGTCGACCAGTTCACGCCGGCGGCGATCGACGATCCAGGGCGCATCGTCCTCTCGCGCAGGGTCGAGGTCGTGCATGATCCGCAAATCACGGCGCTCGGCTCGGCCTACCGGCACAAGGCGCGCGTCGACGTCCATCTGCGCGACGGCTTCGTGCACAGCGAGACCCGCGAGGCCCCGCGCGGCTCCGAGCAGTCGTTCGCGAGCGCCGACGACATCGTCGGCAAGTTCAAGACGCTGACCCGCGCGGTGCTGTCGCCGGCACGCCAGCAGGCGCTGGTCGATGCGGTGCTCGGTCTCGATGAATTGAAGAATGCGAAGCAGCTGATCGACCTGCTGCATCCGTAAGGTCTATGCCTGCAGCAGCGACCGCAGGTCGGTCACGGCGCGCAGCGTCTCGAGCGAGGCCACGGCACCAATGAGCTTCTCCGCCCGCTCGGCGCCGATCACCGGCACCATGAGGTCGCGCGCCTTCGTCTCGACTTCCGTCCGCTTCATCGGATTGTCCGGCGTGCCGCGCACCGCGTAGGTGCGCTGGCGCAGGCTGCGGCCGTCGGCGGTCTCGATCGCGACGATCGCCTGGCGCGCCGGCACGGCGGCGGTCAGCTCCGCGCTCGGCACCACGTCGATGCGGCGGCGCAAGGCGAGCACGGCGGGGTCCTGCATGCGCGCATAGTCGTGCGCGCTTGCGAAGGTGAGCGTGCCGTCCGCGAGCGTGACCGCGAGCAGGTGCTGCAGGCAGATGTCCGGGATGGTGCGATTGTCGACGATATGCAGGCGGTCGTCCGGCATGTCGACGACGATCCGCCGCACATCGTCGGCGCGCAGCCGGTGCTCGGCCATCAGCAGCGTGAGCGCGTCGAGCGCGGCCTGGATCGGCGAGCCGACGCACCATTTCTTGATCGAGGCGTGCATGATCTCGTAGCGGGAGCCGAGCTCGGCCGTGAGCTTTTCCGGTGCCGGCGCCGCGCCGAGCGCCGTGAACAGATTGTGCGTGCCGCGGAGCGGGTCGTCGACTGCCGTGAATCCGGCCGCCACCATGGTCGCGGCGGCGACGCCGTTGCGCGCGCCCATGCCGCCGAAGTCGAAAGCCTTCTCGATGTGCTCGTGGTCGCGCGACCAGAATGCGATGCCCGATGCCTGCTGCGCCGTGTAGGACAGCACGAACCGCACTTGCGTCGGATCGAGACGCAGCAGCGCCGCCGCCGCGGCGGCCGCGCCGAACAGCGCCGCGAGGCTGTGCGTGCTGTGGCTCGCCGTATCGGAGCGGCGTGACCCGAGCGCCGGTGCGATGCGCGCGCCGACGTCGTAGCCGAGCGCAACTGCGCGAATCAGCTCGGCGCCGCCGCGGCCCGCCCGCTCGGCGACCGCGAGCGCGGCCGGGACGATGGCGCAGCCGGGATGGAAAAGACCCCCGAGGTGCGAGTCGTCGGTTTCATCGGCATGCCCCATCATGCCGTTGGCGAGCGCCGCGTTGACGGCTGACGTCACGATGTGCGTGCCGATCACGGTCGCCTCGGCGCGACCGCCCAGCGTTTCGACGTAAGCCGACGCAAGCTCGCCCGGCTTGAGGCGCGAGCCGGACAGCATGGCGGCGAGCGTGTCGAGCACGTGCAGCCTGGTCTTCGTCGCCACATCTGCCGGCAGCTCGCGCTGCATCGTCTCGGCGATGTACGCGGCTAGCGCATGGGTGACCTTCGAGATTGCGGGATGGTCCGACATCGTCGTCATTTGGTTGTGGTTACCGAATGCATGAACCTGGACGTTGTAAACTCAAGTGAATTGCCCCGAATTGTATGCGCAATCAGCTTTGCGCCCAAATTTTAGGCTCGTGCCAATTTTCTGAACAAATCGCCCCCTGCGTTGTCACAATCAACTGCGGATCGATCTCAACCGACCGCTCGAATCTGCGCCGACTCAGCAGCTTAGCCGGTGGCACCGCCTTGGCACGCTCCTTGCGGACTACCCGCCAGCGAAACGGTGCCGGGCCGCGTCGCACCCACAGAGAGGACATCGCAAATGGTCAATTTCAATCGACCGGTCGGCCGACGACCGTTCCTGCGCGGCGCGCTGGCCTCGGCGGCCAGCCTCGCGGCCTTCGGGACGCGCGCCTTCGCGGACGAGCCCATCAAGGTCGGCATCCTGCATTCGCTATCCGGCACCATGGCGATCAGCGAGACCACGCTCAAGGACGTGATGCTCATGCTGATCGAGCAGCAGAACAAGAAGGGCGGCGTGCTCGGCCGCAAGCTCGAGGCGGTCGTGGTCGACCCGGCCTCGAACTGGCCGCTGTTCGCCGAGAAGGCGCGCGAGCTCATCAGCAAGGACAAGGTCTCGGCCGTGTTCGGCTGCTGGACCTCGGTGTCGCGCAAATCGGTGTTGCCGGTGTTCAAGGAGCTCAACAACATTCTGTTCTATCCGGTGCAGTACGAAGGCGAGGAGAGCGAGCGCAACGTGTTCTACACCGGCGCCGCGCCTAACCAGCAGGCGATCCCGGCCGTCGACTACCTGATGGGCAAGGACGGCGGCTCGGTGAAGCGCTGGGTGCTCGAAGGCACCGACTACGTCTATCCGCGCACGACCAACAAGATCCTCGAAGCCTACCTCAAGCTGAAAGGCGTGAAGGACGAGGACATCATGATCAACTACACGCCGTTCGGCTTCTCCGACTGGCAGACCGAGGTCTCCAAGATCAAGGCCTTCGGATCGGCCGGCAAGAAGACCGCGGTGGTCTCGACCATCAACGGCGACGCCAACGTGCCGTTCTACAAGGAGCTCGGCAACCAGGGCATCAAGGCGACCGACATTCCGGTCGTGGCGTTCTCGGTCGGAGAGGAAGAGCTCGCCGGTCTCGATACCAAGCCGCTGGTCGGCCATCTCGCCGCCTGGAATTACTTCGAGTCGATCAAGACCCCGGCGAACACGGCCTTCATCAAGGAATGGCACGACTTCACCAAGAATCCGAAACGCACC
>DATBZM010000284.1:0-10685 GCA_036513175.1 Xanthobacteraceae bacterium | reverse complement strand
CGCGGCGCCGACGGCAAGTCGGGCTGGTGGGAGGCGACCGTCAGCCCCATCCTCGACGCCGGCGGCCAGCCGGCCCGGCTCCTGGTGATCGCGCGCGACGTGAGCGAGCGCAGGCTCGCTCACGAGTCGCAGCAAAAGATGGTGCAGGAGCTGCACCACCGGGAAAAGAACATGCTTGCGATGGCCATGGCGATCGCATCGCAGAGTCTGGCGCGCTCGACCAGCATCGCCGAGGGGCGCATGGCGGTCGAGCAGCGGCTGATGGCACTCGCCGAAGCGCATAACCTGTTGCGCGAAGGCGGCAACGATATCGTCGGCCTGCGGCGGATCATCGATCGCGCGATCGCGCCTTACGACACGGTGCCGAGTCGATTTCGCATCGAGGGCGGCGATCTGCCCTTGTCGTCGCCGTCGGCGCTCGCGGTCGCGATGGCGGTGCACGAGCTTTGCACCAATGCGATCAAGCACGGCGCGCTTGCGGCAAAGTCCGGACGCGTCGAGATCGGCTGGCGGGTGGAGACGGAGCACCTGCACTGGACATGGCGCGAATTCGACGGCCCCGCGATGTCGCCGCCGAAGCGCCGCGGTTTTGGCATGCGGGTGATCGAGGCGGGCTTTCGCGATCAACTGCATGGCAGCGTCGAGATGTCGTTCGCATCGCCGGGCCTCGTCTGCACCGTCGACGTCCCGCTCACGGCGTTGCGCGGCGCCGCGATCGGCTAAGCAACTTGGCGCTCGGCCCAGCGGCAGATCGCGACCACGACGCCGCATGGCAGGCTGACGAAAAGCAGGGCGGCGACGCCCTGCGGCGTATCGAACGTCGCTACCGAGGCCATCAGCAGATATCCCAGGCCGTGTGTCGACGCGACCATCTCGCCAACCAGCACGGCACCGACCGCGAGCACGAACGCGCGCCGCATCGCGGCGAGGATACAGCGCGTCGTTCCCGGCGTCTCGCGCTGCGCCCCGTCCATCGGCGCCGGGCGCGCAAGGCCGCTCATGATGTCGCTCGCGAGCGTGAAGGCGGTGACCGCGAAGGCCAGCGCGATCTTCGAGCCGTCGCCGATGCCGAACCAGAGCGTCATGAGCGGCGCGCCGGCAATCAGCGGGGCAGCCGCCAATCCATTGACCAGCGCGCCCAGGCCGAAGCGCATCGGCGCAGCCGACGCGAGCGCAAGGCCGAGCGGAATGCCGATCAGCGCCGCCACATAGCCGAGGAGGATGTGCTGCGCGCTGATCCAGGCGTCCTGCCAGAACCAGGGGCTCAGGCACAGTTGACCCAATCGACCGACAACCGCCGCCAGTGTCGGCATCGAGATCGGCGACCCGACAGCGGCGGCCGTCACGCTCCAGAGCACCGCGATGATCGCGAACGCGATAGCGCCGCGCACGATTGCTCTTGCCAGGCTCACGAGGACTTGCATGACCTACCCCTCCGTCAGAAGATATTGGCAACACCCTGGTGCAGAACACCGGTCGGCGCCGTGAAGCAGTTCATACCCGGCGGCTGCGACCGGATATAATGTCTCTTCGGCGGAGGACGTCGACGATGTCAACCTACAATCCTTCAGGCGCAGCGGATGCGGGCGACGCGCCTGCCGGCTGGATCAAGCTTGTCGATCCGTGGGCGGGTTTTGCGCTCGCGCATCCGCCCGGATGGACGGTGCGCAACGAGCTCGGCACGCTCGTGGTGAGTGAGGACCCGGTCAATACGGTGGCGGCGTGGATCGCCTCGGCCCCGCTCGCCGGCGCCGCGAACGTGCACGATTTCGCGGCACGCTACGTCGCGGCGGTGCGCGCAAGCGACGCGAGCTTCGACGCTGTTCCCGATCCGGCACCGGCAACGGACACGGTGCTGCTGCGCACCCATTGCCGGCGCGGCACCGTCGCGCTCGAGGGCCGCATCAACATGATCGTGCGCGGCGACCAGGTCGTGATCCGCGGCTTTCAGGTGCCGGCGGGTTGGATCGCCGCCGGCCAGGTCGCGCGCAATACCTGGACCGGGGCGACGACCTGCGAATTCACCGCCCAGTCCGACCCGCGCGGCCTGACCAAGGTCTGCGTGCCGGGCAGTTTTTGGCAGTTCAACGACACCTGGCTCGGCACGCGCTTCATGCCGGCGACGAAATTCGCCGCCGAGTGGCTGCCGAAGAAATTGCCCCGCAAGGGTCTTCGCGTCGAGACGTCCGAGCCCTGGCCGGAGCTGTTGCCGCGCCTGCAGGCCGAGGTCGCGCAGCTCGGCATCGATCCGCGCAGCGTGGAGATCACCGCGGCGCGCACCACCGGCACGTTCGCGCTTTCCGGCACGCCGGTGCGCGAGCGGGTGTTCACCGCGACGGTGCGCAAGCCGCAGGCCGGCTTCGGCGATCCGCTGGCGGGCAAGTGGTTCGGCCTGCTGCAGTTCTACTACCACGCGCCGGAAGGCGAGTTCGCCGCGGTCGACGGCGTGCTCGCCGGCATTGCCCGCTCCTTCCGCATCGATCCGGGCTGGCAGCAGCGCCAAGCCGCGCAGGCCGCGCAGCAGCAGGCGATGGCCAACATGATGTTCCAGCAGGCGATGGCGCAGAACCGGCAGGCGCAGCAGAATTTCATGAATGCCCAGCATCACATCTGGGCGAACCAGCAGCAGGTGAGCGACGGCATCATGCAGTCGTGGCAAAACCAGAACGCCGCACAGGACCACGCCATGCATCAGTGGTCGAACGCGACGCTCGGCGTCACCGACGTGATCAATCCCGACACCGGCGCCATCCGCCAGGTGGACAACAGCTTCGACCAGCACTGGGTGACCAACAGCGGCACGGTCATCGGCGGCACCTGGGGCACGCAGCCCGATCCGTCATGGCATCACCTGGAGCCGATCAAGCTGTGAATTTGCGTAGTCGCGTAGCCCGGATGACCCCGCAAAGCGGGGGAAATCCGGGGTGAGCCTTGCCCCGGATGTCGGTGCTGCGCACCTCATCCGGGCTACATCTCAGGCGGCGACGAACTTGTAGCCGCCGCCCCAGCGGCGCACGCGCCCGGTCGAGGGCGTGGGGAAATGCGACAGGCACATCAGGGTGTCCTCCTCGCAGAACCGGTCGAAGGTCGTGCGCCGCGTCACGCCGGCCTGCTTGGAGTCGTAATCGACCCGCATGCCGAGCTCGGGGTATTTTCCCTGCAGCGGCGAATGGATCATGTCGCCGGTGATGAAGGCGTTGCGACCGCCTGTGCCGACCAGCACCGAATAGTGGTCAATCGTGTGCCCCGGCGTCGGCACGAACTGCAGCGCCTCGTTGAGCACGTAGTCGCTCTTGACGACCTGCGCGCGGTTCGCGGCGACGATCGGCAAGACCGAGTCGGTGATCCACGGACAGGCCGAAGGATCATCCTTCTCGCGCTGCGTCCAATAGGCGAGCTCGCGGTCCGCCATCACGTATCTGGCCTTGGGAAAGGTCGGCACCCAGCGGCCGTTCTCGAGCCGGGTATTCCAGCCGACGTGGTCGGTGTGCAGATGGGTGCACATCACGTAGTCGATGTCGGCGACCCCGAGCCCCACCGCGCCGAGGCTTTTGCCGAAGCGGTCGCTGTCGAGCATGTTCCAGAACGGTCGCGTCGGCCGCGGCTTGTGGTTGCCGACGCAGGAATCGATCAGGATGTTGTGATGCGGTGTCTTGATCACGAAGCCCTGGATGCACAGCACCAGCCCGTTGTTCGCCGGATCGAGAAAGGCCGGCTCCATCCAGGCGCGATTTTCGTCGAGCAGCTCCTTGGTCAGCGTCGGAAAGAACTCCATCACGTTGAACCAGCTGCCTTGCTGCTCGATGACCGGATGAATGGTGATATCCTGCAGCTCGATCGTCATGGTGGCGCTCCCCGGGGGCTTGTTCTGGTGACGGCATCAGGCGGGGCAATGTTAGCGACTTCGCGCCGTGTCGCCTAGGAGCCGGTGGCGGGGTCGCAACTGGGGCTGGACCTCAGCGTCCATTTTTGGCAAACCGCCGACCATCCCATGACCCAGCACGCGAGCGCGCGCCGGATGGCGCTCGAGGCACAGCCAAAGGCAACCCGATGAGCACCCTCGTTCAAGAGCAGTTCGGCAAGAACGCTGCCGGATACCTTACGAGCAAGCCGCACGCGCAAGGCAAGAGCCTCGACCGGCTGGTCGCGCTGACCAAGCCGCAATCCGACTGGCGCGTGCTCGACATCGCGACCGGCGGCGGCCACGTCGCCTATGCGTTCGCGCCGCATGTGGCGCGCGTGTGGGCGACCGACATCACGGCCGAGATGATCGACCTCGTGCGCCGCGAGGCGGCGAACAAGGGCTTCGCCAATCTGCGCACTGCCTATGCCAAGGCGGAGGCGCTCTCCTTCGACGACGCGAGCTTCGATCTCGTCACCTGCCGCATCGCGCCGCACCACTTCGACAGCATCCCGGCCTTCGTCGCCGAGGCTTATCGCGTGCTCAAGCCCGGCGGGCTGTTCGGGCTCGTCGACAACGTGGTCGTGCCCGGCAGCGTCGGCGACTTCGTCAACGCCTTCGAGCGCTTCCGCGACCCGAGCCATCTGCGCGCCTGGACCATGCAGGAATGGCGCGACGCGCTGGCGCAGCAGGGCTTTGCCATCGCGCACGAGGAAGAGCTCGACAAGGTCATGGAGTTCGCGCCGTGGGCGGCGCGCCACGACGCCACCATGCAGGCCTTCCTGCGCGCCATGCTGGCGCGCGCCGATGCCGACGCCAAAGCTTCGCTCGATCCGCAAGGGAGCGGCGACGCGCTCACGTTCCACTTGCGCGAAGGCCTGTTCATCGCGCGCAAGGGCTGACGGCGGCGCAACGCCCGCGCACGCAATGCCCGTCGCCCCCGGTCGACTTATGGAAAGCCGCGCTTGCCGGCGCGACGCGCAGCCCGGCCTAGTGCCGGTTCTTGCCGTCGCTGTCCGCCGGCCGCACCGTCGCCCACGGATCGACCTTGGCGGCTGGACCTCTTTCGCCGCGGGTCGCAGCCCGATAAGCCTTGTCGACCTCTTCGTCTTCCTTCTTCTGCTCGTCGCTGCGAGCCGTGAGCGCCTTGCTTTCCTCCGCCAGCGCGGTTTGCGCCAGCGTGGCGAAGAATCCGAGTGCGATGATGGCCGTCGCTAACGCACGCATGGGTGCCTCATTGCCAGTGAGCAGTGCGGGGGGCAATCTCGTACCATATATTCCACGTAAAGGCGACAATGTGGCGACCGCGATCGCGGATATCGCGCTTGACCGGCGCGCGGGCCGTGGAAAAATCACGCAAAATCGCGGGGGTGTGGCGAGCGGCCGCCTACCCGCAATTGTTTCGCGCGGGAGGACATGCATGACCGACCGTTTCGCCGGCACCGCCCGGGGTCGGCCCATGCGCGTTCCGATGCCCGTTTCCATCCGCCTGCTTCGCGCCATCGCGGGCGCCGCGCTCGCCGCCGCCCTCGCGATGCCCGCCGCCGGCGAGCCGCGCTACCCCGGCCGCCCTGTGATGCTCATCGTTCCCTATGCGGCGGGCGGCATCGCCGACACCGGCATGCGCATCCTGGCCGACAAGCTCAGCGGCGAGCTCGGGCAGCCATTTGTGGTCGACAATCGGCCCGGCGCCGGCGGCATCATCGCCGCCAAGGCGGGCTCGTCGGCGGCGGCCGACGGCTACACGCTGCTGATGACCGGCAACAACAATGCGATCAGCGTCGCGCTGTTCAAGTCCCTCCCCTACAACATCCTCACCGACTTCGCGTCGGTCTCCACCGTCTCGTTCTTCGACCTGCTGCTCGTGACGCGCGCGGGCTCGCCGCTCAAATCGGTCGCCGACGTGGTCGCTGCGGCGCGCGCCAATCCGGGCAGGCTCAACATCGGCACCATCAATCCGGGCAGCACGCAGAACCTCGCGGCCGAGCTGTTTCGCTCCACCGCCGGCATCAAGGTCACGATCGTGCCGTTCCGTACCTCGCCCGACATGGCGGGCGCCATCCTGCGCGGCGACGTCGACGTCGCGTTCGAGTTCTACGCCCCGCTGCAGGGCATGATCGCCGACAACAAGGTCGAGGTGCTCGCCTCGAGCGGATCGAAGCGCAGCGCCTATTTGCCGGATGTGCCGACCATCACGGAAAGCGGGATTGGCGGCTACGAGGTCTTGAGCTGGAACGGCATTTCGGTGCCGGCCGCGACGCCGAAACCGGTGATTGCGACGCTTGCGCGCGCCATCAATGCGGTGCTGCCGCTCCCCGACGTGCAGGCGAAGGCGAAGCGCCTCGGCATGGAGATGCGCGCCGGCACGCCGGAGGAAATGATGGCGCGGCTCGACGCCGACATCGCCAAATGGTCGGCCGTGATCGAGAAGGCCGGCATCGCCAAGCGCGATTGAGGCGCAGCTGCATGCGGCAGCGGTGGTGCGCCCGCGAGGGGCTTGCGTCGCGCCCGCATCCACGGCAAGGCTTGAGCGGCCGTCAGCCAAAGCGCTGCCGGCTGGGATGGGAAACGTTCAAAAGAGGCAATGCAGGCGATGTTCAGGACTCTGCTTTCCGCCACCTGTGGCGTGGTGATGACCTTGGCGCTCGTTCATGCCGCGCAGGCGGCCGACGATCTCGACGCGCGATTGCAGACCTGCAATGCGTGCCATGGCGCCGACGGCAAGCCGATCAGCACCGCAATTCCGATCATCTGGGGTCAGCAGACGGCGTATCTGGTCAAGCAGATCCACGACTACCGCGCGAAGGATCGCGACAACGCGGTCATGACGCCGCTCGCCGCGACCATCAAGCCGGAAGAGACCCGCAAGGCCGCCGCCTATTTCGCGGCCAAAAGCTGGCCGGCCGGGCCAGCGGCGGCCGCCGCGGCGACCGAACCGAACGGCATGACGGTCTGCAAGGCCTGCCACCAGCCGAACTTCGAGGGCGGCCTGCCGGCGCCGCGCCTCGCGGGCCAGAGCTACGAATATCTCGCCGCCGCCATGAAGAGCTTTGCCGACGAGACGCGCACCAACAGCGCCGACATGATCCGGCTGATGAAGATGGTGACACCCGCCGATCGCGACGCGATGGCGCATTATCTCGCGGGGTTGTGAAGCGTCAGTTCGGTCGGCATGGCAAGGGGAACGGCGAATGGCAAATTCGTGTTCAACGCGTTCGCCACGATAGCAGGGTGAGCCGGAATTTCGGCTGCACACCGCCCGGCATCAAAACAACGGGTCGGCGTCCCGCTGCATCTTGCGCAACGCGAATGGCGAGTGGTTCGCTTGAATCCGTGCTAGCGAGATTCTCCGGCCTGCCGCGCGGACAGCCAGACGCCCGCGATCGCACCGGCGAATGACAGCAACGATGCGGTTGCGCCGGCGGCCGCAAAGCCCTTGCTGAAGTCCTGCGCGCTGGCGCGGCCTCCGAGCCACGCGAATGCCGCGACGGAGATCGCGACCCCGAAGGCGCCCCCCAGTTGCCGAATCATGCTGAGCACGCCGGACGCCTTGCCGATCTGCGAGACCGCGACCGCGCCGACGACGCTCTTCTGCACGATCGGGATTGCCATCGCGAATCCGGCTCCCGCCGCGATCATCGGCACCACCATGGCGCCGTAGGTCACATGCGGCTCAGCAATGACCGCGAGCCAGGCCAGCCCCGATCCCTGCAGCGACAGCCCGATCACGACCGTGAGCGACTCCCCGAAGCGCTCCGCAAGGGCGCCGGCTTTCGGGGCCGTGATGAAGAGCGCGATACCCCATGGCAAGAGACGCAGGCCGGCATCGAGCGCATCTTGCTTGAGGACGACTTGCTGGAATTGCGCCATGAAGAAGATCGCGCTCATGACGGCGCCGTTGAGGAGAAACATCGCGGCATTTCCCGCCGCGAAAGGCGCGATCTTGAACAGGCCCATCGGGATCATCGGCTCCGCGCAGCGCCGCTCCCAGACGACGAACAGAACGGCACATGCCGCGCCGGCCGCCATGAACGAGATCGTCTGTGCGTTGGCCCAGCCGATGTCGTTGCCGCGGACCATTCCCAACACCAGGCACAGGACAGCGGCGGTGACGAGGCCTAGCCCAACCGCATCGGCTCGCGCGGGAGGTCCAAACGCCTCGGGAAGCCGATTGAACGCAAGGAACGCCGCGACGACGCCGATCGGAACATTGAGCCAGAAGATCCATTGCCAGGCGAGGCCGTAAGTTATGGCGCCGCCGACGACCGGACCGAGCACGCTCGATAGGGCCGTGACGCTGCTGTAGACCCCGAGCGCCCAGCTCCGCTGCTCAGGCGGATATGCGGCCGTAACCTGCGCCAGGGCCATCGGCATCAAGATCGCGGCGCCCACGCCTTGAACCGCGCGCGCCGCAATGAGCCACTCGACAGTGCTCGCCAGCGCACAACCGGCCGATGCCGCGGTGAACACGAGAAGGCCGACCACGAACATCCGGCGACGGCCGTACCGATCCCCCGCAGCGGCGGCGGTCATCAGCAGAACCGCGAAGCTCAGAATATAGGCGTTGACCGTCCACCCCAGCGCCTCGACCGGTGCGGCGAAGTCCTTGCCGATCTGGTCCAACGCCGTCGACACGACCAGGACATCGAGAGCGATCATCAGCGACGCGACGGACGTCAGCGCGAGCACCCAGACCTGCGCTTTCGTCTGTGCTTTCGGCTCGACCGAATGGCTCATGGGATGTGACCTCTTTACGAATGCCCACACGACACGCCGAAGTCCGGAGGGACTGCGCTGTGCTGTCGCTACGACGACGGGGGTGCGCGAGAGGATGCGGATCCCGCCGCAATCTTTTTTTGCGGCCGACCGAATCCTTTGGGTATCGCGAAACGTCTGGGACGTGGGATGCGCGAGAAAGGATTACGCCATGTCGCAACGACTCATCCGCTATCGCGTCAAGCCGGAAAAGGCCGACGAAAATCAACGCCTTATCGAAGGCGTCTTCGGCGAGCTGCACGCCAAGGCGCCCGAGCATGTGCGCTATCTGGTGCTGCGGCTCAGCGACGGCACGTTCTGTCATCTGGTCGACGACAGCGCGAAGATCGTCCCGAACCTCGACGCGTTCGCCGCATTTCGGCGCGGCGGCGTGGAGCGGCGTGTCGACGAGCCGGAACAGCTCGAGGCGACGATCGTCGGCAATTATCGTATGCTGCGCGAGCCCTGAGCCCGAGCCGCATGGATCATCCTGCCGCAACCCCCGCGTCGGCGCACGAGCCGCTCGACAAGGAAACGTTCAACCGCCTGCTCGTCGGCCTGCGGCCGCGGCTGCATCGCTATTGCGCCCGCATGGTCGGCTCGGTGATCGACGCCGAGGACGTCGTGCAGGAGGCGTCGATCAAGGCGATCGAGGCTTTTGCCGGATCGACGGGGATCACAAACCCGGAGGCTTGGCTGTTTCAGGTCGTCCACAACACGGCGCTCGATGTCCTGCGCAAGCGCGTGCGCCAGCCGAGGTTCGGCGGCGATGAGGAGCTGGCCATGATCTCCAACCCGAACGACGAGGTGCATCAGCGCGAGGCAGTGGCCGCAGCCCTGCACGCGTTCATGCGCCTGCCGGTGGCGCAACGCAGCAGCGTCATCCTGAAGGATGTGCTCGGCTATTCGCTCGACGAGATCGGCGCCATCACGGGCACCAGCCTTCCGGCCGTGAAGGCGGCCCTGCATCGCGGGCGCGAGAATCTACGAGCCGCATCAGCTGAGCCGGACGAGCGCACGCCACCGGCGCTGAACGAGGCCGACCGCGCGCGGCTTGCGGCCTATGTTGAGCGCTTCAACGCGCGCGACTTCGACGCGCTCCGCAAGATGCTGGCGGAGGACGTGCAGGTCGAGCTCGTGACCAAGACGCGGCTGAGAGGTCGCGCGGAGGTCAGCGGCCGCTATTTCGGCAACTACTCGAGAGCATATGATTGGTACGTCGAGCCCGGCTTCGTCGATCGCAGGCCCGCGATCATCGCGCGCGATCCGCACGATGCGACGCGCCGGCCGGCCTATTTCATCCTGCTGGGTTGGACGGCCGGCCACGTCGCCGCCATTCGCGATTTCCGCCATGCACCCTATGTGATCGATGGGGCGGAGGTTCTCAGTTTCGCGTAGAAGGGCGTGCCGCCGTAGGCCCGCGTAACGCACCAACGTCCTCTCAACTCGCGAGTCACCGGGTGGGCAACGGCACTGCGCGCCTGACCCACCGTGTACGATTCATGCGACGGCGCTATCCCACGCCGAGCGCCGACTTCACCACCTGCCCGGTCGGCTGCACGAACCAGCGTTCGCTCGCGAACGGCTTGCCGTCGAGCCGCGCGATCAGCCAATCGGCGACGAGGCCGGGCGGGAACGGTCCGAGGTTGGCGGCGGGCACGCCGCCGACCGAGTGTCGGCTGTCCGCATAGACCACGAGCTGGCGCGGGCCCGTCATGGTGCGGATCATGCGGTCGGTGAACTCGAGCGGGCTCAGCTCGTCCGCCTCGCCGGCGACCACGAGGTACGGGCTCCTGATCTTCTCGACGTGGCCCTCCCAGGTCAGCGTTTTGGCGAATTCGTCGAACTTCGCCTCGTCGGTAAAATTCGACATCCACATGAAGCGCTTCTTGAAGGTCGGCGAGGCCTCCTCGAAGATCGTGTGGCAGCCGGGCTCGAGGCAGGTCGACGCAACGGCGGTTGCCGCGATGCGCGGCTCGTGCGCCGCCATGATGGTGCCGAAGAACGAGCCGAAGCTCGTGCCGGTGAC
>DATBZM010000283.1:0-5439 GCA_036513175.1 Xanthobacteraceae bacterium | reverse complement strand
CTTGAGGGCTTCCTTCAACCGGCGCTCAACCGTCCGGTTGTTGCGCTTCTCGTCCATGTCGATGTAGTCGATGACGATCAGGCCGGCCAGATCGCGCAAGCGCAACTGCCGGGCGATCTCGTCGGAGGCCTCGAGATTGGTCTTGAGCGCGGTATCCTCGATATGGTGCTCGCGGGTGGCACGGCCTGAATTGACGTCGATCGCGACCAGCGCCTCCGCCTGGTTGATGACGATGTAGCCGCCCGAGCGCAGCTGCACCACGGGCGAGAACATGGCGTCGAGCTGGCTCTCGATGCCGAAGCGGGTGAGGATCGGCTGGCTCTCGCGATAGGGCTTCACGTTGCGCGCGTGGCTCGGCATGAGCATGCGCATGAAGTCGTGCGCCTCGGTGTAGGCGCCATCGCCGGCGACGATCACCTCGTCGATGTCCTTGTTGTAGAGGTCGCGGATCGAGCGCTTGACCAGCGAGCCTTCCTCGTAGACCAGCGTCGGCGCCGTCGACTTGAGCGTCACGTCGCGCACCGTCTCCCACATGCGCAGCAGGTATTCGAAGTCGCGCTTGATCTCGGGCTTGGTGCGTGCGGCGCCGGCGGTGCGCAGGATCACGCCCATGCCGTCGGGCACCTCGAGCTCCTGCGCCACGTCCTTGAGCCGCTTGCGGTCCTGGAAATTGGTGATCTTGCGGCTGATGCCGCCGCCGCGCGCGGTGTTCGGCATCAGCACCGAATAGCGGCCGGCGAGCGACAGATAGGTGGTGAGCGCCGCGCCCTTGGTGCCGCGCTCCTCCTTGACGACCTGCACCAGCATGATCTGCCGGCGCTTGATCACCTCTTGGATCTTGTACTGCCGGCGCAGCCGCGGCATGCGGTCCGGCACCTCTTCCATCACGTCGGCGCCGCCGACCGACTCGACGATCTCTTCCTCTTCGCCCTCGTGGCCATTCTCCGACGCCTCGTCCGTGGCCTCGGCTTCGCCGTTGCCGGCCTCGGCCTGGTCGGCAGTGTGGTACGGCTCCTCGCCCTCGTCCGACGCGGCGGCCGCGACGGATTCGGCGCCCGCCTCTGCGGCCTCGGTATGCTCCGCCGCAGCGTCCGGTGCCCTATCGGGCTCGGCGTAGACCGGTTCGGCCGGTTCGCTGCTGTAGGCCGGCTCGCCGGATTCGGTGCGCGGCGCCGCGAGCTCCATCGGTTCGACCGGGGTCTCGGTCGCGATGCCGGCACCGCCGGCATGATCGGGTTGATGATCGGGCGCATGGCCGGCGCTGTCGGCGCCGACGTCGCCCTCCGCCGGGGCGCCTTCGATCGGCTCGCTTTGCAGCCGCTCCTCGCCCTGCCGCTCGGCCGCGCGGCGGTGGCGCGGATGGTGATGGCGGCCATTGCCGCCGGCACGCCGGTCGGCTTCCGCTTCGGCGTCGCGGTGGGCGCGCTCCTCCTCGTCGATCAGCGCCTGCCGGTCGGCGACGGGGATTTGATAGTAGTCGGGATGGATTTCGCTGAACGCGAGGAAGCCGTGGCGGTTGCCGCCGTAGTCGACGAAGGCGGCCTGGAGCGAGGGCTCCACGCGCGTCACCTTGGCGAGATAGATGTTGCCGCGGAGCTGCTTGCGATTAGCCGACTCGAAGTCGAATTCCTCGACCCGATTTCCACGTAGCACGACCACCCGGGTCTCTTCCGGGTGGGTCGCATCGATGAGCATTTTGTTGGCCATAGAGCTGACTCTTGACGGCGCGCTCGGGAGCGCTCGTCCGGCGCCGAAGCGGCGGGCCGAGGACGCGATGAGGCGCACCGAATTGTGGGTTGAAACATGAGGCCGGCTGGGCGCGATGCGACGGGCGCGAAGGCGCGGCCATCCGGCAGCGCATTCGATTCTCGTTGGGCATCGTCCGCGTCATCCGGACCCCTGGATTGAGCGACTTGAAGATTGCGGCAACGCCAATCGGCGCGGCCAGCTTGTGGTGCCGGCGATGTCTCGCGCGTACGGCCAGCATGGCCGCGGGCGCATTCCGGTGATCCTTCGAAATAAGGCATCGGCTGCAGCCGACCGTCCGCCATTCGCCGCCTCCTGCGGCGCTTCCTGCGGGGTCGTGGCTCAAACGTGCCGGATGCCCGAACGCGGCAGAACCGGAAGTCTTGAATCGCCAACAGCCCTTACATAAGGCGGGCATGGGCGGCTTGGCAAGCCAAGCTTGTGCTTTTACGCCAGCGCGTTGAGCCGCAAGTGGAATTCGTGGCCATCGCCGGGTGTTGGTGCCGTGCCACGTGTGCTAGCGCGTGCACCGGTCGTGTTGGCCGCGGCAAGATTCGGTTAACCACGCCGGCCTATTGGAGTAAGAGGAGCCGGGGGAGTGGAAGGGGCTTGGGATTCGGTGCGGAAGCGCGCGACCAGCATCGCGGGTGCTGTGCTCGGCCTCATGCTGGCCGCGCATTTCCCCGCGGCTGCCCAGGCGCCGGTTCCTGCGCCGGCGCCGCCCGCCGATAACGGCGATTTCCCGGTCGCGAGTGACGTCCGGGTCGGTGGCGACGGCAAGGACACCCGTTTCGTCGTCGATCTCACCCGCACGGTCGACATGCGGCCCTTCACGCTCGCCGACCCCTACCGGGTGGTGGTCGACCTGCCGCAAGTCAATTTCCAGTTTCCGGCGCACGCGGCCGATCATGGTCGCGGCCTCGTCAAGGCGTTCCGCTACGGGCTCGTGATGCCGGGCGGCTCGCGTATCGTGCTCGATACCACGGGGCCGGTGCGGGTCGACAAGGCCTTCGTCCTCGACGCGACCGGCAGCCAGCCGGCCCGCCTCGTGCTCGATCTCGTGCCGGTGAGCCGCGAGGCGTTTCTGCGTGCCCAGGCGGTCGACGGCCGCCTCGCCCGCGCGAGCGCCAAACCGACCGAAAAGGCGAGCGCGCCGCAGCCGAGCGCCGACGGCGATCCGCGTCCCGTCATCGTGCTCGATCCGGGGCACGGCGGGATCGACAGCGGCACGCACGCGCGTGCCAACGGGGAAGCCGAAAAGACCCTCGTGCTCGATTTCGCGCTCATGTTGCGCGAGAAGCTGGAGAAGACCGGCAAGTACCGCGTGATGCTGACGCGCACGGACGACAGCTTCGTGGCGCTCACCGATCGCGTTCGCTTCGCGCGGGCGCGCAACGCGCAGCTCTTCATCTCGATCCACTGCGACGCGCTCGCGCGCGGCGACGGCGAGGCCGAAGGCGCATCGGTCTATACGCTGTCCGACCACGCCTCCGACGAGGAGGCGGGGAAGCTCGCCGACGCCGAGAACCGCGCCGACGTCATCTCCGGCGTCGACCTCTCGGCCGAACCGGACGACATCGCCGGCATCCTGATCGATCTCGCCCAGCGCGAGACCAAGACGTTTTCGCTGCAGTTCGCCAAGGATGTGGTGGCGGCGCTGCGTGGCGCGGCGCGGCTGCACAAGCATCCGCTCAAATCGGCGGGTTTCAAGGTGCTCAAGGCGCCTGACGTGCCTTCCGTGCTGATCGAGCTCGGTTACGTGTCGAACCGCGACGACCTCAAGGAGCTGATGTCGCAGAACTGGCGCGCGCATGCGGGCGACGCGATCGTGCAGGCGGTGGATACCTATTTCTCCACCCGTCTGGCGGGCGGTCCGGGGCACTGAGCAGGGCAGGTCAGGGAACCGGGCAAGAGGGAGCGGGACGGGATGGCGCAAAGCCTCAGTTTGACCATAAAAGGGCGCGACCAAAGACTTGGCATCGCATGGGTTCGGGCTGAGCCGCGGCGGGACCATGGGCACGAGCAAGGGCGTGGGCGCAAGGCGCCTGTCGCGCCGAGCGCAGGCCGCAAGGCTCGGGCTCCTTTGGCGCGGGCAATTCTCGCCGGTGTGGGGTTGACGGAAGGGACGCGATGAAGCTGCTTCTTCGCTTCTTCGGATTTTTGTTCGCGTTCGGGACGATTGTATTCCTGATCGGCATCGGCGTCGCCGCGGGACTCGTCTGGCATTTCTCCAAGGATCTGCCGGACTACTCGGCGCTGCAGGATTACCAGCCGCCCGTGATGACGCGCGTGCACGCTGCCGACGGCGAGCTGCTCGCCGAGTACGCGCGCGAGCGGCGGCTCTACTTGCCGATTCAGGCCGTGCCCAAGCTCGTGATCAATGCCTTCGTGTCGGCCGAGGACAAGAACTTCTGGGAGCACCGCGGCGTTGACTTCACCGGCATCGTTCGCGCCGGCGTGCTGTACGTGGAAAACTTCGGCAGCAATCGCCGGCCGCAGGGGGCCTCCACGATCACCCAGCAGGTGGCGAAGAACTTCCTGTTGACCCCCGAGGTCTCATTCCAGCGCAAGATCAAGGAGGCGCTGCTCGCGCTCAAGCTCGAGCGCACCTATTCGAAGGACAAGATCCTCGAGCTCTACCTCAACGAGATCTATCTCGGGCTCGGCGCCTACGGGGTGGCGGCGGCGTCGCTCCTCTACTTCGACAAGTCCGTGCATGAGCTCACGATCGCCCAGGCCGCCTATCTGGCGGCGCTGCCGAAGGGACCGTCGTTGCTGCAGCCGTTCCGCCAGCACGACCGCGCGATCGAGCGGCGCAACTGGGTCATCGATCGCATGGTCGAGAACGGCTACATCACGGCGCAGCAGGGCGAGCAGGCGAAGAAGGAGCCACTCAACGTCGTGACGCGGCCGACCGGCGCGCAGGTCTATGCGGCCGAGTATTTCGCCGAGGACGTGCGGCGGGAGATTCTCGACAAGTACGGCGAGAAGGGCCTCTATGAGGGCGGCCTCTCGGTGCGCACCACGCTCGATCCGAAGCTGCAGGGCATGGCGCGCAAGACGCTCATGGATGGCCTCATTCAGTACGACGAGCTGCAAGGTTATCGCGGCGCCGTCAGCAAGATCGAGGTTTCCGACGACTGGGGCGTGAAGCTTGCCGACGTCAAGGCGCTCGCCGACATCGGCTGGAAGCTCGCGGTGGTGCTGGAGACGAGCGACCAGGCGGCGCGCATCGGCTTCCAGCCCGGGCGCGAGCCCGGCGGAGCCATCCTGCGCGAGCGCAATGTCGGCATCGTGCCGCTCGAGGGCGTGAAGTGGGCGAAGGCCGCCGCCGGGCCCCTGCGCGGCAAGGTGGTGACGAAGGTCTCGCAGGTGCTGTCGCCGGGTGATGTGATCTATGTCGAGCCGCTGCCCGGCCACGACGGCCAGTATCGCCTGCGCCAGGTTCCCGAGGTGTCGGGGGCCATCGTCGTGATGGATCCGCGCTCCGGCCGCGTGCTCGCGCTCGTGGGCGGCTTCTCCTACGACCAGAGCCAGTTCGATCGCGCGACGCAGGCGATGCGCCAGCCCGGCTCGGCGTTCAAGCCGTTCGTCTACGCGGCGGCCCTCGACAACGGCTACACGCCGTCGAGCGTCGTGCTCGATGCGCCGCTCTCGATCGAGCAGGGCGCCGGACAGGCCGCGTGGACGCCG
>DATBZM010000282.1:0-3340 GCA_036513175.1 Xanthobacteraceae bacterium | reverse complement strand
CGAAGCGTGCAAACAGCGCGTTGAGCGACGCATTGTGCGCCTCGTCGGACACCGTTGCGTTGGCGTCCGACACGACGAGGGTGCGATAGTTGAGCATGAACGCGTCGCGCGCCGTCGACTCGCAGCAGATGTTGGTCGCGGTGCCGGTGATGATCACGGTGTCGATGCCGGCAGCCCTGAGCTGCTCGCCGAGGTTGCTCGAGCCCTGGATCAGCGCGCTGAAGCGGCGCTTGATGACGTGCTGGTCGCCCGGGCGCACATCAAGCTCATGCCAGAGCTCGGCGCCCTCCGCGCCCTCGGTCAGCGCACCCAGCATGTCGCCGAGAAACTCGGGCGACATGAATTCCATGTAGGCTGACCAAGTCTGCGGCGCATCGTCGCCGTAAATCGCACGCACCCACCATACCGAGCCGCCGGCGTCGCGCATCGTCGCGGCAAGCCGGTTGATGTTTGGCACGATCGCCTCGCAATAGGGCGTGTAGGCCGGCATGCCCTGCTTCACCCACACATTCTGCATGTCGATGACGACCAACGCGGTCTTCGCCGGATCGATGTGAGTAAACGCATGCATCTTGCCGCCGCGCCGCCTCATCACGCGAGCAACCATGTCGGGCGAGAGTGCGACCTTGTGCATCAGCGGCATTGACTCGTTCCTCATCGATGTGCGGAGAGTGCGATCTTTCGCCGGATCGCGTGCGGAACGCAAGCGCCGGCTGTTGGAATGGATCGGTGAAGGCTCATGCGGCCATCTCGCCTGCTCGTAGCATTTCTCGGCGTCTTCTGGCTCGCCGCAACCGCTGCTTTCGCCGACAGCGCGTATCCGTCTCGCCCGATCACGATGGTGGTGCCGTTCGGCGCCGGCGGCGCGCTCGATCTGATCGCCCGCGTGCTCGCCGACGGACTGCGCCGCGAGCTCGGGCAGCCGGTGATCGTCGACAACAAGCCGGGCGCGAGCGGCCTCCTCGCCATGCGGCTCGTCGCCGGTGCGGCACCGGACGGCTACACGATCATCCTGTCGAGCGAGAGCAATCACATCCTGCTGCCCATGCTCGACAAGTCGTTTCCGCTCGACGTGGCCAAGGACTTCGTCCCGGTCTCGCTCTCGGGCCAATTCCAGCACACGCTGATCGTGAAGAAGGAGCTTCCCGTCAACACCGTGCAGGAGCTGATCGCCTACCTGCGCGCCCATCCCGGAAAGCTCTCGTTCGGCTCGTCCGGCGTCGGCACCCAGGCGCATATCGCGGGCGAATATCTGAGCCTGATGACGCAGTCGCACATGGTCCATGTGCCGTACCGCAGCTCGCCCGCGGCGCTGAACGATCTTCTCGCCGGCAATCTCGACGTCAATATCCAGAGCATGCCGGCAGTGCGCGCCTATATCGGCAGCCCGCAGATCAAGATGCTGGCCGTGCTGAGCGCGCATCGGCTCAAGGAATTGCCGGATACGCCGACCATGATCGAGGCCGGCTTTCCCGATTTCCAGCTCTCGAGCTGGATGGGAATCTTCGGCCCCGCCGGCCTGCCGGACGACATCCGCCAGAAGCTCGCGGACGCGCTGGTGAAGATCGGAAGGATTCCGGAGCTGCAAGAGCGCATCCGCGGCGCCGGCATCGAGCCGGCCGGCAGCGACGCGGCAACGTTCGGTCAATTCGTGCAGGCGGAAAGCAGCAAATGGAAGGCGTTCATCGACCGCACGGGCATCAAGCTCAATCCGTGACGCGGCAAGGCGTTCAGCAACCGTCAATTGCCTGGTTTGAGGATGTGCGAAGCTGATGGATCAACGGACACGATCGCGTTCGAGCATCCCGCGGGTCGCATAATCGCAATCTATTTCACGCCAATGCGCGCAAACGGAGGTCAGCCTGGTTCCACCCGCGCCGCCTTGATCAACCGCAGCGCCTCGCCCGCATCGAGCCGCCCGTCATAGAGCGCGCGACCCGCGATCGCCCCTTGCAGCTTCTTCGCGCGCGGCGCGAGCAGCGCCTTCACGTCCTCGATCGAGGCGAGGCCGCCGGACGCCACCACCGGAATCGAGATCGCCTCGGCGAGCGCGATCGTGGCGTCGAGGTTGAGGCCCTTGAGCAGGCCGTCGCGCGCAATGTCGGTGTAGACGATCGCGGCGACGCCGGCGTCCTCGAAGCGGCGCGCGATGTCGAGGGCGGTGAGCTCGGAGGTCTCGGCCCACCCTTGCGTCGCCACCTTGCCGTCGCGCGCGTCAAGCCCGACGGCGACCCGCTTGGGAAACGTGCGCGCCGCCGCCTTGACGAAGGCCGGATCGCGCACCGCGGCGGTGCCGATGATCACGCGGTCGACGCCCTTGCCGAGCCAGCCCTCGACGGTCGCCATGTCGCGGATGCCGCCGCCGAGCTGCACGCACAGGCCGACCGTCTCGAGGATGCGGTCGACCGCGGCCGCATTCATCGGCTTGCCCGCGAAGGCGCCGTCGAGATCGACCACGTGCAGGTGGCGAAAACCTTCCGCCTCGAAGGTGTGCGCCTGCGCGGCCGGATCGCGGTTGAACACGGTGGCGCGCGCCATGTCGCCCTGCTGGAGCCGCACGCACACGCCGTCCTTGAGGTCGATCGCCGGGAAGAGGATCATTGTTCGACTAAGGCGACCACTTGAGGAAATTGGCGATGAGCGCGAGGCCGAGGCGCTGGCTCTTCTCGGGGTGGAACTGGGTGCCGAGCATGGTGTCGCGCGCGACGATCGCGGTGACGGGGCCGCCGTAGTCGGCCTGCGCGACGAGGTCGGCGCGGTCGGCGACCTTGAGCTCATAGGAATGCACGAAGTAGGCGTGCAGGCCGCCGGCGCCGGTGGCGATGCCGTCGAGCAGCGGATGATGGCGCAGCTCGTTGAGCGTGTTCCAGCCCATGTGCGGGATTTTCAGGCTCGCGTCGTCCGGCGCGATGCGGTCGACCTCGCCGGCGATCCAGCCGAGGCCGGGCGTCACCTCGTATTCGCGCCCACGCTCGGCCATCAGCTGCATGCCGACGCAGATGCCGAAGAACGGCCGGCCTTTCTGCCGCACCGCGACGTCGAGCGCGTCGACCATGCCGGCGACCGCATCGAGCCCGCGCCGGCAGTCCGCGAAGGCGCCGACACCGGGCAGCACCACGCGATCGGCGCGCGCCACGCGTTCCGGATCGCGCGTCACCAGGATCGGCTGGTCATGGCCGCACTCGCGCGCCGCCCGCTCGAACGCCTTGGCGGCCGAGTGCAGGTTGCCGGAATCGTAGTCGACGATCGCAACGCTCACCCGCCGCCTCCCGGCTGGGGAAAGAGGCCGACCACCTCGGGCGGGTCGCGCGGCGCGACCGGCGGCGGCGGCGGCGCCGCG
>DATBZM010000281.1:0-4171 GCA_036513175.1 Xanthobacteraceae bacterium | reverse complement strand
ACCCAGCCGGCCTTCGAGAACTCGCCAACGGCGAGCGAGATGTTGGTCAGGAGGATACCCGACGCGGTCAGCCCGAGAGCCACCGAGTTCAACGTCGGAAATGCCATGTCGCGGACGCCGAGCTGCAGCGGCACGACGAAGTTCATCAGGCCGATCATGAACGGCATCGCCATGAAGAAGATCATGATTGTGCCGTGCGCCGAGAAGATCTGGTCGAAATGCTCGGGCGGCAGGTAGCCCTGCGCGCCGGCGGCGGCGACGGCCTGTTGCGAGCGCATCATGATCGCGTCCGCGAAGCCGCGCAGCAGCATGAGCAGCGCCAGCACGATATACATGACGCCGATGCGCTTGTGGTCGACCGAGGTGAGCCACTCGTGCCACAGGTACGGCCACCATCCCTTGAGCGTGACCAGGGCCAGCACGAGCAGGACGCCGACGATCATCATGGCCGACGCGCCCATGATGATCGGCTGGTCGTACGGGATCGCGCTCCAGCTGAGCTTGCCAAGCAGGTTCATCTTTCGGTCCTCTGCGACATCGAACGGGCCGGCGGCAACGCGTTCGCCGTCGACGGGGCGCTCAGGATGGCGTTGAACAGTCCGGAAGCGACGGAACGATAGGTGAAGGGAGCGACGGCCTGGCTCGGCCTGGCGAGGTCGGCATAGCTCGCCGCATCGAGCGCCGGTCCACTGTTGCGCGCCGCGCTCACCCACTGCGCAAACTGGCCGGCCGGCACCGCATCGACCGCAAAGCGCATATCCGCAAAGCCCGCGCCGCTGTAATTGGCCGAGAGCCCCGGATAGGTGCCGGGATGGTCCGCCTGCAGCTGCAGGCGCGTCGTCATTCCCGACATGGTGTAGATCTGGCTGCCCAGCTGCGGCACGAAGAAGCTGTTCATGACGGACGACGAGGTCAGCTCGAAGCTGATCGGGGTGCCGGCCGGCACGGTGAGGTGGTTGACGCTGGCGATGCCCTGCTCGGGGTAGATGAACAGCCATTTCCAGTCGAGCGAGACCACCTGCACCGTGAGCGGCTTGACGGTCGAGCTGATCGGCCTGCGCGGATCGAGGTCGTGGGCGCCGACCCAGGCGACGCCGCCCACGAGGAGCACCGTCATCGCCGGGATCGACCATACGAGCAGCTCGAGGGCGCCGGAATATTCGAAGTCCGGCAAGTAGGCGGCGCGCCGGTTCGTGGCGCGGAACCACCACGCGACCCCGAGCGTGGCGATGATCGTGGGGATCACGATCGCCAGCATGATGCCGAGCGAGTTGAACAGGATCTGGCGTTCGCCCGACGCGATGGGGCCATGCGGATCGAGAACGCCTTGCGAGCAGCCGCCGAGTGGCAACATAACGATCAGGAGAAGGATCACGCGGCAGCGCATCTCAAATCCCTCCTCTCGCGAGAGTGGCGGGATCGCGCGCCGTTTGGGCCGGGTGCGCCATTGAGCTGGCCTGTGCCCAGTCGACGGCGATCGACGCAGCGCCCCCCGTTCGCATCGGCGGCCATCGGTCACTGCCATTGCTCGCCAGCAGCGCCGCAAACAGGATGAACAGATAGACAATGGAGAACGCGAACAGGCGCTGCGCGGTTCCGCGATCCGCATCCCGCCTCCGGTCGAGCTGCCGGGCGAGCAAAACGAGCGTCCCGCCGCACACAGCGGCAGCCAGGCCGTAGAGCGCGCCGGCTAGCCCGAGGGCCCACGGCAGCAACGAAATCGGCAGGAGAGCCCCGCTGTAAATGAGGATCTGCCGCGTCGTCGCGGCCCGTCCGGCCACCACCGGAAGCATCGGGACGCCGGCGCGGCCGTAATCGTCGGCGCGGTTGAGCGACAGCGCCCAGAAGTGCGGCGGCGTCCACAGGAAGATGATCAGGAAGAGGATCAGCGGCTCGAGGCCGACGCCCCCGCCGGCGGCCGCCCAGCCGATCACCGGCGGCAGCGCGCCGGCGGCGCCGCCGATGACGATGTTCTGGGGCGTGCGCCGCTTGAGCCACATCGTGTACGCGACGACGTAGAACAAGATCGTGCCGGCGAGCAGCGCCGCGGCCGTCAGGTTGGCCGCGAAGCCCAGGATGACGACCGCGCTGCAAGCAAGAACGAGTCCGAACGCAAGCGCTTCGCCGCGCGCGATCGTCCCGCGCGGGATCGGACGCCGCGACGTGCGGGCCATCACCGCATCAATGTCGGCGTCGTACCACATGTTGAGCACGCCCGCGGCCCCGGCTCCGGCCGCGATCGCGACCATGGCCACCAGGGCGAGCAGCGGATCGCGGTGACCGGGCGCGACGACCAGCCCGACAAGGGCCGTAAACACCGCCAGCAGCATGACGCGCGGCTTCGTCAGTGCAAGAAAATCGGCAGCGCGTTCTCCCGAAAGGGCGCGTGACGGCAGCTGGGCGAGAGAGAGGGAAACCGCGGTGTCCTTCATGACCGATTTCCTCAGCGTCGACGGCCGCCACGCGGCCCCGCAAAAAATGAGGGCCGCCTCGCCGAGGCGCCAGCAAATTGGAATGCATGACGATAGATCGGAATGAGTTCGCGCCGAGATCGAGTAAGCCGTAGCAATTTCGATAAAGTTCCAATTGGTGGGAGGCGTCGGCGGCTATTATTTCTCGGCCGGCGGTCGCCCCAGCCCGCAAGGAGCTCATCCGATGAGGAAATCGTCCCCGTTTTCGACCCGTGGCCCGAACCATCGTTGCCCACGTCGATGCGCCGCCGTGGGCCCGTCCGTGCTCGCAGCCCTGCTGGCGTTGGGCACGTCGGCGCCGGCGCAGGAGGCGGTGCGCAGCACGACGAGCGCCGCACAACCGTGTGCCGGCGACAATGGCGGAATCACGCTGCCGTCGGGATTCTGCGCGACGGTCTTTGCCGACCACATCGGCCATGTCCGGCAAATGGCCGTGGCGCCCAACGGGGTTCTCTACGTCAACACCTGGAGCGGCCGCTACTATCGCAACGACACGCCGCCGCCGGGCGGCTTCCTGATCGCGTTGCGCGACACGACCGGCAATGGCCACGCCGATCAGGTCGTCCGCTTCGGTCCCGGCAGGGACACCGGTAACGCGGGTGGAACCGGAATCGCGCTCTACGACGGCGCGCTCTACGCCGAGACGAACGACCGCATCGTCCGCTATGTGCTGCCCGCCAATGGCATCGCGCCGAGCGGTGCGCCCGACGTGATCGTCTCCGGGCTGCCGCTCACCGGCGATCATCCGATGCACCCGTTGCGAATCGACGCGCAGGGTGCACTTTATGTGGACGTCGGCTCGGCAACCAACTCCTGCCAGGTCGCAAACCGAATGCCGGGCTCGCCCGGCATCCAGCCGTGCACGGAGCTCGAGACGCGGGCCGGCACGTGGCGCTACGACGCCAAACAAACCGGGCAGCGCTTCTCGCCCGCCGAGCGCTTCGTCACCGGCCTGCGCAACGGCGAAGGCATCGCATTCGACTCGGCGGGGCGCATCCTTGCAACCCAGCACGGCCGCGACCAGCTGCGGGAGAACTGGCCGCACCTTTACACGCCGCAACAGGGCGCCAATGAGCCGGCCGAGGAGCTGGTGCAGCTCGAGCGCGGCGCGGATTACGGCTGGCCCTATTGCTACTTCGACCTGAGCCAGCACAAGCTCGTCCTTGCTCCGGAATACGGCGGCGACGGCGGCAAGGCGGTGGGGCCGTGCGCCAGCAAGCGCGAGCCCATTGCGACATTTCCCGGCCATTGGGCGCCCAACGACATGATCCTCTATGATGGGCACCAGTTTCCCGACGCCTACCGGGGCGGCGCGTTCATCGCATTCCATGGCTCGTGGAATCGCGCACCGTTTCCCCAGGGCGGCTACAATGTGGTCTTTCAGCCGCTCAAGGATGGCCAGGCGTCGGGGCCGTTCGTGGTTTTCGCCGACGGCTTTGCCGGCGCCGTCAAGGAGCCAGGTCAGGCGGCGCACCGTCCCACCGGCCTCGCGGTCGCAACGGACGGCGCGCTCTACATTTCCGATGACCAGGGCGGCCGCATCTGGCGCGTCACCTACCGCGGCCCCGCGAGCGCGGCGGTTGCGGCGGCTCAGTCACCATCCTCGCGCGTCGCCAATTCGGCGGAAAACGCGACGCCACCGGAAGGGCTCCATCCGAATGCCGGCGCGCAGGCGGCCCTGCCGACGCCGCCCGGCGTAA
>DATBZM010000280.1:0-6089 GCA_036513175.1 Xanthobacteraceae bacterium | reverse complement strand
CGTCGAGGTGCTTTGCCTCGAACAGGTCGATGATGAGGTGCACGCCGGCGCAACGCGTGCCATGGCGCACCACCGAATGGTCGTGGCGGACACCCAATGGAACGAGCCTGGCGGCGGTCATCGTGGACGATCTTCGTGCGTGGAGCATGCGCGCCCGCGGCGCGTAACCGCAACGCCGATCAACGGCGCCTGTGGCCCCGACCACTTAGGCAAATCTCTTTGAAAATTCAAGGAAACGCCGGCTTTCTTTACTTGGCGCATGTTCTTGTCGGCGAACCGGCGTCCACCCCGGATCAAGTCCGGGGCAGGCTTTCGCCGGAACATGCGCTAGCCGGGAGGGCCCAATGACCGACCAGCCAACCGACCAGCCATCCATTCTCGTCGACCGTCGTGCGGACTATCGCGTCATCACGCTCAACCGGCCGCACCGGCTCAACGCCTTCAACGAGGGCATGCACCAGGTGCTGCGCGCGGCGCTCGAGGAGGCGCAGGCCGATGCCAGCTGCCGCGCGCTGCTCCTCACCGGCGCCGGGCGCGCGTTCTCGTCCGGGCAGGATCTGAGCGACCGGCTGCCCGGCGCGACGCCGCGCGACCTCGGCCAGTCGCTGCACAATCTCTACAATCCGCTGGTGCGCCAGCTGCGCGCGCTGCCGTTTCCGACAGTCGCGGCGGTGAATGGCACGGCGACGGGCGCCGGCGCGAGCATCGCGCTCCATTGCGACATCGTGCTCGCGGCGCGCTCGGCGCGGTTCATCCAGGCCTTTGCCAAGATCGGCGTTGTGCCGGATGCGGGAGGCTCCTGGCTGCTGCCGCGCCTCGTCGGCGCCGCGCGGGCGCGCGCGCTTGCGCTCACGGCCGAGCCGCTCGCGGCCGAGACCGCGCAGGCCTGGGGCCTGATCTGGAAGGTTTTCGACGACGAACGGCTGATGCCCGAGGCCGAAGCGCTGTGCGCCCAGTTGGCGGCTGGGCCGACCGTCGCGCTTGGCCTGATCAAGCGCGCGCTCGATGCGGCGGAGACCAACGATCTCGATGCCCAGCTCGATCTCGAGCGCGACCTGCAGCGCGAGGCCGGATTCTCGCCCGACTACGCCGAGGGTGTGCGCGCCTTCGTGGAAAAACGTCCGGCAAAATTCTCTGGGCGGCGCGGGGACAGGTGAATAAGATGGTGCCGGACCGGCGAGATTTGACGAAACCGAACCGGTGGTGCGGCGTTAGTGTTTGTTAGGGCGAGCCCGGCGGCGGTGCGCGCCTTTTGGATTGGGGCACGTTGGCGGCAAACCGATGTCCGGTTTGCCGCAGCGTGCCTATTACCATGCCGTTGGGATGAGGGCCCGGGATGTTGACGCGATCGATCATTTGGGTCGTTGGCATTTGCGCGCGGTATTCCTGGAGCGTGATCGTTGTCGCTCTCGCACTGGCAGCCGGTTCGGCGGCCTACACGGCGCGCAACTACACGATCGACGCCAATATCGACGACCTGATGTCGCCACATCTCGACTGGCGCCAGCGCGAGATCGCTTACCACCAGGAATTTCCACAGAGCACGCAGCTCATCCTCGTCGTCGTCGACGCACCGACGGCGGAGAAGACCGATGCCGCCGCGCAGGCGCTCGCCCAGGATCTCGCCCAGCGCAAGGATCTCTTCCGCTCCGTCACGGTGCAGGGCGGGGATGAATTCTTCCGCCGCAACGGCCTCCTTTACGTGCCGCCCGACCAGCTCGCCGGCATGACCGAGCGACTGACCCGCGCCGGCCCGCTGCTCGGCGCGCTGGCGAGCGACCCGAGCCTGCGCGGGCTCGTGCAGGCGCTGTCGTTCGCGTTGCTCGGCGTGCAGCAGCAGGAAATCCCGCTCGACGCCATGGCGCACACGCTCGAACTGGCGGCGGCGCCGATCGAGAAGATCGAGGCGAACCAGCCGGCGGATTTCTCCTGGAAGGCGATGCTGGAAGGCGGCACGGTCGCGCCCGCCGAGTTGCGCCGCTTCATCGCGGTGATACCCTATCTCAAGGCGGGTGAGCTCGAGCCCGCCGCCGCCGGCGTCGCGGCGATCCACGCCGCGGCGGATCAGCTCAAGCTTGCCGCGGTCGATGACGCGCGTGTGCGCATCACCGGCCCGGCGGTGATCGCCGACGAGGAGCTGGCGAGCGCCAACGAGGGCCTCGTCCTCAACGGCATCATCACCGGCGTCATCATCATCACGATCCTGTGGCTCGCACTTCGCTCGGTGCGCCTCGTGGTCGCGGTGTGCATCACCTTGTTCGCCGGGCTCGTCGTCACCGCGGCCATCGGCCTTCTGATGTTCGGCGCGCTCAATCCGATCTCGGTCGCCTTCGCGGTGCTGTTCCTCGGCCTCGGCGCCGACTTCGCCATCCAGTTCACGGTGCGCTACCGCGCTGAGCGCCACGCTAGCGGCGACCTTGTTGCCGCGCTGAGGCAATCGGCCGACCGGGTGGGCGCGCCGCTCACGCTCGCGGCGGGCGCCGCCGCGGCGGGTTTCCTGTCGTTCCTGCCGACGCCCTATTCGGGCCTCGCCCAGCTCGGCAGCATCGCGGGCGCCGGCATGGTGGTCGCCTTTGCGGCGAGCCTTACGCTGCTGCCGGCGCTGCTGGCCGTCATGCCGCCGCCGAGCGAGCCGCGCTCGCTGCGGCTGCCGGCGCTCGCGCCGGTCGACCACTGGCTCAAGCGGCATCGCTACTGGATCATCGCATTCACGGCGGCGCTGAGCCTGATCGGCCTGCCGGCGCTCGCCAAGCTGCAGTTCGATTTCGACCCGCTGCACCTGCGCAATGCCAATTCGGAATCGATCGAGACCATCCGCGACCTGAGCAAGGATCCCTCGAACGCCATCAATGCGGCGCAGGTGCTCAACAACACGCCCGAGGAGGCGGACAAGCTCGCCAAGCGCCTCGCGGCGCTGCCGCAGGTGGCGCAGACCCGCACCATCGACAGCTTCGTGCCGACCGACCAGGAGCGCAAGCTCGGCCTCATCCACAAGGCCGCGGCCGCCCTGCATGCTTCGCTCGATCGCGGCGTGAAGCCCGCGCCGAGCGACGGCGAGAACGTGGCGGCGCTGCGCAGCGGGGCCGCGCAGCTGCGCCAGACCGCCGGCGACGCCAAGGGCCCGGGCGCCGACGCGGCGCGCCGGCTCGCCGATGCGCTGACCAAGCTCGCCGATTCGGACGCGGCGCATCGCGCCGCCGTGCAGTCGGACTTCGTCACCCCGCTCAAGCTCGACCTCGCCGACCTGCGCGACGGCTTGCAGGCGGTCCCGGTCACGCGGGCGAATCTCCCGGCCTCGCTGGTGGAGAACTGGGTCGCGAGCGGCGACCGCGCCCGCGTCGAGATCGCCCCCAAGGGCGACAGCAACGACGACGCGGCGATGCGCGGCTTCGCCCGCGCCGTGCTCGCCGCCGCGCCGACCGCGACGGGCCAGGGGATTTCCACGCTCGAATGGGGCGACACCATCGTGCACTCGTTCGAGGAAGCGGCGGCCGTCGCGCTCGTCTCGATCGCGCTGCTCTTGTGGATCGTGCTGCGGCGGTTCGGCGACGTGCTGCTGACGCTGATTCCGCTGCTCGTCGCGGCCGCCGCGACGCTGGAGATCTGCGCGCTCACCGGCTTTGCGCTCAACTACGCCAACATCATCGCGCTGCCGGTGCTGCTCGGCGTCGGCGTCGCATTCAAGATCTACTACATCCTGGCGTGGCGGCGCGGGCAGACCGACTTTTTGCAGTCGGCGCTCACCCGCGCGGTGTTCTTCAGCGCGCTGTTGACCGCGACCGCGTTCGGCAGCCTCTGGCTCTCCGCCCATCCCGGCACGTCGAGCATGGGCAA
Source organism: Xanthobacteraceae bacterium (assembly GCA_036513175.1). Lineage (GTDB taxonomy): Bacteria > Pseudomonadota > Alphaproteobacteria > Rhizobiales > Xanthobacteraceae > JAVDCA01. The sequence goes on along the minus strand of DATBZM010000280.1, from coordinate 2,255 downwards.
GCTGCTGGCGCTGTCGCTCGCCTGCACGCTCACCTCGGCGGTGCTGTTCCAGCCGGCGCTGATGGGCGAGCCGCGGACGAAGGCGGAGCCCGAGCCCGCGGATGCCGCGTAGCCGCTTTTCCTGAAATCCGCAGAGTCGTTTTGCCGAACGCTGCGATCGGACGCGCGCCGCCGCGCCGCGCCTAGGTGCGCCACGGAGCAAAACCTACCCCTTGAGGCTTTCGCGCAGCTTGTAGCGGATGATCTTGCCCGAGCCGGTGCGCGGGATCTCGGCGATCATGTGCACCGCATGCGGGATCTTGTAGGCTGACAGGCTTTCGCGGCAATGGGCGAGCAGCGCCTCGATCGCGATCTCCGCGCCGGGACGCGGCACCACGAACAGCGCCGGGACCTCGCCGAGGTGCTCATGCGCGACGCCCACCACGGCGCAATCGAGCACCGGCGCGAACTTGTTCACCACCTCCTCGATCTCGGCGGGCGCGATGTTCTGCCCGCCGCGGATGATCAGCTCCTTGAGCCGGCCCGTGATGGTGAGGAAGCCGTTCTCGTCGCTCCGGGCGAGATCGCCGGTGCGGTACCAGCCGTCGCGCAGGGATTTCGCGGTCTCCTCCGGCTTGTCGTGATAGCCCGGCATCACGTTCGGGCCGCGCACGATCAGCTCGCCCTCGCGGCCGTTTTGCACATCCTTGTCGCTCGCCGGATCGACGATGCGCACCGCGAGCCCCGGCACCGGGAAGCCGCAAGAGCCGGGCACGCGGGCGCCGGTCGGCCAGTTCATGGTGACCATGGTGGAGGTCTCGGTGATGCCGTAGCCGTCGAGCAGCGGGATGCCGAAGCGCTCCTCGAAGGTGCGATTGAGGGTCGCCGGCATGATGGCGCCCGCCGACATGCAGAGCCGCAGGTTGGGGAAGGTGAGCGCCGGCTCGCCCTGCGTTGCCTGCAGCAGATAGTGGAACATCGTCGGCACGCCGGGAAAGAAGGTGAACGCGCCGGTCTTGAGCAGCCGCACCGCCTCGGCGGTCGAGAACCTTTCCATGATGTATTCGCTCGCGCCGGTCGCCAGGATGCCGAGCACCGAGAGGTTGAGCGCATAGGAATGAAACAGCGGCAGCGGCGAGAGCACGCAGTCGCGCGGGGTGAGCCCGAGGATCGGGCCCCAGCAGGTGGCGCAGATCCACAGCATGCCGTGCACGGTGAGCAGCACGCCCTTGGGGCGGCCGGTGGTGCCGGAGGTGTAGACGATGTAGGCGGTCGCATGGATGTCGGCGGGATCGCGCGGCGGCGATCGCGCCGGCTTCGCCATCAGGGCGGCGTAGCGCAGCGCATCGGGCAGGTCGCCCGTCTCGCCGCCGCGATCGGTGAGGATGGCGATACGCAGGCCGAGCGCCTTGGCGCGCAGCTTGGCGACGAGCGCGGCGCGCTCCGCGGTCGTGACGATCGCCTTGCAGCCGGCATCCGCCAGCCGATAGGCGATCTCCGGCTCGGTTGACTCGTAGCTGATCGGCACGCTGACGGCGCCCGCCCGGGTGATCGCGAACGAGGTCTCGATCCAGCCGACCGAGTTGGGCAGCAGCATCGCGACCGTATCGCCGACCGCGATGTGGAGGTCGGCGAGGTGCCCGGCGAGCCGCGCGGTGCGCGTCTCGAGCTCCGCATAGGTGATGCCGCCGTGCGCATCGCGATAGGCGATCGTGTCGCCTTGCGCGGCGGCCCGGCGCCGCAGCAGCTCGGGCAGCGGAGCGATCATGTCGGTGCGCAGCATCCCTCCCCCTCGATGTTTTTTTGTTTCGTCACACCATGCTGTAGCCGCCGCTGATGCTCAGCACCTGGCCGGTGATCCAGCCCGCATGCGGCGAGGCGAGCATCGCCACCATGGGGGCGACGTCGTCGGGCAGGCCGAGCCGGCGCACCGGATAAAGCCGCACCAGCTTGTCGCGGTTTTCTTCGACCCAGGTGCGATCATGGGCGGTCTCGACCAGGCCGAGCGAGACCACATTGGCGGTGGTGCCGGAGCGGCCGAGCTCGCGCGCGAGCGACTTCATCAGCCCGACCACGCCGGCGCGGGCGGCGGCGACGATCGAAAGCCCGGATTCGCCGATCCGCGAGGAATCGCCGATCACGCCGACGATGCGACCGTTGCGGCCGGCCTCAAGGTGCGGCGCGGCGGCGTGGCAGCAATGGATCGCGCCGTAGAGGCAGGTGTCGATCTGACGCCGCCAGTCGTCGGGCGTCGAGTCGGTGAAGCGCTGCCGCAG
>DATBZM010000279.1:0-2249 GCA_036513175.1 Xanthobacteraceae bacterium | reverse complement strand
CGCGGACCCACCCCTTGGGACAACCGCGTACGCCGGATCCGAGTCAAGGGATTCGAAAGACTCACGTTTTTCCGCTTCGGATATCGACAGAGCGAATCAAAAGTGTGCATTCAACAGCCGCACGCGGGGAGAGGGAGCGCGAGCGCCGTGCGAAACCAAACGCGATAGCTCACCATCGCCCGCCTCTACACCGCCGCCGCGATGGCGTCGCCCATCTGTTGGGTGCTGGCGCTGCCGCCGAGGTCGCGGGTGAGATGGCGCGCCTCGCCGATGATCTTCTCCACCGCCGCGGCGATCAGCTTCGCGGCGTCGACCGCCTTCGGCTCGTTGCGCTTGCGGCCGAGCCAGGCGAGCAGCATCTGGCCCGACACGATCATGGCGTAGGGGTTGGCGATGTTGCGCCCGGCGATGTCGGGGGCAGATCCATGCGTCGCCTGCGCCATGGCCTGGCGCTCGCCGACGCACAGGCCGGGCGCGAGGCCGAGGCCGCCGACGATGCCGGCGCCGATGTCGGATAAAATGTCGCCGAACTGGTTGGTGGTGACCACGACGTCGTATTGCTGCGGCGCCATGGCGAGCTTCATCGAGATGGTGTCGATCATCGCCTCCTCGAAGGTCACGGCAGGAAACTCGCGCGCGACCTTGCGGCATTCCTCGGCGAACATGCCGCAGGCAAGCCGATAGACCGGCTCCTTGTGCGCGGCCGTCACCTTCTTGCGCGGCCGTGTGCGGGCGAGCTCGAAGGCTTCGCGCGCAACCCGGTTCGAGCCCTTGCGGGTGATGACGCGCATCGCGACCGTGATGTCGTCGTTCGGGCGGAACTCAGGCCCGCCGGCGATCACGGTCTCGGAATAGAGCATGCCCTCGGACAGCTCACGCACGAACACGATGTCGACGTTCTTGTGGACCGACGCGATGTCGGGAAACGAGCGCGACGGGCGCAGCGCGGCGTAGAGCTCGAACTTCTTGCGCACCGGCGGCATCACCCAGGTGGCGTCGCCGCGCGGATAGGCGGCATGGCCGATCGGCCCCATGATCCAGCCATCAAGCCCACGCAAGGCGGCCTCGGTCGAGGGCGGCAGCGTGTGGCCGTGCTGCTCGTGGCCGTGCTTGCCGATCGGCAGTGGCTGCCAGTCAATATCGAGCCCGGTGCGCGCGGCCGCCGCCTTGATCACCTTGACGCATTCGGGGACGACCTCGTGGCCGATGTCGTCGCCGAGCAGGATTCCGAGCTTCAAAGCTGGCGTCTCCCCCTTGGCCGCGCGCGATTGCACGGCGCTTGTCAGACCGGCAGAAGGGTAGCGCCGCGATGGTCGCAGGCGCAACGGCCGTGCGGACGGTCGGCGCAAACCGCCCATGCAAGAACCTGCGGTGGTCCTCGCCTCTCGCTCCGCCTCATGGTGAGGAGCGTGACCGCAGGTCACGCGTCTCGAACCATGGGCCAAGAAAGGCGCGTGGCGCCGCTTGCACTTGCGGCCCATCCTTCGAGACGCATTTCTTCGCTTCGCGGAGAAATGCCCTCAGGATGAGGTGGAGCAAAATGCTAAACCGAGGTGAGACCACCATCGACCGGCAGCGTATGGCCGGTGATCGAACTCGCCTCCGGCCCGGCGAGAAAAAACACTGCCGCCGCAACCTCCTCGGGCGTGACGAAGCGTCCGCTCGGAATGCGCCCGAGCATGCGCTGGCGCGCCGCATCGTCGAGCAGGCGCTGGCGCGATGGCGTGAGCACTGTCGCGGGCGCGACCGCGTTGACGCGGATGCCGTGCTCGGCCCATTCGATCGCCAGCATGCGGCTCATCTGGATCAGGCCGCCCTTGGAGATGCCGTAGACCGAGCGGCCGGCGAGCCCGGTCATGCCGTGCGTCGACGCGATGCTGACGATGCTGCCGGGATGCTTGCCCGCGATGCAATGCGCGGCGAATTTCTGCGCCAGGAAATACGCGCCCTTGAGATTGATGTCGATCACGTCGTCCCATTCGGCCCATGTCACCTCGGTCGCCGGCTTGATCAGCGCGCGGCCCGCATTGTTGACCAGCACGTCGATCGCGCCGAAGGCGTCGGCAGCCGCCGCGAAGGACGCCGCGATGTCGGCCTCGACGCGCAGGTCGAGCCGCAGCGGCACGAGCCTGCAGCCCGCCACGGCCGGATCGCTCCTGAGCGCGTCGAACATCGCGACGTCGAGATCGGCCACCGCGAGGTCGTAGCCGGCGCGCGCGAGCGCGCAGGCGATGGCGTAGCCGAGGCCG
>DATBZM010000278.1:0-17710 GCA_036513175.1 Xanthobacteraceae bacterium | reverse complement strand
CTCGCCGCCCGCCGCACCGCGCGGTCGACGGCGGCAAGCAGCACTTCGGGGACGACGGGTTTTTCGATGAAGTCTACCGCACCGGCTCGCATCGCCTCGACCGCCATGCCGATATCGCCCTGGCCGCTGATGATGATCGTCGGCACCGTGTCGCCGGCAGCCGCGAGCCGGGCGAGCATTTCGAGCCCGCTCATGCCCGGCATGCGCACGTCCGCGATCAGGCAGCCGGCGTCGCCGGCGCGATGGCTGTTGAGAAACGCCTGCGCGTCGGCGAAATTGCGCACCCGGTACCCCGCCTTGCCGAGCAGGAGCTGGATTGCGGCACGCATGTCGCGGTCATCGTCGACGATCGCGATGGTCGGGCGCGCGTCGCGCTCGACCGCGGGCGGCGACGGCGCGGTCGTCGCCGACGGGGTGATCGGCGACGCGGCTGAAGCGGGGCCGTCGAGCAACTGCTGCACGAGATCCGCGAGCACGTGCGGATTTGTCGGCTTGGCCACGGCGATGCAGCCGCCGCGCGCGATGTCGCGCATCGTCTCTTCGCGCAGATCGTCGGTGAGGATGATCGCCGGTATCGGCCCGAGGATCGCGCGTACCATCGCGACGTTCTGCACGCCATTCACGTCGCCCGGCATGTCGTAGTCGCCGATCGCGAGGTCCGCCCGCCAGCCGCCGGCGATCGCGACGCGGGCATCTGCGCTGCTGGTCGCGACGGCGACCATGTGTCCGTGCGCGCGCAGCAGCGCCTCGATCGACTCGCGCGACGCCGCGTCGTTCTCGATCACCAGCACGTGGGCGGGACGGGAGGCGGCGGTACGGCGGCGGAGCGGCGGCGCCGTGTGGTGCGCGGGCGCGCGGGCGACGAGCGGCACCTCGATCGCGAAGACCGAGCCTTTGCCGACGCGCGAGCGAACGTCGATGGTGTGGCCGAGCAGGGCGGCGAAACTCCGCACGATCGCTAGGCCGAGGCCGAGCCCGCCGCGCGCCGCCGCCTCGGTCGTACGCTGGTACTCCTCGAATATCCGGGGCACCTGCGCATCGGCGATGCCGATGCCGGTGTCCCACACCTCGATGCGCAGCCGCTCGCCGCGCCGCCGGCCGCCGAGCAGGATGCGGCCGCGGTCGGTGTAGCGCACCGCGTTCGACAGGAAATTGCGGATCATGTTCTCGAGCAGCACCCGGTCGCTGCGGATGAAGCGGCCTGAACCGACGCGCCGCCAAACGAGGCCCTTGGCGGCGGCGAGCGCGGCGAACTCGCCATCGAGACGATCGAAAATCTCGTACAGGGGAAACTCGCTGAGGTTCGGGCGGACGGCGCCGCGCTCGAGCTGGTCGAGATCGAGCATCATGCGCACGATGCTCTTCATCGTCTCGCAGGTGCGTTCCGCCGTGGCGAGCGCCGCCAGCCCTTGCTCGTCGGCGAGATGCTGGCGCAGGGTTCCGTGCAGCAGGCTCAGCGTCTGCAGCGGCTGGCGCAGGTCATGGCCTGCGGCGATGAGGAAACGGGATTTTGCCAGGTTGGCGAGATCCGAGGCCTCCTCGGCTTCGATCAGGGCGCGTTCGCTGCCGCGGAAGTCGCTGACGTCCTGTAACGCGACGAGGATATTCGCGGCGTCGCCGCCCTCCACGCGGCTGGCCGTGACCGCGAAGATGCGCGCGCCGCCGTCCGGCAGCTCGACCGTGAGCTCGCAGCCGTCGACCGTCTCGCGCGTGCCCGCAACCCGATCGACCATCGCGCGCAGCGACGGCGTATCGAGCGGACGCGCCGGGGTTGCAGACAGCGGGCGGCCGATCATGGCATCGGGGTTGCTGTCGAAGATGCGATAGAACGCCTTGTTCGCCGAGACGACGCGCCGGTGCGGATCGAGGACGATCAGCGGCGCACGGATGGCATCGACGATCGACTCCGCCACGCCGCGCACAACGCGCTCCGCCCCTCGCCCCCGCGGACCCTTCACCGATACCTTGCCCTGCCGGCCATCCCGACCCATCTGGGACCTTCGCGGACCCCACACATACACTAGGCGCTACCGTCGCGAGCGGGAGTTCCAGCGAGGCATGCGGTGCGCCCCAAAACATGGACGCCGCGATTCGAACGCAGGGTTCCCAGTCTTTTTTGCATAGCCCAGAGCTATGGGGTCTCCTCCGGAGAATTTTTAACGCTACCACCGATTGGTGAAAACTGAAAGATGTGTCCTTTCGCGCGAACATCAGACAGGTTCGTGCGGAGGACGTAGCCCGCCAGGCTGGGCATGTTGGACTGACGGTTCGCCGCCCGCGGCGCGCCAATGGCTGCAGCCGGTCGACTGATCACGCCGTCACAAACACGCTTCGAGGTCATGGCTCCGCCGTGGGATCGAGAAACATGACTGCGATTCCGGATGAGCTCGTGAGCCGCAACGCCTTCAAGTTGTATCACAATATTCATACTCGCGCAACAAAAGCGCTGCGTCAATCAAGCCGGCTGGTGCTCATCTGGTGCTCATGCGCGCGGTCCTTCCGCCGCGGTAATGCGCTATGTTGAGCTCCGCGCCATCGCACGCGCGAACGGAGCGATGCTCATGGACCACCTCAAGACCGTCACCGACGAGTTCGCCCGGCAGGCGCAGACGTTCGACGCCTGGGCGCAGAAGAGCGACGATCAGGTCGCGGCGCGCTTCTGCGCGGCACTGGGCGAGGCGCAGCGCGGCCACCTGCTCGGCGTTGCCTGCGGTCCCGGCGTCGTCACCGCCGCGATCGCGCCGGGCGCCGCCTCGGTCACGGCGTTCGACGCGACCGCCGCCATGCTCGACACGGCCCGCGCGCGCTGCGCCAAGGCGGGGCTCGCCAACGTCGCGTTCGAGCGCGGCGATGCGGAAAATCTCCCCTTCGCGGACGCGCGGTTCGACGGCGCCGTCACGCGGCTCGCGATCCATCACTTCGCCGATCCGCAGCGCGCGCTCGACGAGATGTTTCGCGTGCTGCGACCGGGCGGCTGCGCCGTCGTCGTCGACGTGGTGTCATCGGAAGACCCGGCCGAGTGCGACCTGCACAATGCGATCGAGCGGCTGCGCGATCCCTCGCACGTGCGCATGCTGCCGGCCTCGGAGCTGGACGCGAGCGTTGCCGGCGCGGGATTCAATGTTGTCGCGCACGACACCTGGGACATGCCGCGCGAGTTCGAGGAATGGGCCGCGATCGCCAACGACACGGCGCGCGTCGCGCCGCTGCGCGCGGTGGTGCGCGAGCTGGCGCAGGCTGGCCGCACCGCGGGGACGGGCCTCGCAATCGAACAGGGCAGGATCGTCTTTTTCCACCGTTGGCGGCTGCTGCGGGCGACCAGGCCGCGCGGCAATTGAGCTTGAGCCGGCGAAGTCGGCGCGCGGTTGCCGGCCCCATCGGTTTGCGTCATTGTTTCCCACGATGGGTCGCACACAAGCCGGACCCCGACCGTCGCATGACCTTCATATTGGGTTGTTATCGCAGCCGCCGCGGTGATCGCAGCGCCGACGGATTCGAGCCGTGACCAGCGTCGTCATCCAATCGGTCACCAGGCGCTGGGGCGCAACGGCTGCGGTCGCGGACGTCTCCTTCCGGGTGGAAAAGGGCGAGCTTGCGGTGCTGCTCGGCCCGTCCGGCTGCGGCAAATCGACCATCCTGCGCATGATCGCCGGGCTCGACGCGCCGAGCGCCGGCACGATCGAGATCGGCGGACGCGACGTCGCCGGCCTTGCCGGCTGGGCGCGCGGCGTCGCCATGGTGTTTCAGTCCTACGCGCTGTTTCCCCATCTCACGGTCGCCGACAACATCACGTTCGGTCTCTCGGTGCGCGGCACGGCGAAAGCCGAGATGGCGCGGCGGCTCGACCAGGTCGCGGCGCTGCTCGGCCTGGAGAAGCTCTTGCGCCGCAAGCCGTCGCAACTCTCCGGCGGCCAGCAGCAGCGCGTCGCGCTCGGCCGCGCGCTGATTGCGCAGGCACCCATCTGCCTGCTCGACGAGCCGCTGTCGAACCTCGACACGCAGTTGCGCCAGGATCTGCGCCGCGACATCCGCGCGCTGCAGCAGCGCCTCGGCATCACCATGATCTACGTGACGCACGACCAGACCGAGGCAATGAGCATGGCGGACCGCGTGATCCTGCTCAACGCCGGCCGCATCGAGCAGAACGGTGCGCCGGCCGATCTCTACGAGCGGCCCGCGACGCTCTTTGCCGCGCGCTTCATCGGCGGCGCGCCGATGAGCCTGGTCGATCTCGACGACGGGCCGGATGGCGCCGTGATCGCCGGCACGAACGCTGCGGTGCTGGCGGGGCAGGGGCGAGGCCGTGTGCTCGGCCTGCGGCCCGAAGATGTTGCGCTCGATGCGGGCGGGCAGGGCAGGCTGCGTGCGCAGGTCACGGGCGTGGAATATCTCGGCGGCGAGGCGCTCATCGCTTGCGCGGTCGGCGACAAGTCGATCCTGGCGCGTACGCGCGGCGGTGCCGCGCCGGCGGTCGGCGCGACGGTCGGCCTCGCCTGGGAGACGGCAGCCGCGCACCTGTTCGACGCCGCGAGCGGCAGACGTATTTCACTCGACGCCGGCAACGCGTCGCCGGCCCGCCTTCACATAACCGAACACGGGAGAGTTGTCGCATGATCCGCCGGGGCTTCATCACGGCCGCATTGCTCGCGCTGACGCTTGCGCGCGCACCTGCTTTCGCCACCGAGATCACCTTCTACTATCCGATCGCGGTCGGCGGTCCGATCACCAAGATCGTCGACCGCTATGCCGAGGAATTCCACAAGAGCCATCCCGACATCACCGTGAAGCCGGTCTACACCGGCAGCTACCAGGACTCGATCGTCAAGGCGATGACGGCAGCCAAGGCCGGCAACGCGCCGGACGTCGCGGTGCTGCTCTCGACCGACATGTTCACGCTGATCGACAACGAGCTGATCGTGCCGTGGGACGACACGGCGAGCGCGGGAGAGGACAAGGCCTGGCTCAAGGCGTTCTATCCGGCCTTCATGGAGAACAGCCAGACCGGCGGGCACACGTGGGGCATTCCGTTCCAGCGCTCGACCATCGTGCAGTACTGGAACAAGGACGCGTTCAAGGCGGCCGGCCTCGATCCCGACAAGGCGCCCGGCACCTGGGATGAGGTGGTCGCGTTCGGCAGGAAGCTCGTGAAGCGCGACGGCGGCGGTCAGGTGACGCAATGGGGCATCGAGATTCCCTCCTCGGGCTTTCCCTACTGGCTGTTTCAGGCGCTGACCACGCAGAACGGCGCGATCCTCGCCAGCCGCGAGGGCACCAAGGTCGCGTATGACGATCCCAAGGTGATCGCAGCCGCGCAGTTTTTCGCCGATCTCGGCCAGAAGGACGGCGTGATGCCGAAGGGCATCATCGACTGGGGCACGACGCCGAACGATTTCTTCGCGCTCAAGACCGCGATCATCTGGACGACGACCGGCAACCTCACCAATGTGCGCAGCAACGCGAAATTCTCCTTCGGCGTTGCGCCGATGCCGTCGCGTGTGCGCGGCGGCTCGCCGACCGGCGGCGGCAACATCTATCTGTTCAGGGGCACCGACAAGGCGAAGCAGGCCGCGGCGGTCGAGTTCGCGCGCTTCCTGACCACACCCGATCTCGCCGCCGACTGGGGCATCGCCACCGGCTACGTGGCGACGCGGCCGGACGCCTGGGACACGGCGGCGATGAAGAAATACGTCGCCGGCTTTCCGGCCGCCGCCGTTGCGCGCGACCAGCTCAAGGAGGCGGTCGCCGAGCTCTCCACCCACGACAACCAGCGCGTCACCAAGGCGCTCAACGATGCGCTGCAGGCAGTGCTGACCGGGGCCAAGCCGCCGAAGCCCGCGCTCGATGCGGCGCAGGCCGAGGCGACGCGCATCCTTGCGCGGTATCAGCATTGAGGCACGGCGCCCGCGCTCCCTCTCCCCGAAGGGGAGAGGGCCGGGGTGAGGGGCTCTATGAATCTCAATTCTAGCGCCGAGCGGCCCTCACCCGACGCGCTTCGCGCGTCACCCTCTCCCCGCCGGGGAGAGGGTACCCGTCTCAACCCCCACGTCCAGGGCTGGCTGCTCGCGCTGCCGGCGGTCGCCCTGCTCGCGACCTTCACGCATGTGCCGGCCGTCAAGACCATCATCGACAGCTTCTTCGCGACGCCGCGCGGCAATCATGCGGCGCCGTTCGTCGGCCTCGATCAATACCGTGCGATGCTCGCCGACCCGATCTTCGCCCGCGCGCTCGAAAACAACGTCATCTATGCGTTGATCACCGTGCCGCTCGCAATCGCCATCGCGCTCGCCATGGCGCTCGTGGTCAACGCCTGCGTCACCGGCCGCGCCGCGCTGCGGCTCGCCTTCTTCACCCCGACCATCCTGCCGATGGTCGCCGCCGCCAACATCTGGCTCTTTTTCTATACGCCCGATTACGGCCTCATCAATCAGGCGATCCGCGCGCTCGGATTTGCCGGCGTCAACTTCCTCGGCGATCCCGCGACCGCGCTGCCCGCGCTGATGGCCGTGACGGTGTGGAAGGAGGCGGGCTTCTTCATGATCTTCTTCCTCGCCGCCCTGCAGCAGGTGCCGCCCGATCTCCACGAAGCGGCGCGCCTCGAAAATGCGAGCCGCTGGCAGGTTTTTTGCCGCATCACCTGGCCGATGGTGATGCCGACCACCCTGTTCGTCGCCATCAACGCGCTGATCAACGCGTTCCGCGTGGTCGACCAGGTGATCGCCATGACGGGCGGCGATCCCAACAACGCGACCACGCTGCTGTTGTTCTACATCTACCAGGTCGCGTTCAGCTTCTGGGATTCGGGCTACGCGGCCGCGCTCTCGACCGTGCTGCTCGTCGTGCTTGCGAGCATCGCGCTGGCGCAGTTCTTCCTGCTCGATCGCCGGATACATTATAGATGAGCGCGCGCCGCACCACCGCGCGGCTTTCGCCGCTGTCGAGCCTCGCGGCCTGGCTGTTCGGCCTCCTGTGGGGCCTGCCGCTGCTCTACGCGCTGTGGGCGGCGTTTCATCCCGCCGCCGACGCGACGCACTTCTCGCTGCTCGCGCCGCTGACGCTGAAGAACTTCGCCCGCGCCTGGGATGCGGCCCCGTTCGCGCGCTATTTCGTCAACACCGTGCTGCTCGTCCTCGGCATCATGGCGGCGCAGTTCGTCATCTGCACGCTCGCGGCCTTCGGCCTCGCGCGGACGAAGTTCCGCGGCGCCGACGTGCTGTTCGCGCTGATCCTGGTCCAGCTTATGGTCACGCCCGACGTTCTGATCCTGGAGAACTATCGCACGCTGCAGACGCTCGGCCTGATCGACACGCTGACCGGCGTCGGCCTGCCCTATGTCGCCTCCGCGTTCGGCATCTTCCTGCTGCGCCAGGCGTTCAAGACCATCCCGCAAGAGCTCGACGACGCCGCGCGCCTCGAAGGCGCCAACACGCTGCAGACAATCTGGCGTGTCTACCTGCCGCTCGCGCGTCCCGTCTATGTCGCCTACGGGCTCGTGTCGGTGAGCTACCATTGGAACAATTTCCTCTGGCCGCTGATCGTCACCAATTCGGTCGAGACGCGGCCGCTCACGGTCGGGCTGCAGGTATTCGCCTCGGTCGACCAGGGCGTCGACTGGTCGGTGATTTGCGCCGCCGCGCTGATGACGTCGGCGCCGCTGATGATCGCGTTTTTGGTATTTCAGCGCGGCTTCATCCAGAGCTTCCTGCGCGCCGGCATCAGGTAGCCTGCGGTTTCCGCAGCCTACTTGCACTCACGGCGGTCTCCGCCGCAATGCCGCGTTCGCACCGGGCGAGGACGCGCTGATGCGACCTGTCTCGCGGAATCGATCGGCACCGCGGCGGCGCTCGCGAGCCTCTAAATCGACTAGGCAATCAGTCGAGACGTATCACCGAGCCGTTGTCCTGTGGACCCAATAACCGTTGCGACCACACTGCTTGGCGCGATAGAGGGCCTCATCGGCCTGCTTGATGAGCCCATCGGCCTTGACCTCGTCGCCGAGGAAGTAAGCAACCCCGATACTGGCTGTCGATATGCCGCCATCCTCGGCCGTTCCGTAGGGGCGGCGCAGCGCGGTCATGAGCTTTTCAACGGTGTCCTGCGCGGTCTCCCGGGACGACAGGTTTTCCAGAATGACGGTGAACTCATCGCCGCCCAGCCGCGCCACGGTGTCCGAAGCGCGTACGCATTGCAGCAAGCGCTGGGCGAACGACCGAAGCAGAGCATCGCCGGCGGCATGACCAAAGCTGTCATTGATCGTCTTGAACCTGTCGATATCGACGTACAGAAGCGCCATCAATTTTCCGCTTCGCCGACAGCGCGTCATCGCCATTTCCAGGCGATCATAGAACAGTGCCCGGTTCGGCAGGCCGGTCAAGGAATCGTTTTCCGCGCGAAATGTCAGATCCTCTTCCAGAGCTCCCGCCCTCGCCAAAGCGTCGGTGAGACGGGCATACAGCCGGTTCATTTCCAAAAGAAGAACGATCAGCAGACAGCATGCTGCCACCAGGCCATAGCTGCGGCCCGCGTACCAACCCAGATCGTAGCGCGAGGTGCTTATGACAGCGCTCAGGATCAGATCGAGCACCCAGGCGCTCATCACCACCATCAGCCACGCGTCCAGTGCGGTCCGTACGGTTCGCCGCCACAACGCGAGCAGAGTAAACGCGCTCAACGTCAGGGCCCCGGGGCTGACGCCTGTCGAAATCAAGCGCCCGAAATTGCCGCCGTCAATGATCTGTGGGAGCAGGCCATGACCGGCGGTCGCAAGAACCGTCAATGTTGCGACGAGCGCGATAATCCCGATGACGGCAAACAGGACTGCCCGGCCGGTGTGCGTCTGCAGATAACCCGAGGCGCCGGCCTGCGCCGGGAGCAGCGCATAAGTGAGGACGAACAAGGGGAAGCCGTAATGCCAGAATACGTACAGCCATGCAGTCGTCTGGTCGTTCGCTCCGAGCAAGCCCGTTTCGGAAAAAACGCCCGGAAAGCTGAGCGCATGGACGACGATAATGGCGGCATTGAAGAGGTAGCCGCAGGACAATGCAAGAAAGGCAAAAGAGCGTCCTTGGTTGACCCGGCCAAACAAGAGGGCGGCGGTCACCAGATCGCTGAGAGCAAGCGCGGACTCGTAGCTCGGAATAAACGCGGTGATTTTCGGCAGCGGCAGCCGGACGAACGGAACCGTGACCGCAAAGACCAAGAGCGATAGCAGCACGACCGCAAGTGCCCAGCGCAGCTCGTTCGGGCTCGCCCGACCGAGGACCAGCGCGCTCCGCTCTTTGGCCGAGCTTTTGACATGGCGGTCGACGAGCTGCGGAAAGCTGATTGCAGGCAAGGCCGGCAGAGCCTGGGCGGCCTGGACGTTCATAAGGCCGGAGCATCCGCGCGGATGATGCCCACGCGTCGACCGTCCGCGATGAATGATATCGCGCTCGAGCTTTCGCCCTTGCGCTCGTCAGCGCGATCGGACGAGAACAGCGTCCATGGCTTCTCGAGCCGATCAATGATGTCCATCGTCAACTGCGCCAATTGCGGAAGTCCCGCGGGGATTGCCCGCCAATCTGGCTAACGCCCGAGGATGGGCCGTTGTCGCATAGCCACGCGTCTATCGTCTATCGTGGCTACGCGAGAGTTAACGTCGAGTGTGGATTTCTCCGGCTATTGGCAGGGGACCCCTTGGCGCGGACTGGCGCCACCGCGCCGTCTGCGCTTAAATCCCGTGCCGCAACAGAGGAAATTCCGGAATGGCCAAGGCCGACAATGCGCGCGGGATGATCGCGGTCGACAAGATGGGCGGAAAGGTCCTCTTCCTCGACCCGGTCACGTTCAAGACCGAGGTCACGATCGACGGCTTTCCGCGCACCGTGCACGAGCTGCTCATCGTGCCCGACATGGGGCTCGCCTATGTGCCGATCTTCGGCGATGGCATCCACGGCCGCAATCCCAATCCGCAGCATCTGCTCTGCGTGTTCGATCTGCATAAGCGCGCGCTTGTCGCGACGATCGACCTGCGGCCCTATATCGCGCCGCATACGCTCAAGCGCGGACCGGACGGGCTCATCTACATCACGTGCGAGAACAGCGCGGTTGTCGCCATCATCGACCCGCAGACGCAAAAAGTGGTCGGGGCGATCGACTCCGGCTCCACCAACGGCCATCGGCTGATCATCTCGCCGGACGGGCAGCGCCTCTATACCGAGAACGAGGAGGACGCGACCGTCTCGGTGATCGACCTGCCGGCCCGCAAGCTCATCGGCAAGATCAAGACGCCGCGCCCGCTCGCCGGCATCGCGATCTCGGCCGATGGCGCGACCGTGGTGGCGGTCGACGACGCCGAGCCGAAGCTGATCCTGATCGACACGCAGGCCGGGGTCGTGCGTGAGGAAATCGTGCTCAAGGACGTCCCGAAAGCGGCGCAGATCGCGCGCTACGCGCCGGACAATAGCCTGATCGGCGTCACCAGCCTCAACAGCAACATGGTGAGCCTGGTCGATCCCTCGTTCCGCGAGCAGACCGCGATCGAGATCGGCAGCCAGCCCATGGACATGGCCTTTCGCGGCGACGATCTTTTTGTCGCCTGCCAGGGCGACGGCTCGGTGCACGTGGTCGACATCCCGGCGCGCAAGGTCAAGGCGAGCTTCGCGGCGGGCACCGGCTGCGAGTCGCTCGGCTTCTTTTGAGCGCGACGCCCGACGTCATCGACTGGATTCGCTCCGCCGCGATCCCGCTCGCGACCGCCGAGCCGCGCAGCGGCTGCGCGGACCTCGAGCCGCTGCGCGCCGTGATCGGCGACGCGCGCATCGTCTCGCTCGGCGAGGCCACGCACGGCACGCGTGAATTCTTCACGCTCAAGCATCGCCTGATCGAATTCTGCGTCGGCGAGCTTGGCTTCACCATGCTGATCATGGAGGCGAACTTCGCCGAGACGCTCGCCGTCAACGACTACGTGCTGCACGGCATCGGCACGGCGGCGGACGCGGTCGCGCGCCTGCGCTGGTGGCCATGGGACACTCAAGAGGTGGTGGACGTCGTCGAATGGCTGCGCGGGTGGAACGCCGGCCATGCGCGCAAGGTCAAGTTCTACGGCTACGACATCGCCGATCCGCCGGCCGCGACGCTCGGGCTGGTCGACTATCTCGATCGAGTCGCGCCGGCGCTTGCGGCCGTGGGCCGGGCGACGCTCGCGCCACTCGTGAGCGATCTCACCGCCGGCCTGTTCGCCAAGGCGCTGCCGGCCCGGCACGCCGAGATGCTGGCCGGCATTGGCCGTCTGCGCGAGGCCTTTGCGCAAAACCGCGCCGCCTGGAGCGCGGCGACGAGCGCGCTCGACTGGCATCTCGGCCGGTTGCACGCGACCGTGCTCGCCCAGTCGGTGCGCTTCGTCGCCGACCGGATGTCGGCGTTGCACGAGCGCGCCGTCGCGGAGAACGTGTCCGCGCTGCTGGAGGCGGAAGGGCCGGATGCCAAGGCGATCATCTGGGCGCACAACGACCACGTGGCGCGCGCCAGCTTTCCCGACGGCGACGATCCGCTCGGCAGCCATCTCGACGCCATGTTCGGCCGTGCCCAGGTCGTCATCGGCTTTTCGTTCGACCGCGGCGCCTTCCAGGCGCGCGACTTTCCCTCCGGCGCGCTGGCGGACCATCGGGTGACGGCGGCGCCGCCGGAAACCTTCGAGGCGGCGCTGGCGCAGGCCGGGCTGCCGCTGTTCTGCCTCGATCTCGCCCATGCGTCCGGCGAGGGGCCGGTGACGGCGTGGCTCGCGAGCGAAATGCCGATGCGATCGATCGGGGGAATTTTTGGCCTGCCGGAGGGCAACGAATACGGCGTGAGCTACACGCGGGCGATCATCCCGCGCTGCTGCTTCGACGCCGTGGTGTTCGTCGCCGAGACGACGGCGGCCCGGCGCAACCGCGAGCGCTGGTCGGCCGGCGCCGCGCCTGCGCTCGCGGCGCCGACGAATCTGGAGTTGGCAGGCGAGGGCGTCCCGACCGGCTGGCGGCTCGTCGGCGCCGAGCACGGGTGCGCGCTCGGCGCGCGGGACGAATGTGCCCCGTCGGGCGCACGTGCGCTGCGCCTGTCGCGCGCCGCCGGCGCGCCGCGCTGGGGCGACGTGCGGCTGGTGCAGAAGATTTCCGCACGGCCGTGGCACGGCAGGCGCGTAAGATTTGCCGCCGCCCTGCGAACCGAGGCCGACCGCCTCGGCGGCGCACTGCTGCTGGTCCAGCTCATCGCCAATGGGGAAGGGGCTGGTTCGGATCTCTACGCGCACGAAATCGCCCTGGCGACATCGTCCGATCAGCCGATGCGTTCGCCATCGTGGACCCGGGCTGCCGTCGAGGCCGACGTGCCGGAAGAAGCCGCCGCGCTGGTGATCGGCCTCGTCATGACCGGTATCGGCGCCGTCTGGTTCGGCGACGTCGAGCTCGCCTCGATTTAGAGTTTGATCGGTTCCGCGCCGGCGCCGCAGGGCCGGTGCGCGGCGTCATCCGGCGAGCAGCTCGCGGCAGCCGAGGTCGTCGATCGCCACGAAGATGCGCTCGAGGTGCGGCCACCACACCCACGGCGGAATGTTGATCGCGGCCTGCCACACCGGCGTCGTCATCTGCCACAGCGCCGACAGGCGATAGTCGTCGTCGAGCGCGCGCCGGTCGTAGCCGGCGACGCCGTGCGCGACGAGCTCCGCGTGGTAGCGATCGAGCAGCGCTCGCTCGCAGCGGCGCCGATGCTCCGGGTACCAGTGCAGCGCCATCATGTAGGCGAGGTCGTCGGTCGCGACGTCGAGGCGCCAGGCGTCCCAGTCGAAGAAGCGCACGTCGTCGCGCGCGCCATCGCGCGGCAGGAAGATGTTCCAGATGTGCGCGTCGCCGTGCAGGATCGTCAAGTTGCGATGCGTGTGGTAGCGCGCGTTCAACCGAGGCCCCGCGGCGATCAGTTGCTCATACGTCGCGCGGCGCTCGGGCGACAGGCGGTCGCCGAGGCGATCGGCGAAGCGTGCGAACTTGTCGGCGAAGGCCGTGAGCTGCGCCTCGCCCGGGTCTTGCCAGGTGCCGATGCCGACGCCGAGGCGCGGGTCGTCCCACCAGGCGGCATGGAAGCGCGCGAGCGCCGCGATCATCCGCCCGCTGTCGGCGATCGTCGGTGGGATCGGCCAGTCGGCCGCGACATGATGCGTGTCGGTCAGATCCTCGAGCAGGAGGTGCCAGGCGTTCGTTTCGCCGTCCCACGCGGCGTCGAAGCAGCGTGGCGTGAGCCGCGCCGCCATGGCGCCGGCGATCTCCCGGTAGAAGGCGACTTCGTGCCGGCCGCCGGCCCATTCGGCGTTGAGGCGCTCGGGCAGCCCGGTCTTGAAGATGAGCGAGCGCGGCGCGTCGCCCGCATCGCCGTCATATGAAAGGCGCAGCCGGATGATCCGCGACAGGATGGTGTTGCGCGCGCTCTCGACCGCGACGTCGCGCACGTGCGCCTCGCCGAGCGCGCCGGCGCTGCGCAACGCGGCGGTGAGGCGCGCGGGCTCGGCGGCTGCGGGAAGGGCGTCGGTCGTCATGGTCGGTCACTCCCGGAGACGGGCAATGATCCACCCCGCCTGCCCAGGACACAACCACGCGATCGACGGATTTACAGGCCTTCGACCAGGTACGCGTGCGACTTCGTGGTCTGTTGGCGGATCTCGTTGACCTTCTTCTGGGTCGGCGAATTGTACCAGCTCTGCGCGTGCTCGGCGCTGTCGAAGCGCACGACGATCAGGCGTTTCGGCGCCTGGCCGTCGAGCGGCGTGATGTGGTCGGTGCGGGCGATGTATTGCCCGCCGAGGTCCTTGAACAGCTGCGCCGCGACCGCGTTGGTCCGGTTGCCGAGCGCACTCCAGCCCACCGGGTCGGTGATATCGCTGACCTCGGCAACGAAATAGACCGGCGGCTTCGCCTGCGCGTGCAGCGTCTGCACCGCGCCGCCGCCGAGCGCGGCACCCGCCAGTATCGATAACGCAACAACCTGCCTTGTCTTCATCGTCGCCTCCGCTCCAGCTGATCGAACCCATGAGCACCCATGAAGGCCCAAGAGTAAAGATGGACGAATAAACTCGGATGAGTCAAAGACCGATGAGTACCTCGGCATTGACCGGGGTCAACCACCCGAAAGGCGCCCCGGGCACGCCCCGCTTTCGGCACTTTCGCGGTGTCCCATTTGCTGCGATCGATGGGACGATTCTCGGCCGTTGCACGGGGTGGCGATGCTCGATCGGGAGGCGCACGGCGCGCGCGCGCATGCGGCGGCCAGGCGTTGCTGGCTGCGCGGCGTCATGGCCGGCGCGATCGTGTTGGCGGGCGTTGCGGGCGTTGCGGGCGAGGGCGCAAGGGCGGCGGCGGGGGCCGATGCGGTGATCACGGCGCTCGCGATCGAGCAGGGTCGCCACTGCGTGGTCGCACGCGCCCCTGACGCCCACGTGACGGTGCGCGGCGATTTCTGCGACGGCCGCCGCTTCATCAAGGCGATCCTTGCGGTCCTCACGTCGACCGACGCCAAGGCCCCGCCGTTCGACCTCGATCTCGACATCGCGGTCGATGCGCTCGCGGGCTTCAACGGCGAGACGCTGCGCGACGTGACATTGCGCCTGTCGGTGCAGCGCGGCGAGATCGCGACGTTCGCGCTCGCCGCGAAGCTCGGCGGCGACATCAGCGGCCGATTGGGCCTCGCCGCCGACCACAGGGCGACGATCCGTCTCGACGCCGGCGACGCCGGCGCTTTCCTGCGCTGGAGCGGCCTCTATCGCGGCGTGCGCGGCGGCGCGCTGAATATCGCGATGTATACGCCGGCCGCCGACGGCGCGGTCGACGACGGCGTCGCCAGCCTGCGCGGCTTCACGATCGCGGACGAACCGGCCCTGCGGCCGCTTGCCCGGATGCTGTTCGACCGTTATCGCGACGCGCAAGCGCTGTTCGCATTCTCCCGCCTGCACGTGGCGTTCAAATCGCAGTCCGGGCACGTGATCTTGCGCGAGGGCCTGCTGACCGGCGAAATGCTGGGCGCAACGCTCGGCGGCAGCCTCGATTTCGCGCAGAACAGGCTCGATTTGCGCGGCATCGTGCTGCCGGTGGCCCAGTTCTCCCCGATGGCGCCGATATTCTTTCCCAGCCGCGAGGGCTGGCTGTTCGGCAGCGACTATACGATCGCGGGTCCGCCATCGGCGCCGGTGCTGCGGATCGACCCGCTGCATTCGCTTGCGCCCGGCTTCCTGCGCAAGCTGTTCGAGTTCAAGCCGGGCGAGGACCGCCTCGCGCCCTGAGCGCGGGCGCTCATCAGCGCGGCTCATGACGATCATCAGCAATTTGCGCGGGAGGGCAGAGCAAGGCACCTTGCGATGCGCGCCGCCCGCCTGCAATTTCGAGGCTCGGCGCGATTGGAGGCCAGCATGGAAGGCAGCTCGATCCGGTTGCGGGCCGCAGCGCCGCAGGATATCGCGTTCATCATGGCAACCGAGCGCACCCCCGGCTTCGAGAACCTCGTCGGGCGCTGGTCCGAGGAGGCGCATCGCGCCGCGCTCGCGACGCCCGGCCATGCCCATCTGCTCGGGATCGATGCGGCAGGCGAGCGCACGGGCTTTGCGATCATCCGCGACCTCGACGATGCCCATGGCAATGTGTGCCTCAAGCGCATCGCCGTGACGGTGCCCGGCCGCGGGGTCGGCAGCCGCTTCGTCGGCGAGGTGGTGCGCTGGGCTTTTACGCAGACCGCGGCGCACCGCCTGTGGCTCGACGTCATGGCGCACAACGCACGGGCGCGCCACGTTTACGCCGCGCATGGTTTCGTCGAGGAAGGGGTGATGCGCGGCGCCCATAAGGGCGCCGACGGCGGGCGCGTCGATCTCGTCCTGATGTCGCTGCTGCGCCCGGATTGGGGCGGGCGAGCCGCCGCCGATTGAGGGGAGGATCGCATGCTCGGCGCGACGCTCGAGACCGAACGGCTGCTGCTGCGCCCGCCGCGCGCGGAGGATTTCGACGCGTGGGCCGGCCTGATGGCCGACCCGGATGCGTCGCGCTTCATCGGCGGTCCGCTGTCGCGACCGCCGGCGTGGCGCAACCTGTGCATGTTCACGGGTGCATGGGCCATTCGCGGCTTTAGCAACTTCTCCATCATCGAGAAGGCGACCGGCCGCTGGATCGGCCGCGCCGGACCGTGGCAGCCGGAAGGATGGCCGGGCACCGAGATCGGCTGGGCGCTCGACAGGTCCGCCTGGGGAAAAGGCTATGCGACCGAAGCGGCCGCGCGCTGCATCGACTGGGCGGTCGATGCGCTCGGCTGGGACGACGTCGTCCACGTCATCGCGCCCGCCAACGCGGCGTCGATCCGCGTCGCGCTGCGGCTCGGGTCACAGCGGCGCGGCCCGACGCGGCTGCCGGAGCCGTTCGAAACTGTCACCGTCGATCTTTACGGCCAGGACCGCGCCGCGTGGCGCAGCCGTACTGTCAGTTGAGCTTGATGTTCGCCGCCTTGATGATCGGCAGCCACTTTTCCAGCTCGGCCTTGTGGTGGGCGTAGAGCGCCTCCGGCGTCTGCTGTTCGGGCGGCGGAATGTCCTGCCCGAGCTCGGCGAGCCGCTCACGCACCTTCGGGTCGGCGAGCGCCGCGTGCACGGCGTCGACCAGCTTGGCGATGATCTCCTCACGCGTGCCCTTCGGCACCCACAGGCCGTGCCACACCGAAATGTAAAAACCCGGCAGCCCGGCTTCGTCGACCGTCGGGATGTCGGGCGCGGCCGCAATGCGCGCTTTCGCCGTGACCGCATAGGCCCTGATCTGGCCGGCGCGCACCTGCGGGAGCGAATTCGCCGCCTGGTCGAAGGTGAGATCGATGTTGCCGGCGAGCAGATCCTGCATCACCGGGCCGGAGCCGCGGTAGGGCACGAACTGGAATTTGGTGCCGGTCATCTGCTGGAAGAAGATGCCGCCGATATGCGAGGCGCTCCCCGCCCCGGCGGTGCCTTCGGTGATCTTGTCCTGGTTCGCCTTCACCCAGGCGATCAGCTCCTTGAGGTTCGTCGCCGGCACCGCGTTCTTGCTGACGATGAGCTGCGGGTTGTTGGCGATCAGCGAGATCGGCGCGAAATCCTTGAGCACGTCGTATTGCAGCGGATAGACCGCGGGGTTCACCACATGCGTGCTCCAATGGCCGATGCCGATGGTGTAGCCGTCGGGCGCGGCGCGCGCGACGCGGCCGACGCCGATCGAGCCGGCCGCGCCGGTCACGTTCTCGATCAGCACCGTCTGGCCGAGCTTGACGCCCATCGCCTGCCCGACGATGCGCGCGATCGTGTCGGTCGGCCCGCCCGCCGCGAACGGCACCACGATCGTCAGCGGCCGGGTCGGATAGGCCTGCGCGTCGGCGGCCGGCGTGAAGCCATGGATGAGGCAGGCCGCGACCGTCGCGGCCAGAGCCAGTCGTTTCATGTGTTTCCTCTCAGGCGCTCGTGCCGCGTTCGTCGCGGGCGGGCGAACCTACGCGGCGATCGGCGCGGGGGGAAGGGCAAAAACCGCCGGGGGTCTGAACCGGTTCATATGGCGTGACGCGGCGTCTCGGATAATGTGGCTTTGACGAGCTCATTGAAGGAAGCGCCCCATGGCCGGCCCGACCACCCATCCGTTCCTCAAGGCGTTTGCGCGCGCCGCGGCGGTTTATGCGATCGTCGTCATCGTCGCGCTGTTGTGGCTCGGAACGC
>DATBZM010000277.1:0-5876 GCA_036513175.1 Xanthobacteraceae bacterium | reverse complement strand
GCGGATCGTCTGGGTGCGGTCCGACACGATATTCATGTCGATCCCGGGCGGCATTGAAGCTTGCAGGTGCGGCAGGGCAGCCTTGATGCGGTCGACCGTGGCAATGACATTGACGCCGGGTTGCCGCTGGATGACCAGGATGATGGAGCGAACGCCGTTGGAGGTCGCCGAAAGGCGGCTCCCCTCGGGCCCGTCGACGACGGTCGCGATGTCGCCGAGCCGTACCGGCTTGCCGTTGCGCCAGGCGACGATAACCGGACGGTAGGTGCCGGCAGCGAAGAGCTGGTCGTTGGTCTCGATCGTGTAGCCAAGCCGGTCGCCGTCGAGCGTGCCTTTCGGGGCGTCGAGGGTGGCGGTGGCGATTGCGGCGCGTACATCCTCGAGGCTCAGGTTGCGTCCGGCGAGCGCGGCCGGATTGGCTTCGACGCGTACCGCCGGCTTTTGCGCGCCGGCGATCTGCACCAGCGCAACCCCGTCCAGCTGCGAGAGCTGCTGCGCCACGACGTTGTCGGCATAGTCATTCACCGTCGTCAGCGGCAGCGTCGCGGAGCTCAACGAGAGCAGCATGACGGGCGCGTCCGAAGGGTTGGTCTTGCGATAGGTGGGCGGGCTCGGCAGGTTCTTCGGCAGCTGGCCGGCGGCCGCATCGATCGCCGCCTGCACATCCTGTGCGGCCGCATCGATGTTGCGCGCGAGATCGAACTGAATCGAGACCGAGGTGTTGCCGACGCCGCTCACCGAGGTGAGCTGCGTCACGCCGGAGATCTGAGCGAACTGTCGCTCCAGCGGGCTCGCGATCGCCGAGGCCATGGTCTCGGCGCTGGTGCCCGGAAACTGCGCCGTCACCACGATGGTCGGGAAGTCGACCTGCGGCAGCGGCGCGACCGGCAGCAGCATGTAGGCGACGCAGCCCACGATCGTCAGCCCGGCCATCAGCAGCGTGGTGGCGATCGGTCGAACGATGAACGGGGCCGAGATGTTCATCGCGTGATCTCCTGTGCCTTTGCCTCCGCGGTCTTTTCGCCATCGGGCTTGGGCGCGGAGACGACGACGCGGGTGCCGGGCCGCAACCGGTATTGCCCATCGACCACCACGCGCTCGCCCGCCGACAGCCCCTTGGCGATCAGTGCCTCACCCTGTTGCGTGGCGGCGACGCTCAGCTGCCGCACCTCGACGGCGCTGCCCGGGCCAATGACAAACGCATAGGCGCCGCCGGGGCCCGACTGCACCACCGATTCGGGCACGACCACCCCGCGGCGGACGTCGAGCCGCAACCGCGCATTGACGAACTCGCCCGGCCAGAGCCGTCCGTCGTCGTTCGGGAATATGGCTTTGAGCCGCACCGAGCCGATGCCCTGATCGATCTGGTTGTCGATCAGCTCGAGATGTCCTGCGCCGAGCTCGACCAGGTTGTCTTGATCGTAGGCCTCGACCGGCGCCGGCCCGCGCCGCATCGCGTCGACGATCTCGGGCAGGTATTGCTGCGGCAGGGTGAAGATCACCGCTATGGGCTTGAGCTGCGTGATGACGACGAGTCCTCCGGCGTCGCTCGCGTGCATGATGTTGCCCTGGTCGATCAGCCGGATGCCGGTCCGGCCCGTCAGCGGCGACGTGATCGTCGTGTAGCCGAGTTGCACCTGCGCATTGTCGATCGCCGCCTGATCGTGCTGGATCGCCGCCTGATACTGCGCCACGAGTGCCTTCTGCGTGTCGACGCTTTGATGCGTGGCGAAATCCTTGACGACGAGCGTGCTGTAGCGGTCGAGGTCGAGCTTGGCGTTGGCGAG
The DNA here is from genome assembly GCA_036513175.1 of Xanthobacteraceae bacterium. Taxonomy (GTDB): domain Bacteria; phylum Pseudomonadota; class Alphaproteobacteria; order Rhizobiales; family Xanthobacteraceae; genus JAVDCA01. The sequence goes on along the minus strand of DATBZM010000277.1, from coordinate 4,089 downwards.
CAGCGCCTCGTCACGCGCCTTGTCGGCGCGCGCCTGCTCGAGCAGCGCCTGATAGGGCCGCGGGTCGATCTGGGCGAGCAGGTCTCCCTGCTGCACGTCCTGGCCTTCGCGGAAGGCGATCTTCTGCACCTCTCCGTCGACCCGCACCCTGATGGTCACGGTGTTGTAGGCCTGCACGGTGCCGAGCCCGACCCGGTAGATCGGGAACGCTTTCGTGATCGCCGTGCCGGCGGTCACCGGCACCGGGCGCGATGCGGGCGCTACCGGCGGCGAGCGCGCGCTGTCGCCGCCCGGTCCGCCGAGCCACCCGTAGGCGCCGCCGCCGATAACGAGCGCCGCCGCCGCGGCGCCGATCGTCCAGCGGATCGCGCGTGCCATGCGGCGGGAGGTTGTCGCGTCGGGCATCACCCTCTCCGTTGGCTGTCGTGACCGAACGCGCTGCTGCGAGCCGTCAGACGGCGAGCGCCGCCGCCGCGACGGCACGATCGCGCCGCCCCGCGCGTGCGAGCTGCCATAGCGACAGGACGTGGAGATCGGCGGACAGCGGCGCCAGGACCGCGGAAATCATCAAGGCTGACGGATAGGACGGTGTGTTCGGCAGGAGCGTCGCGAGCGTGAAGCCGGTGGCAAAGTCCAAAAGCCCGAACACGTTCCACGCGATGCCGATGCCGCGCGCGCCGCGAACATCGGCGTAGACGCATGACGCCGCAACCACGGCCAGGATGCCGGTCAAGCAGTCGCCGATCCCCGCCGTCAGCGCGAACGCCGACGGCAGGCGATGGGCAGCCGCCAGGGTGGCGAACCAGACGAAGCCGCCGCCGAGGCGATATAGCTGCGCGGCGAGAAGCCACCAGCGCGGGCTCGCGTCGAGCGCGGCGCGGATCGCCGTCGAGCGGGTCAGCGGGATCAGCCAGAAGAGCGCGATCAGCCAGCACAGCGGGCGCATCGGAGCCCAATGCGCCGCAAGCCATCCGGATCGGCCGAGCGCGTCCATCGCGAGGTACCAGGCCAGCACGATGGCGGTTGCGGCCAATCCGGCGCGCCTTGCTGCGGGCGTGAGGCCCGCGCGGCGCAAGCCGAGCCAGAGCAGCAGGATCGCCAGCAGCGGAATTCCGTTGCGAACGACGGGGCTGATGAAGCCCTGGTAGAATTGCAGCACACCGCCCATGGCACCGCTCTCCGCGAGATCGTCGCTTGCCTGCATTAGGGCGATGCGCTTTGATTTACAATTAGAACCTGATATGCATCTTCATTCCATTTTACTTATAAATGAGGGAAGCGATGCCGGCCCATCCCGCGCCGCGACGACCGAAGCGGAGCGACGCGCTGCCCGAGGTCAATTCGCGCCAGCTCGCCGCGGTGCTCGCGATCGCGGAATACCGCAGCTTCATCGCGGCCGCGGCGCATCTCGGAATCTCGCAGCCGGCGTTGACGCTCGCCATCAAGCGACTCGAGCTGACGTTCGGGTTGCCGTTGTTCCAGCGCACCACGCGCCGGGTCACGATGACCGCCGCCGGCCGCGAGTTCGTCGCGATGGCCGAGCGGGTGCTCAGCGACCTGCGGCTCGGCATGCGCAGCCTGCGCGAGCTCAGCGAGCATCAACGCGGTCAGGTGATCGTGTCGAGCCTGATCCCGGTATCCGTCAGCTCCGTGATTGCCGAGTACGGCCGGCGTTTTCCCGGAATCGAGATCCACCTGCGCGAAGGATTGCAAGACGACGTCGCGGACGACGTGCGCAGCGGCTTGGCGGATTTCGGGATTTGCTATCTGGACGATATGCCCGCTTCGCACGTCACCGAGAGCCTCGGTGTCGACCGGCTGTGGGTCGTGCTGCGCGAGGACCATCCCTTGGCGCGCCGGCGCCAGATCGAGCTTCGGGCGCTCGCGGACATCGCGCTGGTTTCACTGCCGGCGGCCGGAACCGTGCGCCGGTTGGTCGACGGCGCGGCCACCGCCGCCGGGCTCAGGCTGCGCCATGTCGTCACGGCCAATCGGCCGCTGACCCTGCTTAATCTGGTCGCCGCCGGCGTCGGGGTCGCGGTCATGCCCGCCCGCCCGTGGCCACGCGGATTCGCGCCGAGCGTGGTATCGCGGCCGCTGGTGCGGCCGCAGCTGTCCACCGAGCTCGGCATCGTGCGCCTGCGCGAGCGCGAGCTGTCGCCAGCCGCCGCCAGCCTGCTTGCCATGGCGCGCGAGCGTCTCGGCCCGTCGCGCTGAACATCCCCTCGGGTGAAAGCTGCCCGCCCGGGGCGCGGCGAGAGCACTCGTCACCGAGAAGCGACGCGAAGGTGTCGTGGAGGCCCGGCGCGAGTGACTTCGGTTGCACGAACGGGCTGGAAAAGCTCGCGCTGCTCTTTGCTTTTAGGGCGCAGATAAGCTGCGACGTGGATCGCGCGCCCCGAGTCAGCGGGCGCCTGCGCCGCGTATTGTCCGGCGCGCGCGATGCAACTCGATCAGCGAGCGCTCGCCGGCCCGTCGAGGTCGGCGGTGCCGGCCGGCGCCGGCGGCATCGGAATGACGGCACCCATTTTCAGGCCGTTGGCGAGCATGTCGCGCGCGGCGTCGAACAGGAAGCCGTCGGGATGTTCTTGGCAGAACGCGGCGATACGCGACCACTGCTCGTTCGCCGTGAGGCTCGTCAGGTCGGCGAACCGGCCGCCCTTGATGAGGCCGATCACGTTCCACGCCGAGATATAGCCCTGCACCCAGGAGAACGCCGCGGCGGAGACGCCGTTCTGTCCGTATCCTCCGCCCGGCTGCGTGTGCGCATTGATGGCGGCGCAGGCCTGCGTCCCCATTCCCGATACGATGCCGGGTTCGGCCTGCGCGGCGGTGCTTGCGAGCAGCACAACCGAAGCCAGCAGCCATCGCATGGATTTGTCCCTCGATCGGCGCGTTGCGCGGCGCGCATGCCTGCGTATTCCCCGCGCGATGAGACTGCGCGCATCCGGTGTTTATTCCGGCGCGACGGCAAGGTTCGCAGCGGCCGCCGCGCCGGCGAATCTAGGTTCACGACACCGGAATAAACGGCCCTGCCGCGAGTCTTCTCGGCGGAGCGCACCGGAGTCGGCGTGCGCATCGGACGGGCGGGCGCGTTGATGTCGGCCAGGCTCGCGGAGGCAGAAGAATGACGGTCCTGACGATCGGGCAGCCCGGGCGGGCGTCCGCCGAGCCGGCGCGGGCGCTTGCGCGCGCGTCATCCGGGCAGACGAAGGCGCATGGTGCCGATGCAGCAATGGTGAGCGGCGAGGACGACAAGGCGCGCTTCGACCGGCTGGTGCTGCCGCATCTTTCCGACGCCTATTCGCTGGCGCGCTGGATCACCGGCAATCGCGCCGACGCCGAGGACGTGGTGCAGGATGCCTGCCTGCGCGCCTTCCGCGCCATCTCGAGCGCCGACGTCAACCCGCGCGCCTGGATGCTCGCCATCGTGCGCAACACGGCGTTCACCTGGATGCGCAAGAATCGCCCGGCCGCGCTGGTTGCGGTCGAGGATCCGGCGGAGATCGAGCAGGCGCCATCGACCGCCGTGGACGACGTCGCGACGCCGGAAACCGCGCTGATCGCCAAGTCGGAAGCCGCCCAGCTCGAGGCGGCGATCGCGCAACTGCCGCCGGTCTATCGCGAGGCGCTGGTGCTGCGCGATATCCACGGACTGTCCTATCGCGAGATCGCCCGCGTGACCGGCGTGCCGATCGGCACCGTGATGTCGCGCCTCGCCCGCGGCCGTCACCGCGTGCTCGCCCTCCTGGCGCGCAGCACACCGAGGAACGTGACATGACCCATCTCGTCACCCACGACGACCCCGCCCTCCTGCTGCACGCCTATCTCGACGGCGAGCTCGATCCGGTCAACACCCTCGCGCTGGAGGCGCGGCTCGCGCGCGATCCGCGGCTTGCCGCCGGGCTCAGCCAGCTCGAGACGCTGCAGCGGATGATCCGCGAAAGCCTGCCGCGGGAGGCGCCGTCCGCTGCCCTGCGCGGCAGGATCGAGGCGGCGATCGGCATGCGGCGGCGGCGGGCTTTCCGCTGCTCGGCGCCCGCCTCGACGTGGTCAACGAGGCCGCGGTGCCGACGCTGGTCTATCGCG
>DATBZM010000276.1:0-5922 GCA_036513175.1 Xanthobacteraceae bacterium | reverse complement strand
TACGCCGCATCGATCTTACGGAAGCCGTTCCACAGGGCGGTGGCGGCACCCGACATCAGCACCGGGATGTAGCGCGTGTCCTGGAATGCGCCGTTGAGCGAGATGCGCGGCAGCGCGGTGAGATGGCCGGCGTGCTCGGCGAACAGCACGCCCGGGCGCGTCGTCACCGCGGACTTGAAGCCGAGCTCGGCCGCGATGCGGAACTCGCGCGGGCCGGCGGTGGTCGGATCCCCGAACGGATAGGCAAAATGCTCGGGCGCCTTGCCGAGCGTCGCCTCGATCACGCTGCGGCCGAGATTGAGCTCGTTGCGCACCTGCCCGTCGGACGCCTTCGCCAGCATCGCGTGATTGACCGTGTGCGCCCCGATGGTGACGAGCGGGTCGCGCGCGAGCTCGCCGATCTCGCTCCAGTCCATGCACAGGTCGGCGCAGAATTTCGCCATGTCGACGCCGCAGCGCGCCGCGAGGTCGCTCACGGTGTCGATCACCATCTTCTCCGACGGCAGCCCGCGCAGCCACCAATACAGCGTCTCGAACACCTCCCGCTTCTCGCCGACCGTCGCGCAGACGACGTGGCGCGCCTGCCCGTCCATGACCAGGGAAAAGCGCTGGTTGCGCGCGATCACCTGCTCGAGCGCGAGCCACCATAATTTCCCGAGCCGGTCCGCAAAGCCCGTCGCCACATAGACCGCAAACGGCACGCCCGCCGCCTTGAGGATCGGATAGGCCCACTGCTTGTTGTCGCGGTAGCCGTCGTCGAACGTGAAGCAGGCGAAGCGGGATCGGAAATCGCGCGTGGTCAGCCGCCGGTGCATCTCGTCGAGCGAGACCAGGTCGACCTTGGCGCGGCGCAGGCGGCGGATGACGCGTTCGAGGAATTGCGGCGCGACCTCGAGCTGCGCGTTCGGCTGGAAACGCTCGCGCCGCGCCGGCCGCACATGATGCAGCATCAGGATCGCGCCGACGCCGCCGACGAACGGCCGCATCAGCATGTGCGCACCGCTGAAATACAGCGTCTCCAGCCCGGCGCGGACGATGGTTTCCTTCATGCGCATGGGCGATGGCTTATGGGCGCCGCTTGGCGATTTCCGACCCCGCGCGCGGCAGGCCGAGGTGCTCGTGCTGCGGGTGCAAGCTGCGCCATTCCGCCTTGAGCGTGGTGACGAGCACGCGCGGCACGGCGAACAGCATCAGCGTCTTCGCCATGCCGGCCCAGGCGCGCCACTGCAGCGGCTCGAGATACTTGATCTGGAGCGCCAACCGGTCGCCCAGCTGACGCTGGCGCTTCGACACCGAAATGCCCCCGGTCGAGATGCGATAGTCGACCAGGATGTCGGGCACGTTGGCGACGACCGCGTGCGAGATCGCCCGACGCAGGAACTCGTAATCCTCGGCGGCCGGATAGTCCAGCGAATAGGGCGCGAGATCGGCGAGCGCCGCGCCGCGCATCATCCAGGTCGGGTGGACGAAGCAGTTGTTGAAATAGAGCGCCTTGCGGATGTCGTCCTGCGCGAGCGGCGGCACGTAGTACATCACCATGGCGCCGCTGCGGTCGTCGATGAAGCGCGCGCCGCTGCCGACCAGCGCGACTTCCGGGTTGCGCTCGAGGAACGCGATCTGGGTCGCGAAGCGATGCGGATAGGAGACGTCGTCGGCATCCATGCGCGCGACGTATTTGTAGTTGCGCGGCAGGATGTGGGTCAGGCCGACATTGAGCGCGGCCGCGAGCCCGTGGTTGTGCGGCAGGCGGATCACCGTGACGTTCGCGCGCGCGCCGATCACCTCGACGACCGGAACCGCGCTGCAATCGTCGACGAGAAAAAGGTCGCACGGAACCGTGCTCGCCAGGATGCTGTCCACCGCGGCGCGCAGCGTCTTTTCCGCGTTGTAGGCGGCCATCAGAACCGCGACTGCGGCGGACATCGTTAACCCTCGGACGGCGGCGGCAGACCGGCGCCGTTATAGCGAACCATTTGTTATTTTTTATTTGCGAACCTGCCCATCCGCACAGAGCATTTGTCGGGAACTGGATAGCTTTTTTCCGGCCGGAAATGCGACCAGATCACGATTCACGGTTAACGTTCCGGTGACCACGATGCCGTCAGTCGATGTTGCGCTGCGCCGGGCCGACGTCGAGGCCGCGCCGGCATCGCGCGATATCGGCATCGCCCGCATCGACATCTTCGACGACATCGCGGCCGCGGCGCCCGCCTGGGACCGCCTGGCCGATGGCGCGATCGCGACCCCGTTCGGCCGGCGCGACTGGATCGACCTGTGGCAGCGCCATATCGGCGCGCGCAACGGCGTGCGCCCGCTCATCGCGGTCGCGCGCGATGCGCGCGACGAGCCGCTCTTTCTCCTCCCCCTCGTGGCCCGCACCAATCGGGCGTTCACGGTCGCGCATTATTTCGGCGGCCGCCATTCGCAGCTCAACATGGGCCTGTGGCGGCCCGATGTGGCGGCGGCGCTCAACGCCACGGACCTCGCCGGCGCGCTTGCGACGATCGCGCGGCGCGGCGGCGTCGATCTCTTTCTCCTCCTCAACCAGCCGGCGACGTGGGACGGGCGGCGCAATCCGCTCGCCCAGCTTGCCCACCAGCCTTCGCCCGACGACGTCTTTCGCATCGACTTCGCGGGCGAGCGCGGCGACGCGATGATCAAGGCGCGCCTGAGCCCGGCGCTGCGCGGCATCCTCAGGAGCAAGGAGAAGAAGCTCGCGAAGCTCGCGGGCTACCGCTATTTCCGCGCCAAGACGGCACGCGAGGCGGAGCGCCTGCTCACCGCCTTCCTCACCCAGAAGGCCGCCCACCTCAAGGCGCAGCGCGTGCGCAACGCGTTCGCGGCGGCGGGCGTCGCCGAGTTCCTGCGCGCCGCCTGCGTCGATTCACTCAAGAGCGGCGAGCCCGCGATCGAGCTGCACGCGATCGAGGGCGACGGCGAGGTGCTCGCCGTCATGGGCGGCGTCGCCAACGCGGCGCGCCTCTCCTGCATGTTCAACGCCTACACGCTCACCGAGCACGCGCGTTGGAGCCCCGGCCTGATCCTGATCCGGCACATGCTGCGCCACTGCGCCGACCGCGGCATCGCGAGCTACGACCTCGGCGCCGGCTTTGCGCCCTACAAGCACTATTTCTGCAAGACCACCGACCCGCTGTTCGACAGCGTGCTCGCCTTCTCGGCGCGCGGCCATATCGCCGCCGCCGTCTGCCGCATGGGCCTTGCCGGCAAGCGCCGGATCAAGTCGACCGGCCCGCTGTGGGCCGTGGTGCGCGCGGTGCGCAAGGTGATGTCGCGGTAAAAGGCGAACTTTCGCCGCCACCAAATCCACCTCATCCTGAGGAGCTCGTCGTCGCGGCGCGACGACGAGCGTCTCGAAGGATGGGCCGCGGGTGCAAGCGGTCCCACTTGCATGCGTGGCCCATGGTTCGAGACGCGCGACCTGCGGTCGCGCTCCTCACCATGAGGAGGAGTGTTTTGTGCTAGGCTACGCCGCGACCGACGCGCTGGCGCTGGCGCTGGCGGCGCCGTCGAGCACGGCGATCTCGCCGTAGCCGGCGGCGGCGAGGCGGTCGCGCGCGACCTGCGTCGCCGGCGACGTCTCGTCGGTCGTGACCAGCACGGCGCGCGGGGTGAGGCGAAAAAGCCGCTCGACCGGCGCCTCGAAGGTCGCGCCGGCGTCGATCATCACGTGGTCATAGGTGCGCGCCAGCGCCTCGATGAACATCGCGAGGCGCTGCGAGGCGACGATCGCGGGGCCGTCGCCGCCGATCCGCCCGGCATTGACGAGGTGCACGCGCGAGAGCTTGTCGCGCGTGATCGTGTCGCCGAACGAGGCCATGCCGCGCACGATCTCGGCGACGCCCGGCGCCTGCGGATCGGCCGCGATCGCCGCGAGATTGGGCGCGCCGACCGCAAGATCGATCAGCACCACGCGCGCGCTGCGCGCAAGCGCGCGCGCGAGCGTCACGGCGCTGAGCGTCGTGCCGACGTTGCGCGAGACGCCGTAGACCGCGATGCGTTTGCCGCCCTCACCCGCCGCGCGGAGATTCGCGGCGAGATCCTCGATCGCGCGCAACGGCACGCCGAGCGCCGGATGCGTCAGCGTCCGGCTCAACCGCGAGTCGGCGAGCCCGAGGTCGGCGGCGGCCGCGGGCACGGGCCGCACCACCGACACCATCGGCGCAACGGGGGATTGCCGCATCAGCTCGCCGGTCGTCACGAACCCCGCGCTGATGACCATCGTCGCCAGCATCGCCACCAGGATGGTCGGCAGCTTCTTCGGGAAATACGGCGTGTTGCTCACCACCGCGCGCGAGATGATGCGCGTGTCGGCCGGCGCGCTGCCGATCGTCGCGCGCGCCGTCGCCTCGCGATATTTGGCGAGATAGGAGTCGAGCAGGTCGCGCAGCGACTTCGCCTCGCGATCCATTGCGCCGAGCTCGACGCCCTGCTCGTTGGTGGTCGATGCCTGGCGCTTGAGCTCGTCGAGGTTGCGGCTGAGCGCGGTGACCCGCCCGTCGGCGATCGTAGCATCGTTCTCGAGCGAGCGTACGAGCTTTTCCGCCTCCGCCCTGATCTGCTGGTCGAGGTCGGCGATCTGCGCCTTGAGCTCGCGGATGCGCGGATGGTTGTCGAGCAGCGTCGCCGACTGCTCGGCGAGCTGGCCGCGCAGCGTGATGCGCTGCTCGGAGAGACGACGGATCAGCTCGGAATTGAGCACGTCGGAGGCCTCGATCTCGTCGCCGCGCTTGAGCATGTCGCGGATCATGCGGGCGCGCGTGCGCGCGTCCACCTCCTGGGCGCGGGCGAGCCCGAGCTGCGAATTGAACTCGCCGAGCTGCTGGCTCGACAGGTTGGTGTTGTTGGTGCCGAGGAAGAGGTTGGTATGGCCGCGGAACGCCTCGGCGTTGGCTTCCGCCTCGGCGACACGCGGGCGCAGCTTGTCGATCTCGGCTTTCAGCCAATCTCCCGCCGCCGTCGTCTGCTGCTGGCGCGCCTGCTGCTGCAGCTCGAGATAGCCGTCGGCGACCGCGTTCACGGCGCTGGCGGCGAGCTTCGGATCGGACGACGTGAACTCGATCGTGATCACGCGCGAGCGGTCGAGCGGAAACGCCGTGAGCCGCTCGTAATAGCTGTCCAGCACGCGCTCCTCGGCGGTCTGGCGCAGCGGATTGCGCAGGAGCCCGGTCATGATCAGCGCGTATTTCCACGGCGGGATGCCGCTGAGAACCGGGTCGAACTCGGGGTTCTGGCCGAGCTTGAGCTTCTTGATCACCTCGAGCGCGAGCTCGCGCGAAAGCACGAGCTGAACCTGGCTGGTGAGCGCGAGCTCGTCGGCCGGACCGCGATCGGCGGTCGCCTTGTCGACGTCGGGACGCAGGAAGATGTTTTCCCGTCCCTCGTAGAGGATCGTCGCCGAGGATTTGTATTGCGGCGCGATCACGTGCACCGCGACCGCGGCGAGCGCCGTCACCACGATGGTCGGAATGATGATCGACCACTTGCGCCGCCACAGCGCGCGGCCGAGCGCGCGCACGTCGAGCTCGGCATCCGGCTCGACCGCCGCGCGGGCCGGGGGCGCCTTGACGGGCGGCGGCGCAACGGATGGGGCTTCGCCGACCGCCGGACGCTTGCGCTTGAAGAACATCACCGCAACTCCACTCGCGTACGACTCGAAATACGCAACGAGCCCACATTCGTTGCGATCACACCCGATTATGGTTTCCGCCGCGTTAACGGGCCCTTCGCCGCCGGGCGATCCGTTTGGTCAGGCACGGCGCTTGCGCTCCCTCTCCCCGCTCTTGCGGGGAGAGACGCTATGGGGCGGCGACGAGGGTATGGCACCATCGTTGCTGTCAAACCAACGGATGGAGCGCCCCATGGAAAGGAACGACCTTAGCCGATCCCTCGTCGCCTTTGATC
>DATBZM010000275.1:0-17764 GCA_036513175.1 Xanthobacteraceae bacterium | reverse complement strand
TGATCAAAGGCGACGAGGGATCGGCTAAGGTCGTTCCTTTCCATGGGGCGCTCCATCCGTTGGTTTGACAGCAACGATGGTGCCATACCCTCGTCGCCGCCCCATAGCGTCTCTCCCCCTAAGAAGGGGGAGAGGGAGCGCAGGCGCCCTGCGCGGCGGGGCAGGGCGGCTCGGCCGGATCGGCGCCGCCGGTTGGACATACCAGGGCCCGAATTTTTGCTTACATTTACGCCGTGGCGACAAGTTTGAAACGGTCAACAATCAGAGGAAGCAACATGTCGAACCCGAAGAGGCTTCTGGCGGCGGCGCTGCTTGCCGGCGCCAGCATCGCCATCATCGCCAACCCGGTGTCCGCGATGCCGGCGGCGCCGGGCGTTGCGCTGCAACAGGCGGCGGCGAGCCCGGTCGCGCGCGAGCTGCAGACCGTCCGCTGGGGAGGACGCGGCTGGGGATGGGGCGTCGGCGGCGGCTTCGTCGCCGGTGCGATCATCGGCGGCGCGCTGGCGGCGCCGTATTATTACGGCCCCGGGCCGTACTACTATGGCGGCGGTCCCTACTATTACGGCGGCGGCCCGTACTATCCGGCGCCCGGCTACGGCGGCCCCCCGCCCGCGCCCGCCTATTACGGCGGCCCGGGGCCCGCGCCCGGCTACGGCGGCGCGCCCGGCGGCGATGCCGTCGCCTACTGCATGCATCGCTTCCACTCGTATGATCCGCGCACCGGGACCTATCTGGGCACCGACGGCGGGCGGCATCCCTGTCCGTAACTGAGCGCACAAGCCAAAGCGTCCGGCGGACCCGCAAGGGTCCGTCGGAGTGGGGCGATTGTCGCCAAAAGCCGGCCTATTCCGCCGCGTCGGCCTCGGCGCTGCCGCCCGGCCCGGTCGGACGCGCGTAGCGCAGGCCTTTCTTGCGCTTCTTGCGCGAGGCGTAGCGCTCGTCGCGCTTCGCCTTCTGCTCGGCCGCAAGCGCGGCGGCCTTCTCCTCTTCCTCGGCCTTGAGCTTGGCGAGACGCTCGAGCTCGGCCAGGTGGGCCGCTTCGGCCTCGGCCTTGCGCTTGGCCTCCCGCTCCTCGCGGGCGAGACGGATTTCCAGCAGAACGGCTTGCCGCTTGGCGAAGTCTTCCTCGGATTCTTGCTTGGCGCGAAATTTCTCGAGCAGCTCGCTCTTGGCTTTCGCGGCACTGGACTGACGGTCCAGGTATTCGGGCTGTCGCTTGAAGAAGCTCATTTCATTCCATGTTGCTCAGGGTGGTCATGTTGCGGGGTGGGGGTCGGCCGGTAATGCGCGTCACCGCGCCCGGGATCCACGGCGCCGTGTAAAGCACGACCATGTGACCGCGCCACGAACACCAAATAGGGCGTCGGGCATCGGCACGGAAGGCCGTCATCGCGAATCGTGATCGGGGTGTGATGATTTTGCATTCCCGGAAGGCGTCACCTTTAGCCCGTTCGGCAAAAAATCGTCAAGCCGGGAATGACCCGCACTTGACAACGGTAAACAGCTTCCTTATTAAACCAATCAGTTAATTAACCGGTCAGTTCAATGAGCGATCCTCTCACCACCACCCTGGCGGCGCTGGCCGATCCGACGCGGCGCGCAATCCTGGCGCGGCTCGCGCTCGGCGAGACCTCGGTCACGGAACTCGCCGAGCCCTTCCCGATGAGCCTGCCGGCCGTGTCCAAGCACCTCAAGGTGCTCGAGCGCGCCGGGCTGATCGCGCGCGGCCGCGCGGCGCAGTGGCGGCCGTGCCGGCTGCACGCCGCTCCGCTCCGCGACGTCGCCGACTGGATCGAGCACTACCGGGCGTTCTGGGAACAGAGCCTCGACCGGCTGGAGGGCTACCTGCAGGAGCTGCAGGCGAAGGAAGCCAAGGAGAAGAAGCGCGGCCGCAAGAAGCCGCCGCGCCTGAGTTCAACGTCGAAACCGGAGTGAGGTGATAGATGTCCCCCGCAGCGCAAACAAAACCCCTCGATGCGTCCGTCGCCACCACGCCCGAGCGCGCGATCGTCACCACGCGCCTGCTCGACGCGCCGCGCGAGCTCGTGTTCAAGGTGTGGACCGATCCAAAACACCTGCCGCACTGGTATGGGCCGAACGGATTTCGCATCACGATCGAGGAAATGGACGTGCGGCCAGGCGGCGTGTGGCGGCTCGTCATGCACGGGCCGGACGGACGCGACTACCGCAACCACATCGTGTTCAGCGAGGTGGTGCCGCCCGAGCGGCTGGTCTATCGCCACGTGCCCGAGCCCGGCACCGAGACCGCGACGCACGAGACGATCGTGACGTTTGCCGACCGCGGCGGCAAGACCGAGGTGACGCTGCGCCTGGTGTTCGAGTCGAACGCGGTGCGCGACCACATCATCAAGACCTACAACGCGCTCGAAGGCGGCAAGCAGACGGTCGACCGCCTCGCCGGCTATCTGGCGCAGCTCGGCGGGAGCGCGCGATGAGCGCGGCGGCACCCAGCGCCGCGCCGATGGCGCGCGAGGTCACCATCACGCGGCTCGTCGCGGCGCCGCGCGACCTCGTCTTTCGGGCGTGGACCGAGCCCGCCCATCTGGCGCGCTGGTGGGGCCCGCAGGGTTTTACCAATCCGGTGTGCGAGGTGGACGCGCGGGTCGGCGGCGAGCTGCGCATCGTGATGCGCGGGCCGGACGGCACCGACTATCCGATGCGCGGCGTCTTTCGCGAGGTGGTGGCGCCGGTGCGGCTCGTCTTCACCAACTTTCCGGTCGACGCGCAGGACCGCCCGCTGATGGACGGCCTCACCACGGTGACGTTCGCCGAGGAAGGGAGCGGGACGCGGCTCACCATCGCGACGCGCGCGAGCGGCCTCGCCGCGGTCGCGGCGCGCATGCTCGAAGGCATGCAGGCCGGGTGGACGCAGAGCATCGATCGGCTCGAGGCCTACGTCACGACGGCGGCCTGACACGCAGGTCGCGGAAGCGGCGCGGCGGAACCGCATCCGCGCGCCGCCGAGCGCCGCTCGCGCCGGCACGGAAACCCTTGGAAAAAGAACCGGCTCGCCACGCGAGCCGGTTCTCCGATTCCGTGCGGGCGTAGCCGGCTGCACCAAACACGCGAACCTACGTATTCGGATACGTATTCGACCGGATGCCGCAACGTCAGCGGATCGAGTATGCAATGTCTCGAGCAGGGGCTTCACTGAGAGCGCGCGCAAGCAGCGCTCGTCGACAGGAAGACACGATATGCCGCGCACCCGAAAGCCATCCGCATTCCCGCTGGACCACATCGACTCGCCGCCGTCGCAACTCGGTCTCCTCCTGTCGTCCGAGGCGCCGGGCACAAGCGAATGCCCGCGCACCTCCTACGATCCCATGAAGTTCGTGCGCGTGATGGCCGAGATCGAGCGCCTGCGCGGGCTGCGCGTCCATCCCGAGTCGCCGACCCTGCATTGACGGTTGCCAAGCGCGGTGGGGGCCGCGGCGCGCCGGTTGCGATGTCGTGACGCATCTTGCGGCGAACCCGTTTCGGTTCGTCGCCGAGCGTGCGCCAACAGGCATCGCGACCGGCGCGTTACTTCCTTCCCGGCAAAGGAGTCTCGATCCCGGCCCGGGCTACGCTTCACTACGTATTGCGACGTATTGCGCGCGCAGGCCTCCATCAACCATTTCGATGCCTGCTGCGGATCGATCGAGGTGCGGATGCAAAGCGAAACATCGCCGGGCGCTGACGTGACGGATCATCCGACCTGCATGGTGGTCGACGATGACCCCGCCCTGGTGCGGACGCTGCAGGTGATCCTCAGGAATCGCCGGATCGGGCCGTTGGCGTTCGCCCGTGTCGACGACGTCGTCGAGGCGTGCCGGCGCAACGCGCCCGATGTCATCTTTCTCGACCTCGCGATGTCCGGATTCGACGCCGTCGACGTGATCCAGGCGCTGGCGCGCCACGGCTATGGCGGCGCCGTCGTGCTGGTCAGCGGGCTCAATGCGCTGCTCCATCAGGTCACGCGGGTCGGCGAGCGCAACGGCCTCGTCATGCTGCCGCCGCTCGCCAAGCCGTTCCGCGCCCATCAGGTCGAGCAGCTTCTGCGCGACTTCGCGCCGCGCCCGCCGGCGCCTGCGACCGTCGCGTAGAGCATTTTCCGGATATTGAGCTCGAGAACGGTTCGCACCGAGGCATTCATGCCGTCAATCAGCCAGCCGCACAATTGATCGGCAGTGGCAGGCATCGGCCGCGCGCCGGCGCCAATGCGCTGCGGCGGGAAAGGTTGATCGGGATCAATGATCGGCGCGGTTTTTTGCTGTAGCAGCGGAGGCGTCGATCAACAGGAGGGCGAAGATGCTTGGCACACTCAGCGCAACGAACGGCTCCGGGCCGGCGATTCGCGCCCTCGATCCATGGCAGGCCTCGGACGGGCGGATGCGCCAGCTCCTCGCCGAGGAAGAACGCGTCCGCCTCGCGGCGGTCGCGACGGTGGTTCGCTTCAAGAAGGGCGAGGTCATCTATCGGGAGGGAGACGTCGCCGACGCAGTCTTCAATATCATCAGTGGCGTCGTCACGCCGTTCCGCAAGGGCGCCGACGGCGCCGAGCACATGGTGGCGTTTCTGCTCGCCGACGATCTGTTCGGGCTCGCCGCCGAGCGCCGCTACACCAATTCGGTCAAGGCGATCACGCCGGTCGTCGCCTATCGCCTGCCGGTCGCCGCCCTGCGCGGCGGGCTCCTCCAGGATGCGCAATTCGAATTCCACATCATCTGCAAGCTCTGCCAGGAGCTGCGGCAGGTCCAGCGGCACGCTTTCCTGCTGAGTCAGCGGCGGGCCGCCACGCGGCTCGCGATGTTCCTGCGCCAGCTCGAGCAGCTGGAATTCGCCCGCGGCGACGATACGGCCGAAATCTACGTGCCGATGGACCGTTCCGACGTCGCCGAATATGTCGGCATGACGCTGCCGGCCGTCAGCCGGGCCTTCGCGGCCCTCACGGCGCGCGGGGTCATCGCGTTTCGCAATCGCGGACACGTGAAGGTGCTCGACCGCGCGGCATTCGACAAGCTCTCGGGCGACGACGTCGAGCCGCGATCCCGTCGGCCGCGCCGCCCGCATTGACGCGCGGCGCCCTCAGGCGGCGCGCACCGAGGCGAGGAACTTGCCGACCTCGAGCTTGAGGCGGTTGCTTTCCTTCGACAGCGTCTGCGCCGACGAGAGCACCTGCGCCGAGGCGGCGCCGGTCTCGACCGCGCCGCGATTGACGTCGGTGACGTTGGATGCGACCTGCGTCGCGCCCGCCGCCGCCTGCTGGATGTTGCGCGAGATCTCCTGGGTCGCGGCACCCTGCTCCTCGACCGCGGCGGCGATCGCTGCGGCGATCGACGAGATGCGCCCGATGGTGCCGCCGATCTCCTTGATCGCGCTGACCGAGCCGGCGGTCGAGGTCTGCATGCCGGAAATCTGCTGACCGATCTCGCCAGTGGCCTTGGCGGTCTGCGCCGCGAGCTGCTTGACCTCCTGCGCGACCACCGCGAAACCCCTGCCGGATTCGCCGGCGCGCGCCGCCTCGATGGTGGCGTTGAGCGCGAGCAGGTTGGTCTGCTCGGCGATCGTCGTGATCAGCTGGAGCACGTCGCCGATGCGCTCGGCCGACTTCGACAGCTCGGTCATGCGCGCGTCGGTGTCGCCCGCCTGCTGCACCGCCTCGCCGGAGATCTTGTTCGACTCCTCCACCTGGCGGCCGATCTCGCGCACCGAGGAGGAGAGCTCCTCGGTCGCGCTCGCGACCGCCTGCACGTTGGTGGAGGCTTCCTCCGATGCCGCCGCCGCCGAGGCGGAAAGCTCCTGCGCGGTTTGCGCCGTGTGGCTCAGCGAGGTGGCGGAGGCTTCGAGCTCGGTCGAGGCCGACGACACCGTATTGACGATCTCGCCGACCGCGGCTTCGAAGCCCTCGGCGAGCTTGAGCATCGCGGCCTTGCGCTCGCGCGCCGCGATCTGGTCCTGCTCGGCCTTCTCCTCCGCTTCGCGGCGCGCCTTCTCGGCCGCCTTGACCTTGAACGCCTCGACCGCGCCCGCCATGTCGCCGATCTCGTCGGGGCGGCCGAGGCCCGGCAGCACCACGTCGAACTTGCCCGACGCGAGCTCGCGCATGCCGCCCGTGAGGCCGGCGAGCGGACGGATGATGCCGCGCGCGATCACGAAGGCGAGGAGGCCGCCGACGAGCAGCGCGAGGCCGGCGATGATCTCCTGCAGCGTGACCGTGCTGGCGATCGTGGCGTCGGTCTCGGTATGCGTCGCCTGCAGGTCGTGCGTGAGGGAGGCGATCGCGGCGTCGAGCTTGGTGATGGCGCCGCGCGTCATCGGGCTGATGGAGTTGTAGTAGGTCGTGTCGCCGAGCAGCAGGTTCGGCGCCGCTGCGTCGAAAGCCTTGGCGTAGTCGGCGAGATCCGCCTTGGCGGCGGCGACGGCCGTGCGCAGCGCCGGCGTCAGCTCGCCGGATTCGAGCGTCGCGATCGACTTCTGCGCCTTCTCGACATTGGTCTTGAAGGTCGCGAGGCCGGCCGCGTCGCGCGTCGCCAGGAATCGCCAGTTGGCGATGCGCACCAGCAGCACCTCGCGCTCGGCATTGGTCGCTGCCGGCTCCGCCGCGTTGCCGTGCGCGGCCTCGACGACCTTGTTGAGGTCGGCCGCGAGCTTGTCGCCGACCGGGAAGAGGATCGCCTTGGCGGCCGTGGTCTTGTCGACCGCCGCGACCAGCTCGGCGTGCTTCTCGTGCAGGCTTGCGATCGTCTGCTCGATCGCCTGGTAGGTCTGGCGGCGCTCCTCCGAAAGCGTCGCCTTGGCGGCTGCCTGCAGCAGCTCGGTTGCCTGCTTCGTGCGATCTTCTGCCTCCTGCTGCGATGCCTTGTCGTGGTCGAAAACGTAGCGCAGGGTCGCCCGCCGCATCGCCTGCAACTCGGTCGAGATCTCCAGCACCCGGATCGTGTTGGCGGAGAGCGCCGTCATCTTGCTCACCTGGCGGCTCACCGCCGAGAGTTGCCAGACCGCGAAGCCGGCGAGCGCGACGCCGAACAGCACGAGCGCGCCGAACCCGGCGTAGAGCCGGCCTTTGATGCGAAGACGCAGGAGCGGCATGGGTTGGAGTTCCTTCGATGAGCGTGTGCACGCCCAAGACAATCGAATCACCTTAAGGTTCAACTAATCCCCGGCGAATTGAAGGTATTTCCCGGCATGCTCTTTGACTTTTTCTGAAATTACGTCCCGCGAATTCTGCAAGAGAGGTGTTGATTTACGTAGAATTACTTAGCGCGCCATTTGTTCTGCATGAGCCTTCCCCCCGATGTGATTCGGGGGCGCCGGCTCGCCGACAAGGACATGCGCCAATCGCTCGACGCCGCCCGGTTCAAGCGCGCGTGCCATTGGTCCGCGGCGTGCGCCCTTGGCGGCATAGAGGGCGGTGTCCGCCCGGTGCAGCAGCTCATCCGCTTCGCGCCCGTCGCGCGGAAACAGCGCGACGCCGATGGCGCGGGCTTTACATCGACCATGCCGGCCAGACATTCTGGCTGCCGGGGGGCGTATGCCCGCAAGAATGTGAAAGGCCACCGCATGTCCGTCGCTGCCGACGACCGGATCACCGCCAGCGCGCCCACTGGGGCGCCCGCCGCGGCGCCGCCCGCGAGCGCCGCCGCCGCGCCGCCGCCGACCGTGGCGCGGCCGCAAAGCGCGGTGCCGCGCGCGCTGCGGCGCTACCTCTCGCTCGCCGATTTCGAGACGGTGGCGCGCCGGCGCCTGCCGCGGATGCTCTACGGCTTCGTCTCCGGCGGGGTCGAGACCGACGCGGCGCTGCGCGACAACCGCCGCGCCTTCGACGAATACGCCTTCGTCCCGCGCGTGCTCAACGACGTGTCGGGGCGCGACCTGACCACGACGCTGTTCGGCAAGACCTACGCGGCGCCGTTCGGCATCCCGCCCTATGGCTCGGCGGCGCTGATCGCCTATCGCGGCGACCTCGCGCTCACGCGGGCCGCAGCCAGCATGAACGTGCCGATGATCCTGTCCGCCGCCTCGCTGATCCCGCTCGAGGAGGTGCGCCGCGCCAATCCCGATGCCTGGTATCAGGCCTATCTGCCGGGCGATGCCGCCCGCATCGAGCCGCTGGTCGATCGCGTGGCGGCCGCCGGCTACGACACCTTCGTGGTCACCGCCGACGTGCCGGTCTCGGCCAACCGCGAGAACAACATCCGCAACGGCTTCTCGGTGCCGCTCGTGTTCACGCCGCAGGTCGCGCGCGACGCGCTGATGCATCCGCGCTGGCTCCTCGGCACCTGGCTGCGCACGCTCAGGCACCACGGCATGCCGCATTTCGAGAACATGGACGCCACGCGCGGCCCGCCGGTTCTGTCGCGCAACCTGATGCGCAATCTCGGCCTGCGCGACCAGCTCGCCTGGAGGCACGTCGAGCTGATCCGCCGCCGCTTCAAGGGCAAGCTCGTGGTCAAGGGCATTCTGTCGCCGCAGGACGCCCGCATCGCGCGCGAGAGCGGCGTCGACGGCGTCATGGTGTCGAACCATGGCGGGCGCCAGCTCGATCATTCGGTCTCGCCGCTGCGCGTGCTCGCCGAGATCGCCGCCGACGCGCAGGGCATGACCGTGATGTTCGACGGCGGCATCCGCCGCGGCACCGACGTGCTCAAGGCGCTCGCGCTCGGGGCAAAATTCTGCTTCGTCGGCCGCCCGATGCTCTACGCCGCGGTCGCGGCCGGCGAGGAGGGCGTGCGCCGCGCGATCGGCCTGCTCAAGGAGGAGGTCGCCCGCAACATGGCGCTCGCCGGCCTGCGCAGCATCGCCGAGGTGACGCCGGACCTGGTGCGGCGGATCGGGAGCGGAGAATAGCGGATGAGAGGGTTGAGAGGGCCCTGATCTTGGATCGAAGATTCCGAGCTATGCCGCGATTTGGGCCTGATGCCCGCGATCGAGCAGGCTGGCGATCTCATCCGCCGGGATGCCGCGCCCGAACAGGTATCCTTGCCCCTGCACGCAGCCTTCGGCGCGCAGTATTGCGAGCTGGTCGGCCGTCTCGATCCCTTCCGCCGTGGTCGCGAGCCCGAGCCCTTTGGCGAGGCCGATGGTCGCGCGCACGATGACGTCGCTCTGCGCGTCCTGGCCGAGCCGCGCGATGAAACTGCGGTCGATCTTGATCTTGTCGAACCGCAGCGTCAGCAGCTGCGACATCGTCGAGTAGCCGGTGCCGAAATCGTCGAGCGCAATCTTCACGCCGGCCGCGTGCAATGCATCGATAACGGATTGCGCCACCTCGGCGTCGCTGACCAGCGCGCTCTCGGTGACCTCGAGCTCGAGCCGGCCGGGAGCGAGGCCGGTATCGCCGAGGATGCCGAGAATGCGCAATCCGAGTGTCGGGTCGCGCAGCTGGATCGGCGACAGGTTGAACGACAGCGTCAGGTCGGCCGGCCAGCGGGCCGCCTCGCGGCAGGCGATGCGCAAAAGCCGTTCGCCCAGCTCGACGATCAGCCCGCACTCTTCGGCGACGCCGATGAACTCCAGCGGAGGCACCGAACCGACCGTGGGGCTGACCCAGCGCGCGAGCGCCTCGAACCCGATGATCCGATTGCCTTCGAGGCTGACCAGCGGCTGGTAATGGACCGTGACCGCGTCCGAGGCGATTGCCTGGCGCAACTCGCCTTCGATCAAGGCCCGGCGCTCCATGCGCTTATCCATATCCACCTCGAAGAAGCGCACGAGCGAGCGGCCCTCGGCCTTGGCGCGGCGAAGCGCCAGGTCGGCGCGCCGCACCACGTCCCCTTGCGCGTTGCCGTGGTCCGGCGCGACGCTGATGCCGATCCCGACGCCGAGCGTCACCGATACGCCCCCGACAGACAGCGGCTTGGCAAGTGCAGCCAGGATGCGTTGCGCGAGACGCGCGGCATCATCCGGCCCGGTCTTCGCCATCACGATGGCGAACTCGTCGCCGCCCACGCGCGCCATGAACGTGCCGGCGCGGATCACTGAGGTGACCCTTTCGGCGAATGCGACCAGCGCCTCGTCGCCGATTCCGTGTCCGTGCATATCGTTGATCGCCTTGAAGCCGTCGAGGTCGAGCATCAACACGGCGGTGCGCTCGTTCCCGAGCGCTCCCTGCCGCAGGGCGTCGCCAAGCTTATCGGTGAAGAAGCGCCGATTGGGCAGCCCGGTCAGCGGATCATGCCGTGCCAGACGATGCGATTCCGCTTCCGCGGCCTGCCGCGCGTCGATTTCCTTTGCCAGGTCGCGCCTGCGACGGTTGACATAGACGAGCAGCGCCACGCTCAGCGTCGCGGCAACGAAGAGGATGTCGTCGGCCTCCCAGTCGGCGTGATCCAGGGCGAACTGGAATACCCTGGCAGGGAGGTGATAGGCATCCGACACGACGTACATCAAGGCGAGGAAGCCGATGATGGCGGCCGCGTCGATCACGTCGCGGCGCCGCCAATCGAAATTTCTCAATGCGACCGTAGATCCGGCCAGCGCCGGGAAGCGGAAACTCTCGGCCATGAAGCGACGCCCCTGTTATTTTGGCCGATGTTCGGCCGCAAAGTTTAACGAGACATCGTACGGTTCCCTCCGCATAAGTACGGAGCGAACGCCCCAAATCGGTTGAACGGATGGCCGCTACAGGAGTTGTCCGACAACATTGTCCTCGAGGCGCTCGCGCTCGGGGCAGGATTCTGCCTCGTCGGCCGCCCGATGCTTCCACGCCGCGGTCGCAGCCGGCGAGGAGGGCGTGCGCCGTGCGATCGGCCTGCTCAAGGAGGAGGTCAGCCGCAACATGGCGCTCGCCGGCCTGCGCAGCATCGCCGAGGTGATGCCCGATCTGGTGCGGCGGATCGGGGCGGGGGACGTGTAGGCATCTATTCGCTGGCTAGCGACGGGTGCAGGCCTGGCGACACTCTCGACCGAATTCCCTGCATGAAATGTCGTTGGGGCCGCGCGGAAACCCGGGACCGCAGCCGTAATTGCGCATGCACTTGTTGTAGCACTGCGGATCATCCGGCGACTGGGCGCGGACACTTTGTGCTTGGAGCGCAGCAAGGACGGCGCATAGCGGCAGCATGAGAAGCATTTTCGTCAGGCGTGCGGGCATGACTGGACTCCTGCATGGGCATCGGCACGCGTGGTTCGGCGCGCGGCGCCGCCTCGGCCGCAAGGAGCACGGTGACACGATGACGGCGCGCCGTCCAGGCGTCGTGAGCGGCGCCAGGACCGCGGCGCTCGAATCCAGGATTTCGTTTTTGCCGCAGTCGCGCTAGGTTCGGCGCGGCTTTGGCCGGGAGCCGTGAAAGCAGGGTGGGGGAACCATGATTGCGACGTTTGCGCGGCGGCGAACGCGTCGGCGCGGCGGATCGGCGCGGCGTCGCGCGCCGATCGGGTTCCTGCTCGGCGCCACGCTCGCCTGCGCCATCGCGCCCGCGACCCCGGCTGCGGCGCAGGCGGCGCCGGTCGCGGCCGCGCAGGTGCAGGTTCGCTACGAGCCGACCGCGAAGCTTTCCGCCGTGCGCGACATGCTGCAGCGGCACAAGGTGCTGGAGAAGGCGCAGCTGTTCATGAGCCCGCTGCGGTTTCCGCGCGCGCTCACCATCCGGGCCGCGGAATGCGGCGCGTCCTCGGTCCCGTACGATGCCGCCGACGGCATCATCACGATCTGCTACGAGGCGATCGCCGACATCCAGGCGCTCGCCAAGGGCTCCGATCCCGACAAGGTCGCCGCCTTCGTCACCGGCGGCGTGGTCGAGGAGGTGCTGCACCGCATGGCGCTCGCCATCCTGCGGATTTACGACATCCCGGTGTGGGGCCGGGAGGAGGACGCGGCCGACCGGCTCGGCGCGTTCGTGATGCTCAAGTTCGACGAGCGCACCGCGGCCATCGCGATCACCGGCGCCGCCAACCTGTTCATCGCCGCGACCTCGGCGCTCGGCAAGGTCGATTATGTCTCCGACGTCTCGCCGCCGGCGCAGCGTTTCTACAATTTCCTCTGCGTCGCCGTCGGCGGCGATCAGCGCAATTTCGGCGGCGTCGTCGACCAGGGCTTTTTGCCGAAAGATCGCGCCGTCAAGTGCGCCGGCGAATACAACACGATCCGCAAGGCGTTCGATCTGCGCGTGATGCCGCACGTCGATCCCGATCTCGTGGTCAGGATCCGCGCGATCGACTGGCTGCACGAGGACAAGAACTGAATGGGGCGGGGCGTCATGAGCACGAGAACGGCGCTGGCCTGGACGTGCGCGGGCCTGCTCGCGCTCGCCGGCGCGGGCGCGGCCTGGGCGCAACCCACGCAGCAGCCCGGGCGCGCCGCGCTCGCGGTCGAGAACGATGACGGCGGCTACCGGGCGACCAAGAAATATGCGGACGTGCGCGATCGCGTCGTCAAGGCGCGGATGCTCGAACGGCTGCGCGATTTCCTCTCGCCCATCCGCCTCCCGCGCTCGGTCGGCCTGCTCGCGGCCGAATGCGACGGCGGCGCGGGTGCGGGACCGTTCTATCTCACCGGCGACCGCACCATCACGATCTGCTATCAGTTCGTCGCCGCCGTCGAAAAGGTGGCCGACACGGTGATCGCGGCGCAGCGCGAGAACCCGCAGTTCTTTCCTTTTCCGGTGACGCGCGACGAGTTCATCTGGGGATTGCTCGGCGGCGTGATGCTGCACGAAAGCGGGCATGCGCTGTTCGACGTGCTCGACGTTCCGATGTTCGGCCGCGAGGAGGATGCGGCCGACCAGTTCGCGATCCTGATCGCGCTCAAGCTGCGCCCGCCGCTCGCCGTGGCGGCCGTGAAGGCCTACGCCTATTTCTGGCGCGGGATGAGCGATCCCGACGCGATGACGAAGGACGGCAGCCTGAACCAGGATTTCGCCGACGAGCACGGCACCCCGTCGCAACGGCTCTTCAACGGCTTGTGCATCGCCTACGGCCGTTCGCCGGAGGTGTTCGGGAAATTCGTCGCGGCCGGCTGGCTGCCGCAGCAGCGCGCCAAGGGCTGCGCGCGCGAGTACGCGCAGCTCGAGCAGGCCTTCACCCGCACGGTGCTGCCGTTCATCGACACCGCGCGCATGGCCGAGATGGAGAACATCGACTGGCTGGCGGCGAATTACGGACCGGCGCAGCCGGCGCCGGCGGCCAGCACCGCGCCCGCGAGCCCTGTGCCCGCCAGCAATAGCGCGCAGGGACCGGGCGGGCGAGGCGACCCTCTGAGCGCGGGCCGCTAGCCGGCACTGCCCGCCATCGGCTCCATTCCGCTGCGCCGGATCGATTCCGATGCGCGCGGCGAGGCGAGAAACGCGATCAGCCGTCTCGCCTCCGCCATCACGGTCGAGCCCGCCACGACCGCGGCGGCAAAGACCTGGACCATCTGGATCTCGGCCGCGAGGGCGCCCGCGAAATCGACCCCGGGCGCGACGAGGATCTCGCTCACCGGCATCACGGCGAGGTCTGCGCCGCCGGCGGCGACCATGGCGGCTGCCTGCGAGCCGCGCGGCGTCATCCTGACGTCGAGCTTGTCCGCGACCCCGAGGCGCGGAAAGAGATCGGTCTTGAGCCAGATGCCGCTGGTGCTCGCCGGGACCGCGATCGTTCCCGCTTTCAGCAGCGCCTGCGTGAAGGCGTCCACGCTGCGCACGTCGGGCCGCGCGGCGCCCGCCCGCACCGCGACGCCGAGGCCGACGCGGGCAAGATCGACATCCGTTGCGGCCGCGATCCGCTGCGCGGCGATCAGCTCGGCGAGGCCTTCCCGCGACAAGATCACGACGTCGGCCGTGACCCCGCGTGCGAGCTGCGCGCCGATCGTGTGCGGCCCGCTTCCCTGCGACGCCCCCGATCCGGTCGTGACCGCGATGCCGCTCGTGCGCTCGAATTCCGGCAGCAGCGCCGCGTAGGCGCCCCCGAATCCGCCGGAGATCAAGACGCTCACGCGTGATGAGGAGGTGGTCATCGTCGGCTCTCGGCGTGAGGCATTCTGAATCCAGGGTCGCGCCGCGGTCCGCTGGCGCCATGCGTCGGCGCATATCCTGTTCGGCGAACCGGTATCCACTTCGCCGGGATATGCGCTAATGATCACCCATAGCACATCGTGCCCGGACAGCGGGCGCCGGCGACTGCGGAGGAGCCCATGGAGGAGCCCATGACGATCATCGATTCCCAGATCCATGCCTATGAGGCGAACACGCCGAAGCGGCCCTGGCACAGCGTGCCGAACTGGCCCCCGCACGTCACCGGCGACGAGATGGTGGCGGCCATGGACAAGGTCGGCGTCGACGGCGCGATCTTCATCTCGTCCTTTTCCATGTATCGCTACGACGCGAGCTACGCCGTGGAGGTGCAACGGGCGCATCCCGGCAAGTTCGGCATCGTCAAGCCGGTCGACCCGGACGATCCGGCGGTGGCGGATGTCATCGCCGAGTGGAAGAAGACGCCGGGCGCGGTCGGCATCCGCATCTTCCTGCGCCATGAGGAGCAGCGCGCGGCGGACGACCCGGGCCACGACCGCATCCTGCGCGCGGCCGTGCGCCACGACTTGCCCGTCAACATCCTGTGCTGGGGCAACATCGACGCCGGCACCGCGCTGATCGACCGCCATCCCGACACGCGCTTCATCCTCGACCATCTCGGCATCCTGCAGCCGCGCGTGCCGCCGGCGCCGCCGCAGCCCTGGGCGGATCTCCCGAAGGTGCTCGACCTCGCCAAGCGGGCGAACGTGGTGATCAAGGTCAGCGGCGCCTGCACGCTGTCGCACGAGCCATATCCCTTCCCGGACATCTGGGATCCGCTCGCGCGCGTGTTCGATGCCTGGGGTTTGGAGCGCTGCCTGTGGGGCACGGACTGGACGCGCGCGTTCGCGGTCGTCAACTACGAGCAGGCCGTCACGCCCTTCCTCGAGACCAGCCGCCTGAGCGCCAGCGACCGCGACATGCTCATGCGCGGCGCCTGCGCCAAGGCGTACGGCTGGTCGCCGACGAAGGGGTAGGGCCCGTAGCCCGTAGGGTGGGCAAAATCGCTTGCTCGGTAATCGCCGCGTGGGCACGGCGCGCGTGAGATTTTGCCCACGCGGATAGGGTGAGCCGCGCGCCTTTGCCCACCCTACGCACGAGGACGCCCTAGTGCGGGCGATCCTCGAGCTTGGGGTTGTCCGCAGCGTCGAACACCATCAGCCGGTCGGCGAGACCCTGCGGAACGGTGCCTTCGAGCTGATTGTGGTCGAGGCGCAGCACCTGCAGCGCCGGCGCGGCTGCGAGGCTCGGCGGGATCGGCCCGGACAGCTGGTTGCGGTTGAGGCGCAGGTCGGTGAGCTTCTTGAGCGGAGCGAACGCGTCGGGGATCGCGCCGGTGAGCGCGTTGTTGGTGAGCAGCAGCAGGTTGAGACTCGGGCTCAGCGGAGAGGGGATCGGCCCGCTCAGCCGGTTGTTGTGCAGCACGAGCTTCTCGAGCCGGGGCTGGCGCAGCAACGCGGCGGGAAGCGGACCGGAGATCCGATTGTCGCTGCCCCAGAACTGGGTGAGCTTCGGCGTGTCCCATTTAGCCGGCAGCGGCCCGGACATCGCGTTGGCGTGGACGTCGAGGTAGTCGAGCTCGGGCAGCAACGCGACGGCGTCGGGCAGGCGGCCGGTGATCTTGTTGCCCTTGAGCCACAGGTTCTTGAGCGCGCGGCAGGCGCCGAGCCCGTCCGGCAGCTCGCCGAATATGTTGTCGAAGGAGAGATGCAGCGTCTGCAGCCGCGCCAGGCGGCAGACCGCCGCCGACAAGCGGCCGGTGACGTTGTTGTCGTAGATCGTCAGCGTGACGACGAAGCCGTCGGCGTCGGTGTAGACGCCGTGCCACTCGCCCACCGGCCGGTCGCTTCGCCAGAAATCGCGCTGGATCCAGTCCGGCCCGCCCATCGCGTCGTAGAAGTCGATCAGCGCCTGCCGCTCGCGTGCACGTGCGGCCGGGTCGCGCGGCTCGGCGAGGCCGGTCCGCGCCGCGTCCTCGGCCCGGGCGGGCGGCAGCCACGCGGGCAGAAGGAGCGCGAGCGCCAGCACGGCGGTGCCAAGAAGGGTACCAAGGGCGCGAAGGGCACGATGTGCGCCAAGTCGGGTTCGCGTCATGCGCGCTGATCCTTCGGAAGCGCGAACATAGCCAACGCTCGGTCCAGGCAAAGCGTCGAGACCGCGCTGACCCAAAGCGATCATGCCGACCGCCGCCGCGGCCTCAGGCGCCGCGCATCTCCGCCGCCGCATCGAGCACGGCGCGGATGACCTTGTCGTAGCCGGTGCAGCGGCAGAGGTTGCCGGCGAGCCAGTAGCGTGCCTCGGTCTCGCTCGGGTCCGGGTTGCGCGCGAGCAGCGCCTTGGCGGCGATCAAGAGGCCGGGCGTGCAGAAGCCGCACTGCAGCGCCGCATGCTCGAGGAACTTCTGCTGCAGCGGATGCAGGTCGTGGCCGTGCGCCATGCCCTCGATGGTCTCGATCGCGTGCCCTTCGGCCTCGACGGCGAGCACCAGGCACGAGCAGACGAGGCGGCCGTCGATGGTGACGCTGCAGGCGCCGCAGTCGCCCGAGCTGCACCCCTCCTTGCTGCCGGTGAGATTGAGCTCGTCGCGCAGCACATCGAGCAGCGTGAGCTGCGACTCGCACAGGAACTCGGTCGGCTCGCCGTTGATCGTGGTCGATACGTGATGCTTGCTCATGTTTCCCTCAATGCTTCGCGGCGCGCTCGAACGCGATCGCCGCCGCCCGGCGGGCCATCACGCCGGCGACCTTGACGCGATAGTCGATCGTGCCGCGCTTGTCGTCGATCGGCTTGCAGGCGCGCCGTGCCGCCGCATCGAGCGCGTCGAGCGCCGTGCCGATGAGCGGGCGGCCGATGAGCGCCTGGGCGGCCTCGGTGACCAGAACCGCGGTCGGCGCCACGGCGCCGAGCACGACGCGCGCATCGGTGCACACGCCCGCGGGGTCGAGCGTGACGCTGACGCCGGCGCCGACGACCGCGATGTCCATCTCGGTGCGCGGGATGAAGCGCAGATAGGCGTCGGCCGAGCGGGGCGGGCGTTTCGGCAGGTGAAACGCGACGATGAACTCCTCGCGCGCGAGCGAGGTGCGGCCTGGACCCGTGACGATGCTTTCCACCGGCACCTCGCGCCGCCCGTTGGCGCCCGCCACCACGCAGGTCGCGCGCGCGGCGATCAGCGCCGGCACGCTGTCGGCCGCGGGCGAGCCGTTGCACAGATTGCCGGCGAGCGTCGCGCGCCCCTGGATCTGCGTCGAGCCGATCAGGTTCGCGGCCTCGACCACGCCGGGCCATGCCCGCCGCAACGCTTCGCTTTCGCCGATCTCGGCGCCGGAGGTCGCAGCGCCGATCGCGAAGCCGCCGTCGCGCTCAGTGATCCCCGACATGTCGGGGATCTTCTTGATGTCGACGATC
This sequence comes from Xanthobacteraceae bacterium, assembly GCA_036513175.1. Classification (GTDB taxonomy): domain Bacteria; phylum Pseudomonadota; class Alphaproteobacteria; order Rhizobiales; family Xanthobacteraceae; genus JAVDCA01. The sequence continues at coordinate 365 of DATBZM010000275.1, read as the reverse complement.
AGGTCGGGCTTGGCGCGGCCGGAGCGCAGCTGCACCAGCAGGTCGGTTCCGCCGGACAGGATTTTCGCAATGCCGGAAGCGCCGGCGAGCGCACGGACGGCCTCCTCGACCGTCTCTGGAGCAGTGTAGGCGAGCATGGGCGCAATCCTCACAAATTTTACGGCCGCAACGCTACCCCATGTTCAGGCGAAACGGAAACCGGGAAGTTGATCTGGCAAGGCGCGTGCGCTCCCTCTCCCCGCTCTTGCGGGGAGAGACGCTATGGGGCGGCGACGAGGGTATGGCACCATCGTTGCTGTCAAACCAACGGATGGAGCGCCCCATGGAAAGGAACGACCTTAGCCGATCCCTCGTCGCCTTTGATC
>DATBZM010000274.1:0-4789 GCA_036513175.1 Xanthobacteraceae bacterium | reverse complement strand
CATGGCGGACCACATCGTCGGCCTCAACGCCGCGCATGTGGTGCTCGCCGCCCTGTTCGAGCGCGAACGGTCGCGCAAGGGTCAGGCGATCGAGCTGCCGATGTTCGAGACGCTGGCGCAGTTCGTGCTCTCCGATCACTTCGGCGGCCGCGCCTTCGATCCGCCGATCGGGCCGCCGGGCTACAGCCGCCTGCTCGCGCGCGACCGCCGTCCCTACCGCACGAGCGACGGATACATCTGCATCCTCGTCTACACCGACCGGCAGTGGGAGGCGTTCTTCCGCCTCATCGGCAAGGACGAGCAGTTCCACAGCGATCCGCGCTTCACCACGGCGGCGGCGCGCGCCAGGCACTTTGCCGAGGCCTACACGCTGCTCGCCGAGGTTCTCGCCACGCGCACCACGGCCGAATGGCTCGCAGCGCTGCAACAGGTCGACATCCCGGCGGTGCCGATGCACGATCTCGACGCCTTGATCGACGATCCGCACCTCGCCGCCGTCGGCTTCTTCCAGACGATCAATCATCCGACCGAGGGGCGCGTGCGCCTCGTCGGAATTCCGAGTCGCTGGAGCCGTTCGCGCCTTGCCATCCGGCGCCATCCGCCCGGCCTCGGCGAAAACACCGCCGAGGTCTTGCGCGACCTCGGCTTCAAGAAGGATACGATCGCGCGCCTGGCGGCCGACGGCGCGATCGGAGGCGTTGCGACAACGAGCGCAGATCCGCTGCGCCGCCGGCACACCGCGCGCAAACCGAGAAGCCGATGAGTTTCGGATTGACCGCCGAGCACGAGCAACTGCGCGACGCCGTGCGCCGCCTGTGCACGCGCTTCGGCGACGACTATTGGCTGCAGAAGGATCGCGAGGGGGGGTTTCCGCACGATTTCCATCGCGCGTTTGCGCAGGCCGGCTGGCTCGGAATCGCCATGCCGCAGGAATTCGGCGGCGCCGGCCTCGGCATCACGGAAGCCGCGCTGATGATGGGGACGGTCGCCGAGTCGGGCGCCGGCTTCTCGGGCGCCTCGGCGCTGCACATGAACATTTTCGGGCTCAATCCCGTCGTCGTCTTCGGCAGCGACGAGCAGAAGCACCGCATGCTGCCGCCCTTGATCGCGGGTGACGACAAGGCCTGCTTCGCCGTGACCGAGCCCGACGCCGGGCTCGATACGCTACGGCTCAAGACGCGGGCGGTGCGCGAGGGCGATCACTACCGAGTGTCGGGGCAGAAAATCTGGATCAGCACCGCGCAGGTCGCAAACAAGGTCCTGCTGCTCGCCCGCACCACCCCGGCCGAAGAAACCGGGAAGCGCACGCACGGGCTTACATTATTCTACACGGATCTCGACCGGCGCCACGTCGAGGTGCGCGAAATCGACAAGATGGGGCGCAAGGCGGTCGATTCCAACCAGCTTTTCTTCGACGCGCTGCCCGTGCCGGTGGCCGACCGCATCGGCGAGGAAGGGCATGGCTTCGACTACATCCTGCACGGCATCAATCCCGAACGCATCCTGGTCGGCGCCGAGGCGATCGGCCTCGGCCGCGCCGCGCTTTTGCGCGCGACCGCCTACGCGAAACAGCGCGTCGTATTCGGCCGGCCGATCGGCCAGAACCAGGGGATCCAGCATCCGCTGGCGCGCCACTGGATGGAGCTCGAAGCCGCCGACCTCATGGTCTTTCGCGCCGCCGCGCTCTATGACGCCGGCAAGCCGTGCGGCGCCGAGGCCAACGCGGCGAAATTCCTCGGCGCCGAGGCGGCCCTCGCCACCTGCCAGAGCGCGGTGACGACGCACGGCGGCATGGGCTACGCCAAGGAATTCCACGTCGAGCGCTATCTGCGCGAGGCGATGATCGCCCGCCTCGCCCCGGTGAGCGCCGAGATGATCCTCAACTTCATCGGCGAGAAGGTGCTCGGCCTGCCGCGCTCGTATTAGCGCGGCGCCGCTCGCCTCCCTGCAGTCCACGTCCGGCCTCTTGCGAGGCGTCAGCGCGGGTGGCGACGACGGCGCTATTGCCACAAAGATCAGTCGGCACTGTACTCGACGGGGGATCTGGTGGCGATCACGCTCCGTCGCGTCTGCCGGGCGAGTATATGCGGTGATGGCCGCACCACCCTGTGTGCCAGCCCAAGGATCTCAAGCAGCCGGATCGTCCACCAGGTCGCGTCGAGTTCCCACCACAAGTGACCGTGGCGCGCGGAACGCGAATCGGCGTGATGGTTGTTGTGCCAGCCCTCGCCGCAGGCCAGGAGCCCGACGATCACATTGTTACGGCTCGATTCGTCGGTCTCGTAGTTACGGTAACCCCACAGGTGGGTCACCGAGTTGACCGACCAGGTGATGTGCCACACCAGCACGGTGCGGACGAACACGCCCCAGATCAGCACGCTGAGGCCGAATTGCAGTGTCTCCATTGCGCTGCCGCCAAGCAGCGTCTCGGCCAGGACCCCGCCGGCAAAAAAGACGAGCCACGAGGCCGCCGCAACCCAGAACCAGCGAAAATGTTGCTCCAGTCCGGCATAGAAGGGGTCGCGCAGGATATCCTTGGCGTAGCGTTTGGTGACACGCAGCCGCGTGAGTTCCCGGTTCTTGAGAACGAGCCAGCCCATGTGCCCCCACAAAAAACTGACCAGCGGGCTGTGCGGATCGGGTTGCGTGTCGGCATGCTCGTGATGCCGCCGATGGTACGCGACCCAACGCGCCGGAGCATCTTCCAGGCAGCACACGCCAAGAACCGCGAAGGCGTGCTCCAGCCATTTCGGGCAGACAAGGCCGCGATGGGTCAACATCCGATGAAAGCACAGCCCGATCCCGAGCGTGCCGAAAACATAAAGACCGACGAACGCCAGAACGACACCCGTCCAACTGAAAAGCCAAGGCACGAACGCAAGCAGCGCAAGGAGATGAACGGCCGCCAGCCCGGTCGCATCGAACCACCCGACGCGGAACGGCTGGGTTCCCGCCGGGGCGATCAGCTTCTGCGCCATATGCGGTACCACCACCATTAGTTCCGCCGATGTTTTTCGCAACAGTCCTGAGACGACCGAGGATCGGCAGGAACCCCATCATTCAGCGCGTCGGGTCGGTTTCGACCCCGCGGCGTCTGCACACTGGCGGGCTGCGCTGAACCATACACGACAGCAATGGATAAAATACTGCCTGTCCCAACGATACTTGACACAATTTGCCTACGCCCCAACGCTGCAAATTCTTTTCCAGCTGTGTCGCATTAACACGAGGGGGAAGACACCGGCAAGGCGATAATATCGCATTCGGGTCACCGGCGAGCCTCTGGTCAGCGCGCCATGGATCCTCACGCCCGCCGGCTCGCTCAATCCCGAATTGATCACCGAGGCATTCCGGCGCACCGGGCTCACGCCGCCCAGGATCGCGTTGACGACCTTCTCGGTGCACCTGCGCACGCATCTCCTCGGCGACGGCGATTTCGTCGCCGCGCTGCCGCGCTCGGTGCTGCAGGTCAATGCCCGGCAATTCGGCCTCAAGGCGCTGCCAGTCAAATTGCCGGTCCGCCGCTTCCCGATCGCCGTCGTCACCCTCAAGAACCGTGCGCTCACGCCGGTTGCGCAGCTCTTTATCGAACGCTTGCGCGAGCTGACGAAGCCGATGCGCAACTCGCGCTGAGGCCGGCGCGCCGCCGGAGAGGTGGCAAGGCGTGTCGCATGATGTTAGCCTCGCCCCATTGTCGGGCATCTCGCAATCGCATGACACCATGAGGAAACCCATGCTCGATCGCCGTCGTGTCGTCCAAGGCGGCCTCGCGGCCGTCGGCTCGCTCGCCGTCGCCGCGCGGCGCGCGGTCGCGCAGACGAAGGCGCCGGTGAAGATCCGCTACAACGAGGTGGTGCGCTCGACGCTCTACGCGCCGGCCTACGTGGCGATGACCAAGGGCTATTTCGCCAAGGCCGGCCTCGATCTCACGATGACGACCGCCCAGGGCGGCGACAAATCGATGGCCGCGCTCCTCTCCGGCGCGGCCGACATCGCGCTGATCGGCCCCGAGACCGCGATCTACGTGCAGACCAGCGACTCGCCGACCAAGGCGCGCATCTTCTGCGGGCTCACGGCGACTGACGGCTTCATGCTGATGGGCCGCGAGAAGGTCGACGCGTTCGACTGGAAGGCGCTCAAGGGCAAGGAGATCCTCGGCTTCCGCCCCGGCTCGACGCCGCTCCTGTTCCTCGAAGCGGCGCTGCGCCAGAACGGCATCGATCCGCAGAGCGACGTGAAGCTCATCAACAATATCGGCGTGCCGGCCCGCGTCGGCGCCTGGCGCGCGGGCCAGGGCCAATACGCGATCTTCATCGAGCCCGATGCCTCGCAGCTCGAGCTCGACGGCAAGGCGCACTTCCTCGCCTCGATCGGCGAGACGGTGGGATTCGCCGACTACACGGCCTTCATGGCGACCGAGAAATACATCCACGACAACCCGGCAATCATCCAGAGCTGGACCGATGCCATCCACGAAGCCATGCAATGGACCGCGTCAGCGCCGGCCGCCGATATCGCCGCAATCCTGCAGCAGTATTTCCCCGGCGTGAATCCGAACGCGATGGTTGCTGCCGCGCAGCGCTACCAGCGGCTCAAGATCTGGAAGACCACGCCCGCGATCGCGCCGGCCGCGATCGAGAAATTCGAGGACATCCTGGTGCAGGGGCACGTGCTCGATCCGGGCAAGCGGGTGAAGTACGCCGATCTCGTCCTCACCGAATTCGCCGACAAGGCGAAGTAGTCCGTGCCTGACGCAACCGGCAAGGTGCCCGCGCCCCCTCCCCCGCCT
>DATBZM010000273.1:0-11547 GCA_036513175.1 Xanthobacteraceae bacterium | reverse complement strand
TTTTCGCTGCCGCGCCTGCGCTACCACCTCGTGCCGCGCGCGATCCAGCACGCTCGCGCGCATCTGACCGCGATGCGCCAGTTCGCCGCCCAGGGCCTGCACAAGAGCAAGGACCGCACCGGCGTGCTGATCTTCGCCGCGCAAGCCGAGCGCTACGCGACGGTCATCGCCGACGAAGGCATCCACGGCAAGGTCGATCCGCAGACGTGGAACGGCGCAATCGACATCCTCATCGCCGCCATCAAGGACGGCCGCCCCGCCGACGGCTTCGTCGGCGCGGTGGAACGCTGCGGCGCGGTCCTTGCCGAGCACTTCCCGCGCCCCGCGGGCGCCGTGAAGCCGGAGGAGCTGCCGGACAAGCTGGTGGAGATTTGAAGGACGCTGAATAGCGGGGATAGATCGAATCCCGCTTGCGTTTCCGGCGAAACCGGCGCATGGCATTAAGTGCAGAGTGACATTCGCGCGTCCGCAGCCACGCCGCTTCGGGCGCGCTTTGCTTTTCAAGCGCGTCCGTCGCCGGCCTTCGGTATCACAGCCGGGCCTGGCGCTCGCCCGGATGTCCGACCGTTTCCATTGTTCTTCGCATTGTTTTTCCCATTGATACCCATTGTTATTTTCATTGTTCGCCATTGTTCTTGCGCCGGCGACTTTTCTCTCGCTCGCGCAAGGCCTTGCATTGTATTTGGGTCGAATTTCCCATTGTAAATTGCCTGTATTTTTATTTGGCAGGCCTTGGTCGAATTCGACCTATCGACGCCATTTGCCCCTCAGCGGGGCACCATCGGGGGCAAAAAGCGCTGTACCGACAGGGTATCGGTCATATTGGGTTTGTTCTGCGCGTTGGCGAAAACGGTTGAACCGAATTCGATATTGCAAGCTCTGGTAGCCCGCATGAACCCCCGCGAAAGCGGGGGGAAATGCGGGGAAAGCCTTACCGCGGATAGGGGGTGTCCCCGGATTACCCCTCGCTTTCGCGAGGGTCCATCCGGGCTACCACTCACGATCCACCGCCCTCGTCGAGGAAGCTCTGCACTGCCTTGAACAGCTCGAGCCGGTTCTTCTCCATGATGATCGTGTGCGTGCCCTCGGCGAGCATCACGTAGCGCTTGCCCGGCGAGCTCACGAGCAGCGGAAATAGCGTCTGCGCCATGTAGGGCGGCGCGTCGCGGTCCCATTCGGCCTGCACCAGCAGCGTCGGCGCCGTGATCTTTGCCGGATCGTAATACGCCTTGCCGGCCGACCAGTACGCGAGGCCGTCGGCGACGACGCCGTTCGGCGCGCGGATCGCGGCCGGCGTATGCGTGTTGGCGTCCGGATCGGTCGCCCAGGTCGCGTCCGCCCACGCGTCGAACCAGCCGGCCGGGATGAGGCTCGCCTTCTTGTCCTCCGGCACGCCCGTGAGCCAGCGCGTCCTCGCCTGCTCGCGCGTGGCCAGCCGGTAGGCGCCGAGCGGGCCGGGGCCGGTCGCCACCAGCGAGGCAGTCGTGCGAATCCACACCGGCGCATAGAGCACGAGCCGATCGACCTTGGCGGCGTTCTGCGACGCGTAGGTCGCCATCAGCACCGTGCCCCACGACCAGCCGATCAGGTCGAGCCGCGCGATGTTGCGCCGCTTGAGGACGAAGTCGACGACCGCGCCGATGTCCTTGATGGCGACGTCGCCGCGCACGATCGGCGGGTGCGCCGCGGCGGGCTCGCCCATCTCGGGCGGCCGCGTCGAGTGCCCATAGCCGCGGATGTCGAGCAGGTAGACGTCGTAGCCATGCTGCGCGAGGTAATCCATCCACGACATGCCGCCGAGCGGCAGGTCGAACGCCGACGAGGCCGGATAGGTCGCGCCATGCACGAACAGCACGGTGCGCTCGGGGCGGAAGGTGGCGAGGTCAACAGGGTGCTTGTTGCGCACGTAGATCTGGATGCCGGGGTCGACGGCCGGCACCATTATTTCTTCCATGACGATTTTCGGTGCTTGAGCGAGCGCTGGCGCGGCGGCCACCGTGACAACGGCAGCGACGATCAGACTTCTGAGCACGGGGCGTCCTCCCAGGATGCGACTCTCATGAATCATCGAGCGAATTCGTCGGCGCGTCCGCTGAGCTTGATGTGCGGCCTCTCGATCACGGCTTTATCAAGCTGGCGACCAGCGCCCGCGCGTCTCGAAGCCTCGCGTCATAGAAAGCGATATTCGGAGCATGGTCGGCGGTCTCCATCTGCTCAAGGGCCATTCGCGCCATCGCGGCGTCGGAACGCCGTTTCGCGAGCCACATGAGCGCCACGCCCTGATTCCCGGTGCTCATAGCCCAGTCGAGCGGGACGCGCTCGCGCGTGTATTCCTTGAGAGCCTCGCGATAGGCGGCCACGGCGTCGCGCAACCGTGCGGTGCCGCTCTCACGGTTGCCGAGCGTCGCGAGCGCATTGCCGAGATCGTGCTGGGTCGCAGCCCAGTCGAGCGGGACGCGCTCGCGCGTGCGTTCCTTGAGGGCTTCGCGGTAGGCAGCGACGGCCTCTTCCAGGCGGGCGGTGTCGCTCTCGCGCTCGCCGAGCGTGCGGAGCGCATTGCCGAGATTGTTTTGTGTCAAGGCCCAAGCTAGCGGGTTGCGCTCGCGCGTATATTCCGTAAGGGCCTCGCGATAGGCGGCGACGGCCTGTGCAACATTTACGGCGTTGCCGTCTCTCTTGCCTAATTCGTGAAGGGCCAGTCCCAGGTAGACCTGCGTCCGTGCCCACTCCGAGGGGTCCGATTTCCGCTCCGTCATTGCGAGAACGCGGCGCCACGTTTTGACCGCTTTCTCAACAGGTCCACGATCTGGCGATGCCTCGGCCAGGTTGTATGAGATCTCACCGAGCTCTCGCCAGAGCGGCCTTTCATTGCGTTGTTCGGCCGCCGGTTCCAGAATCCTGATCGCTTCGGCAAGCTTGCCTGCCAAGCGAAGCTCGCGCGCCTGCGTGATCGCGGTTTCGGTTGCGGTCCGAGCGTTGCGATGCTGCTCGAGCGCGCGCTTCATGGTCTCGATCTCTGCGCGGTGCCGTGCGATTTCCGCGGTTATCATCGCGTGGTCTGCGACGTCGGCAGGCGCATGCGTCGCGAGATGCGTCGCGTGGAGGTTTGCGAGAAACAGCGGCTCGCGAACGGATTCGGGTGCTCCGATCTTGAGCTCCTGCAGCAGTTTGAGGAAAAAAGAATCGGCATCCTGACCTACGAGGGCAAAGGCGTTGCGACTGGTCGCGAGAAGTTGCCGCGCTTTTGCACTGAGCCGCTTTGGATCACCGTCGTGCGACACCCAGATCAAGCGTTTGTCTGGAAATTGCTCCGCCACGTTGATCAGCAAATCCATGATCCCATCTTCGCGTCCGCCGTAGCCGACGACCACGAAGGCGCGCATGTCCTGAAACAGTGATCCGATCGCCGTAATCGCGGGCTTGTTATTGGCAATTGCGGTCACTTCTTCCGGCGGGTTGCGCAGACGATAGGTATGGCGCGAACCGTGAAGCTCGACGAGCTGTGGATGGTGCGGAGCGCCCCTGATACGGCTCAATGACTCGATGCCGTCGGAGACGACGGGCAACACGCCGGAGCTGACCATGCCGGACAGCACGAGTTGATCGAAATTCGTGGTGATGACCGTCGAGACAATTCGCCTTCTTACGAGCTCGCCGAGGCAGAGATGCGCCCAGTTGATGAAACCGCCGGCTTTGTCGACAATCTCCGAGAAGATCTCCCTCACATCGTCCGGGGTCGTGTAATGGTCGCCGAACAGCACCTCGTACACACGCGGCCATTCGACCGGGCGGGCGTCCAACTTGTTCGGATCGCCGCCGCGGCAATCGCGGACATGCTTGTTTTCTGCAAGCCACCGGTAGGCCTCATTGTAGCCTGCCAATGCGGTCGAAGGCGCCGACATGGTCGTGGCGAACCGCACGATCAGCGTTTGCGCCATCCCGGCAGCAAGCGGGATTCTTGCTGAACTCGAGCAGCCGGCGCCAATGAAGAAGATTGTTCTTCCGAGACGTTTCCCGTCATCCGCGGAGGCCATGCGGATAGCTTTGGCGACCTCGGCGACGTCGCCAATTCTCGGCTCTCGAACCTCGGTCAACGGGCTCGTATCCCATAGTTGCGACGCGTCAGACTACACAAAGCGAGGCCGTTGCCGCAACCTATGCCCACTTACCTCGCCTGCCCGTGATACACGCTATTCGGCCGCATATCCGTCGCGCTCGCCACCCGGTTCGACATGTTGAAGAACCCCGCCACCGCCGCGATGTCCCAGATATCCCGCGCCGAGAATCCAACCTTGCGCAGCGCTTCGCGGTCGGGCTCCTCGATCCCCCACGGCTCGGCCGTGAGCTTCACGGCGAAATCGAGCATCGCGCGCTCGCGCGGCGAGAGCCGCGCCGCGCGGTAGTTCATCGCCATCAGCTCGCCCAGCACCGGATCGTCCGACAGCGCGCGCACGGCGGCGCCGTGCGCCGTCAGGCAGTAGTAGCAGCGGTTCACCGCCGAGACCGCGACCGCGATCATCTCGCGCTCGAGCTTGGAGAGGCCGGAGGGCGCGAGCATCAGGTCGTTGTACATGGCGACGAAGGCCTCGAGCTTGGGCATGTCGAACGCATAGGCCTTGAGCACGTTGGGCACGAAGCCGAGCTTCTCTTCGCATTTGCGAAAATAGGCCGCCATCGCCTCGGTCGGCGCCGCTTCCTTGAGGCCGAGCGCCGTAATGCGGGCGTCATCGTCGGCGGCTTGGCTCCTTGCCGGCGCCTCACCGGCCTTTGACTTGACGGTCTTGCCGGATTTCTGTCGTTGATCGGCCACGGCGCGCTCCCTTGCTGGCATCGGTTCCGCGCCAGCCTACAACCGCCGGCACCGCCAACGAAACAGCCTGCAACGCCGGGCAGGAGACATGAAACGTGACGTGGAACGTGACATGGAACGTGATTGCGTCGCGCCCTTCGCGGTGACAGGCTGCCCCCGCCACGACTCGCGTCCGGTCGGCCCCGCTTCCGGGATGAACCAGCGGAGAGCCCCAATGAATGATACGACCCCCACCGCGATGCCCGACGACGGCGGTGCCCGCGCCCGCGGGCTCATCGCCGCGGCCGAAAAACTACTTGCCGCCGAAATACCGCCCGATTTCGCCGAGCGCCTGTTCGGGCGCGCCGCGCCGGAGGACCTGCTCGCCTATACGGCGCGCGATCTCGCCGGCCTTGCCCGGGACGCCTGGGCGATGCTCGCCGAGCGCACGCCCGGCAACGTCAAGCTGCGCCTGCAGGCACCGCATGACGGCGACCGGACGAGCGACATTTCGGTGCTCGAGATCGTCAACGACGACAAGCCGTTCCTGCTCGACTCGACCATGAGCGCGCTGGCGACCTTCGGCGTCGCGGTGCGGCTCGTCGCTCATCCGGTGGTCGGCGTCAAGCGCGATCCGGGCGGCCGGCTGATCGCGCTCGATGCCGCGGGCGCGCGCGAAAGCTTCATCCACATCCATGTCGATCGCATCGACGACGAGGACCGCAAGGCGAAAATCCTGAGCGCCGTCGGCGAGACGCTGATCGAGGTCAATCTCGCGGTGGCGGACTGGCGGACGATGATGGATCGCGTTGCCGCCGTCACGGCCGACCTCAAGGCCAATCCGCCCCCGCTGCCGGCGGCCGAGGTCGCCGAGGCGATCGAATTCCTCGACTGGCTGCGCAGCGAGAATTTCACCTTTCTGGGCGTGCGCGAGGACGCCTATGACGAGGCGACCGGCACCATCACCCCGCAGCCCGGGACCGAGCTCGGCATTCTGCGCCATCGTGCGAGCGAGGTGATGACGGCGGGCGGCGAGCGGCTCGACGTGCCCGCCGCCGCGCGCGAGCTGCTCAAGGAGCCGCAGGCGCTGGTCATCATCAAGACCAACCAGCTGTCGCGCGTGCATCGCCGCGCCACCATGGACCTGGTCGGCGTCAAGCGCTACGACGCGGCCGGCCGGCTCGTCGGCTTCCTGCGCATCGTCGGCCTCTTCACCTCGACCGCCTATACGCGCTCGACCCGCGGCATCCCGTACCTGCGCCGCAAGGCCGCCGCCGTCATTGCGCGCGCCGGGCTTGATCCCGCGAGCCATTCCGGCAAGGCGCTCGCCGTCGTGCTCGAGCAGTATCCGCGCGACGAGCTGTTCGCGATCGACGCGGAGACGCTGCTGCGCTTCGGCCTCCTGATCCTGCAGCTCGACGAGCGGCCGCGCGTGCGCGTGCTGGCGCGGCGTGACCGCTTCGACCGTTTCGTCTCGGTGCTGGTCTATGTGCCGCGCGATCGCTTCGACAGCGACGTACGCGAGCAGATCGGCGCGTTCCTCGCCGACGCCTATCGCGGCACCGTCGCGTCCTACGCGCTGTTCTTCCCCGAGGGCCCGCTGGTGCGGGTGCATTTCGTCATCGCCCGCGGCAGCGACGCGATGCCCGATCCGCCGCGCGCCGAGCTCGAAGGCGGCGTCGTCGACATCGTGCGCACCTGGAGCGATGCGCTCGCCGACGCGGTCGGCGAGGCGCACGATCCCGCCAAGGCGCGCGCGCTGCTCGCGCGCTACCAGGACGCCTTCAGCCAGGCCTATCGCGAGGCGTTCTCGCCGCTCGACGCCGTCAACGATATCCGCACCATCGACGCGCTCGCGCCCGAGCGGCCGCTGGCCGTCGATTTCTACCAGCGTGTGTGGGATGCGCGCCAATCGCTCGGCCTCAAGGTCTGGAGCCACGGCCGGCCGATCCCGCTGTCCGAACGCGTCCCGGTGCTCGAGCACATGGGCTTCCGCGTCGTCGACGAGACCACCTATCACGCGCAGAGTTTTGGCCGCGATGCGCCGGATTTCTGGCTGCACGACATGGCGCTCACGCTCGCCGACGGCGGCAAGCTCGATCTCGCCGCACTCAAGGGCCACCTCGAGGCCTGCTTCCTCATGGCGATGCGCGGGCTCGCCGAGAACGACGGGTTCAACGGCCTCGTGCTCGCCGGCGGCATGGCGTGGCGCGACATCGCCCTGCTGCGCGCGTTTGCGCGCTACCTGCGGCAGATCCGCCTGCCCTATTCGCAGGATTACCTGTGGGCGACGCTGGTGCGCCACGGCGCGATCGCCGCAAAGCTCGCCGCGCTGTTTCACGCCCGCTTCGATCCGCGCCTCGGCGCGGTTGGCGGCGAGCGCACCCAACGGGAGGCCGCGCTCGCGGCCGAGATCGACGCGGCGCTGCAACAGGTCGAGAGCCTCGACGAGGACCGCATCATCCGCCACTTCGTCAACGTCGTGCAGGCGGCGACGCGGACCAACTTCTATCAGATCGGCGCCGACGGCCGCGTCAAGGCCGAGATCGCGTTCAAGCTCGACAGCCATAAGGTCGACGGCATGCCGCTGCCGCGGCCGCTGTGCGAAATCTCGGTCTATTCGCCGCGGCTCGAAGCCGTGCATATGCGTTTCGGCAAGGTCGCGCGCGGCGGCATCCGCTGGTCGGACCGGCCGCAGGATTTCCGCACCGAGGTCTTGAGCCTCGTCAAGGCGCAGCAGGTGAAGAACGCCGTGATCGTGCCGGTCGGCGCCAAGGGCGGCTATGTGCCCAAGCGCATGCCGGCCGGCGCGAGCCGCGACGCCATCGCGGCCGAGGGCGTCGCGACGTACAAGATTTTCATGTCGACCATGCTCGACATCACCGACAACATCGGCTCCGACGGCAAGCTCGTGCCGCCCGTCGACACGGTGCGCCACGACGGCGACGATCCCTACCTCGTGGTCGCGGCCGACAAGGGCACCGCGACGTTCTCCGATATCGCCAACGGCATCGCCCAGGAGCACGGCTTCTGGCTCGACGATGCCTTCGCGTCCGGCGGCTCGGCCGGCTACGACCACAAGAAGATGGGCATCACGGCGCGGGGTGCGTGGGAATCCGTCAAGCGCCACTTCCGCGAGATGGACATCGACATCGGCAAGACGCCGTTCACGTGCGTCGGCGTCGGCGACATGTCGGGCGACGTCTTCGGCAACGGCATGCTGCGCGAGCGCACGACCAAGCTCATCGCCGCCTTCGATCATCGCGACATCTTCATCGATCCCGCGCCCGATGCGGAAAGGGCCTTCATCGAGCGCCAGCGCCTGTTCGACCTGCCGCGCTCGAGCTGGCAGGACTACGACAAATCGCTGATCTCGGCGGGCGGCGGCGTCTATTCGCGCGCGCACAAGGAGATCGATCTCTCGCCGCAGGCGCAGGCGGTCCTCGGCCTCGCCCAGGCCAAGGCGACGCCGCAGGAGGTGATGCGGGCGATCCTGAAAGCGCCCGTCGACCTGTTGTTCTTCGGTGGCATCGGCACCTATGTGCGCGCCGCGACCGAGGGCGACGAGGCGGCGGGCGACCGCGCTAACGACGCGATCCGCATCACCGGCGCGGATCTCCGCTGCAAGGTGGTGGGCGAGGGCGCCAATCTCGGCATGACCCAGCGCGGCCGCATCGAGGCGGCGCGGCGAAAGATCCGCCTCAACACCGATGCCATCGACAACTCGGCCGGCGTCAACACCTCCGACGTCGAGGTCAACCTCAAGATCGCGTTGAGCCGGCCGGTGCGCGACGGCCGGCTCACGCGCGAGGGTCGCAACGCCCTGCTCGCGAGCCTCACCGATGACGTGGCGACGCTCGTGCTGCGCAACAACTACCAGCAGACGCTCGCGCTCTCGCTCGCCGAGCGGCGCGGGCTGGAATATCTCAGCTTCCAGCAGCGCATGATGCAGACCCTCGAATCGCGCCACCTGCTCGACCGCGCGGTCGAGTTTCTGCCCGACGACATGGAGCTGACCGAGCGCCGCCGCCGCAGCGAGCCGCTGACGCGGCCGGAGCTTTCCGTGCTGCTCGCCTATGCCAAGCTCTCGCTCAACGCCGATCTGCTCGACTCGGCGGTGCCGGACGATCCCTATCTCGGCCGCGAGCTCAACCGCTACTTCCCGCCGGCGGTGGCGGAGAAATATCCCGACGCGCTGACGCATCATCGCCTGCGCCGCGAGATCATCGCGACCCAGCTCGCCAACTCGATGATCAACCGCGGCGGCCCGACGCTGGTGGTGCGCATCGCCGACGAGACCGGCGCGCCGCCCGCCCGCATCGCGGCCGCCTTCGCGGCGGTGCGCAACAGCTACGACCTGATCGGCCTCAACACCGAGATCGAGGCGCTCGACAACCGCCTCCCCGGCAAGCTGCAGCTCGACCTGTTCGCGGCCGTGCAGGACCTGCTGCTCGACCGCATCGTCTGGTTCCTGCGCAATGTCGATCTCGGCCGCGGGCTGGCGGCGGTGATCGAACACTTCCATGCGGGCATTATGATCGTCGCGGCCGTGCTCGACGGCGTGTTGACCGAGGCGGCGCAGGACGCGCGTCGCGCGCGCGCGGCCGAGCTCGTGGCCGCGGGCGTCCCCGAGGCGATCGCGCGGCGCATGGCCGACCTGCCCTGGCTCATTGCGGCCGCCGATATCGTGCTGGTCGCCGACCGCTCGAAGAAATCGGTCGCCGACGTGGCCGCGACCTACTTCGCGGCCAGCGCCTATTTCCGGGTCGATCGCATCGCGGCGGCCGCGCGCGGCATCCCGGTCGCCGATTATTTCGATCGCCTCGCCCTCGACCGCGCGCTCGATGCGATCGGCGACGCCGAATGCCGCATCACCGGCGAGATGATGTCGAACGGCGCCGCCGGTGCCGTCGCGGTCGACCAATGGATCGCGTCGCGCCGCGACGACGTCGAGCGCGTGCGCATGGCCGTGCACGAGATCGCCGCCTCGGGGCTGACCTTGTCAAAGCTGTCGGTTGCCGCGAGCATGCTGGGCGATTTGGCGAAGTAGCAGCCTCGCTTCACCCTCCCCTGCAGGGGGAGGGTCGGATCGAATTGAGCGAAGCGAAATGCGATCCGGGGTGGGGTGTGTGGCGGCCACCCCACCCCGGCTCGCTTCGCTCCAAAGCCGATGCTTCGCATCGGCGTCCTAGGGAACGGCGGCCGAAGGCCGCCTATGCCCTCCCCCTGCAGGGGAGGGTGATACCCGCCCGTGGAGAACCCCCATGTCGCCCTCGAATCGCTGGCCCGAGCTACCCTATGCCGCCTGGAAGGACACCGCCGCGACCCTGCAGCTGTGGACCCAGATCGCCGGCAAGGTGCGCCTCGCCGCGACGCCGTGGCTCAATCATTCCTGGCACGTCACCTTGCGGGTGACCGCGCGCGGGCTCGTGACGCCGCTCGTCGCGACCGTCGACCGCGACTTCCAGATCGAGTTCGATTTCATCGATCACACGCTGTGGATTCGCACCGCCGCTGGGCATTTCCGCCAGATCATGCTGCGGCCCGTCTCGGTCGCCGAGTTCTACGCCGACGTCATGATCGCGCTCGAGGAGCTCGGCATCGTGCTGCACATCGACGACATGCCGAACGAGATCCCCGATGCCATTCCGCTCAGCGAGGACCGCACCCACGCATCCTACGATGCGGATTTCGTCAACCGTTTCTGGCGCGTGCTGCTGCGCTCGCACGCCGTGTTTTCCCATTTCCGCACCGCCTTTCTCGGCAAGGCGAGCCCGGTGCATTTCTTCTGGGGCAGCTTCGATCTCGCGGTGACGCGCTTCTCCGGCCGCCGCGCGCCGCCGCATCCGGGCGGCATCCCGCACCTGCCGGACGCGGTCGTGCGCGAAGCCTATTCGCACGAGGTCTCGAGCGCCGGCTTCTGGCCGGGCGGCGGGCCGATCGATTATCCGGCGTACTATTCCTATGCGTATCCGGCGCCCGACGGATTTGCTTCCGCACCCGTGCGGCCGGCGCAAGCCTTCTTCAGCAAGGAGCTGGGCGAGTTCATTTTGCCTTACGATGCGGTGCGCACCGCCGCCGATCCGGACGCGGCGCTGATGGAATTTCTGCAGAGCACGTATGAGGCGGCGGCGAACGCAGCGAAGTGGGATCGCGCGAATCTGGAATGCGGCGTGGGGGAAATCGGAAAGCCACGGCCAGTCTGAGCTCATGCATCAGCGCCCCCTCCCCCGCTTGCGGGGGAGGGCGGGGAGGGGAAGCCGCTTGCGCATGCGCGGGCTGACTGGCCCCCTCCCTAACCCCCCCCCGCAAGCGGGGGAGGGGATCGGAGAGTCATCAGCACCGCCGGACCGCTCGCCGTCTCGACTTGCCCCTCCGCTCGAAATCCCGCCCTCGCATACGCGCGATGCGCCCGCACGTTCTCGACACCCGGATCGATCGCGATCATCGGCGCGCCCTCGGCACACAGCTGCTCGGCCAAGAGCCGCAGATAACGCGCGCCGTGGCCATGCCCGATCAGCTGGGGCTCGCCAATGAAGGTGTCAATCGCGCGCGTGCCGGGCGGCAGATGTGCGAGATGCGGCTGCGGCCAAGTGTGCGCGTCGTAATCCTGCGCGGTAACTGCCCAGGTGTGGGTCTCAAGCGATCTTGAGTTCCCGCAGCAGGATTTCGGGCTGTTGCATGAGGGTGGCAACGAGGTCCCAGCCCTGCTTTCTCGCGGTTGATAGGACGGATCGGATGACGGCGAAGATTTCAGC
>DATBZM010000272.1:0-4542 GCA_036513175.1 Xanthobacteraceae bacterium | reverse complement strand
GCTCGCCACCCTCTCCCCTGCGGGGAGAGGGTTCTACCCCCACACCTCGTTCGCGATCTCGACGATCATCCTGAGCTTCGCCCACTGCTCGTCGTCGGCGAGCACGTTGCCTTCCTCGGTCGAGGCGAAGCCGCATTGCGGGGAGAGCGCAAGCTGGTCGAGCGCGACGTATTTCGTCGCCTCGTCGATGCGGCGCTTGATGTCGTCCTTCTTCTCCAGCGTGCCGAACTTGGAGGTGACGAGGCCGAGCACGACGACCTTGTCGCCCTTGGGCAAAAAGCGCAGCGGCTCGAAGCCGCCGGCGCGATCGCTGTCGTATTCGAGGAAGTAGCCGTCGTAGTTGCACTTGGCCAAGAGGTTCTGCGCGACCGGCTCGTAGCCGCCCGAGGAGATGAAGGTCGAGCGGAAATTGCCGCGGCACACGTGCGTGGTGATCACCATGTCGGCGGGCTTCGCCTCCAGCGCCTTGTTGATGCAGCGCGTGTAGGTGTCCTGCAAGTGGTCGACGTCGAGGCCGCGGTCGCGCGCTTTCTGCATCTCGACCTGCGAGCAGAGATACGCCCACGCGGTGTCGTCGAACTGCAGATAGCGGCAGCCGGCGTCATAGAAGGCGCGCACCGCGTCCTGGTAGGCCTTGGCGAGGTCGTCGAAGATGGCGTCGCGGTTCGGATAGGCGCTTGCCACGACCGCGTTCGGCTCGAGGCGGAAGTGCATGACGGTCGGGCTCGGAATGCACATCTTGGGCACGACCCGGGTGCGCGCCTTGAGATACTTGAAATGGTCGAGCATCGGGTGATGGCCGAAGCCGATCTTGTCCCTGACGCGGATGCTGAGCGGCTTCGTCTGCACGCCCTGGAACTGGATGCCATGGTCGAGCTCGTAGAGCTCGACGCCCTCCAGCATACCGAAAAAATCGAAGTGCCACCACGAGCGGCGATACTCGCCGTCCGTCGCGAGCTCGAGGCCGATCTCCTCCTGCTTCTTGACGATCTTGTCGATCTCGCGGTCCTCGACCTCCTTGAGCTCCGCCGCCGTGATCGCGCCCTTCTCGCGCCTGGCGCGCGCGTCCTTGATGGCGGCCGAGCGCAGGATGCTGCCGACATGGTCGGCGCGGAACGGCGGTCTGGTGCGGGCAGTCATCGGGCGTCTCCCCTTCGTTGTTGCCGCTTTCCTTGCGGGATGCGGGAGCCGCGTCAAGGCCCTGCAGGGTGGGCAAAGTCGCGAAGCGGCGTGCCCACGCGGCGGTGGGCACGCTTCGCTTTGCCCACCCGGCAAAGACCGCAGCGTCAATGTCGTGCCTTTCCCCGCCTTGGCCCCGCGTCGGTGACACCGAGGAAGGTTTCCAGCACGGCACGGTCGGCGCGCAGGCTCGCGCTGTCGCCTTGGTGCACGATGCAGCCGCGCTCGAGGATGATGGCGCGATCGGTGACGCCGAGGATCTTGTGCGCGTTCTGCTCGACCAGGATGGCGGCGAGACCCTCCTGGCGCACGATCCGGTTGAGCGCCGCGATCAGCTCCTCGACAATGATGGGCGCGAGGCCCTCGAGCGGCTCATCGAGCAGCACCACGCGCGGGTTGAGCACCAGCGCGCGGCCGACCGCGAGCATCTGCTGCTCGCCGCCGGAGAGCTGGTTGCCGAGGTTGATCCGGCGCTCGGCGAGGCGGGGGAAGAGCTCGTAGACCCGCGCCGGCGTCCACGCCCCCGGCCGCGCGACCGCGGTGAGGTTCTCCTCGACGGTGAGCGACTTGAAGATGTTGCGCTCCTGCGGCACCCAGCCGATGCCGGCATGCGCGCGCTGGTCGGGGCGCAGCCGCGTGATGTCGCGGCCGTCGAGGCGGATGGCGCCACCGCGATAGCGGGTGACGCCGACGATCGAGTTGACCAGCGTGGTCTTGCCCATGCCGTTGCGGCCGAGCAAGGCGAGCGACTCGCCTTCTTTCAGCGTGAGCGAAATCTCGGAAAGCACAACGGCCTCGCCGTAACCGGCGCTCAGGCGCTCGAGGCTGAGCAGCTCAGGCATCGAAGGCCTCGCCGAGATAGACGGCGCGGACGCGCGGGTCGCGGGCGACCTCGTCCGGGTCGCCCTCGACGAAGAGCGAGCCGTTGACCAGCACCGAGATGCGGTCGGCGAACGAGAAGATGATGTCCATGTCGTGCTCGATCAGCAGCACGGTGACGTCCTTGGGCAGCGCCTCGACGGAGCTGAGGATCTCGTGGCGCTCATCCTCCGGCACGCCGGCGGCGGGCTCGTCGAGCAGCAGGACGCGCGGCTTGCACGCGATGGCAAGCGCGATCTCGAGCAGGCGCTGCTTGCCGTAGGGCAGGATCGCGGTGCGCTCGCGCATCACGTCGCCGAGGCGGAAGCGCTCGATCAGCTCGACGATCTCGTCGGTCACGCTCGATTTGCTGCCGACGATGCGCCACCAGTCGCTGCCCAGGCCGAGCCGCTCCGAGATGGCGAGGCCGAGCGTCTCGATCGGCGTGAGATCGGCAAAAAGCTGGTTGATCTGGAACGTGCGGGCGATGCCGAGGCGCACGCGCTCGTGCGGCGGCAAGTGGGTGATGTCGCGGCCGTCGAGCAGGATCTGTCCCGCGGTCGGCCGCAGCACACCGGTGAGCAGGTTGACCACCGTGGTCTTGCCGGCACCGTTCGGCCCGATCAGCGCGTGGCGCGCGCCCTTCGCGATCGACAGCGACACCTCGTTCGCCGCGACGATGCCGCCGAAGTGCTTGTCGAGGCCGCGGGTTTCCAGCACCGGCGGCATGGTCAGCGGCCCTCGCCCTTCACGGCGGTGCGCCCGGGGCGCCAGCGCCCGATCTCATCGGCGACGCGCACGGCGGGCGCGAGCCAGCGTCCGATCCGGTCGCGTCCGGTGAGCACGATCGCGACCAGGATGAGGCCGATCCAGAACTGCCAGTAGCGCGCCGTGAGCTCGGAGAGCTCGTCCTGCAGCAGGCGGTAGATCAGCGCGCCGATCAGCCCGCCGTAAAGATAGCCGGTGCCGCCGATGATGAGGATCAATAGCACGTCGGCGGAGCGCTCGATCGAGAACATTTCCAGCGACGCGAAGGCCTGGGTCTGCGCCAGCACCGCGCCGGCGACGCCCGCATAGCCGGCGGACAGCGTGTAGATCGCGACGAGCCGCCAGTTGACCGCGATCCCGACCGCGGCGGAGCGCAGCGGGTTGCCGCGGATCGCCTGCAGCGAAAGGCCGAACGGCGAGCGCACGACGCGGCGTGCGATGACGAACATGATGAACAGCACGACGAGCGCGTAGACGTAGCCGGTATGGCCGTAAAGGTCGAACTCGAAGCGGCCGAGCAGCGGCTTGATCTCGACGCCCTGCAGCCCGTCGGCGCCGCCCGTGATGGCGGAGAACTTGTTGGCGATCTCGGCCAGCATCAGCGCGACGCCGAACGTCACCATCAGGCGCGTGAGGTCGGAGCCGCGCAGCACCAAAAAGCTCGTCACGAAGCCGAGCGCCGCCGCGATCAATGCCGCGGCGACGAGCGCGATTGCGGGTTCGGAAATCCAGCCGTACTTCGCCAGCAGTCCGGCCGCAAAGGCGCCGAAGCCGAAGAAGGCGGCGTGGCCGAGCGAGATGATGCCCGCGTAGCCGAGGATGAGGTCGAGCGAGAGCGCAAACAGCCCCCAGATGCAGATCTCGGTGAGGAGCAGGTGTTTTTGCGGCAACAGCCAAATGCTCGCGAATGCGACCAGCCAGAAGACGATCTCGAGCGGCGACCAGCGCGCGCGCCGCGTGAGGAACGCGGCGACCTCGGCGGCGAGCGGGCGGGCGGCTTCGGACGGCATCGCGCTCACCGCGACGCCGCGCGCGCGAACAGCCCCTGCGGCCGCCACAGCAGCATGATGATCATGATCGTGTAGATGACGAAGGAGCTGAGCGATGGCAGGTAATACTTGCCGGCGACGTCGCCGATGCCGAGCAGGATCGAGGCGACGAAGGGCCCCGTGATGCTCGACGTGCCGCCGACGGTGACGACGATCAAAAAGTAGATCAGGTATTTGAGCGGAAAAATCGGGTCGAGGCCGAGGATCTGGGCGCCGAGCGCGCCGCCAAGCGCGGCCAGCCCCGAGCCGAACGCGAAGGTCGCCCCGAACACGGCGCCGACATTGATGCCGAGGCCGCGGGCAACGCGCTGGTCGTCGACCGCCGCGCGCAGCCGGCTGCCGAAGCGGGTCTTTGCGAGAATGAGCTGCAGCGCGATGGTCAGGAGCCCGCACAGCACGATGATCATGAGGCGATAGCGGCCGATGCCGACGCCGTAGACGTTGAACTGGCCTTCCAGCCATGCCGGGATGTTCACGAACTGCTGCGACGAGCCCATCAGGTAGTCGACCGCCGCGACCGACATGAAGACGAGGCCGATGGTGAACAGCACCTGGTCGAGATGGCTCTTGGCGTAGACATGGACGTAGAGCGTGCGCTCGAGCAGCGCGCCGAGCGCGGCGCCGGCGAGGAAGGCGAGCGGCAGGCCGAGCAGGAACGGCACGCCCCAGCGGTTGACCATGATGATCG
>DATBZM010000271.1:0-7278 GCA_036513175.1 Xanthobacteraceae bacterium | reverse complement strand
GTTCATGTCGGGCGCCGCGCGCATGAGCTTGGCGCCGAGCCGCATCAGCGGCGCGCCGGCGCGGCGGAAACGCAGATGGAATTGCGGATCGTGGCGCAGCACCGCGGTGTAGTCGTGCCGCGGATAGCAGGCCGCGAGCGGGGCAAAATGCGCGGCGAGCCAGGCGCGGTCATGCGCGCGCGCCGCCTCCGTCGTGCGCAGCAGCCGCAATCGTCGGTCATGCGGCGATGGCGCGAGCTCGATGAGGCCGACCTCGCACAAGCGGCCGACAAGGTCGTCAACGTGACGCGCGCTCGCGAGCCCTGACGAGGTCATCTCGCGCCGCAGCCGCCCGATCGTGAGCCAGGTATCGCGGCGCGCGGGGTCCTGCGCGGCCTCGAGCGCGATCGTCGTCAAGAACACGGCAAAGCGGCCAGTCTCGATGAGCAGACGCACCAGGAACGGGTTGTCGTCGTACATGTCGACGAAACGATCGAGATAGACCTTGCGCGCTTCGGCGAGGCGCGGATGGCGCGCGACATTCTCATAGGCGATCCGCGGGGTAGCGCCGACCAGCCGCTCGATTCCGGCGTCATCCATGGCACGCCCCGCTCACGATCGAGGCCGGACGATGGCACGCGCGCCAAGCGCAGCGCGCAGGCCCGCACGCGCGCGCGGGGAGCGCGCCGTGCGCCGAGTAGAGGCATTGGGGGGTCATTTGCGGAAGTCGCCGTCGCAACGAAGCCGGCTGGGGGAGGAGGCGCCGACGATCGCGGTTCTAGCGAGGCGTGGCTGAACATTGCCGGAGGGCGATGTTCAGCCGGCGTTCACGCCGCAACCGGGCGTATCGCTGCGCGATCACCGAGACGTGCGCAAAGTTTTCCGTCCCACTGGCGCGTGCTGCTGCTATGCTGTTCATTGCTGTGCCGGCAGCGGGGGCGACGAGGGTTGGTGCTACCCGATTGGCTTCATGCATCATTCACAATGGAGGGCAACAATGCGCGTGATCGTCGTCGCCACGCCAGCTGCTGGCCGTTTCGTCATCGAAGCGAATGCTCGGGAAGAGATTGACTGGCGAAGAACGCACCGTTAGGTTGTAAGCCGACGTCGCGCGCGGTCGCGCCAATCACCCGCGAAATCATCGAGAGCGCGTGCTGCCTCGGCGGCGCCCGTGCGTGCAATTTCCGATGCTGTTCGATCCGTTGAAACCACCGTTCACCCACGCGCCCGGTGCTGCGCGTCCCTCGCGGGTGTTGGTCCGGCTTTTCGACATCGCGCGATCCCCGCTCGCCTTGCCGCTGCTCATGGCGGCGTTCGGCTTCGCGCTGCGGCTGCATGGGCTTGCCGACAAGTCCCTGTGGTTCGACGAAATCGTCACGTTGAACCGGGCCCGCCTTCCGCTCGCCCAGCTGATCACCGACGCACTGACGCACAAGCATTTTCCCACTTACTTCCTGCTCGTCGGCCCGTGGGCAACGGCCGATGCCGACGCGTGGCTGCTGCGGCTGCCCTCCGCCGTGTTCGGGGCCGCCTGCGTGTTTCTGGTCGTGCGCCTGGCGGCCGAGCTGCGCGGACCCTTCGCGGGCCTGGTCGCCGGCCTGCTCATGGCCCTGTCGCCATTCGAGGTTCAGTTCGCCCAGGAGGCGCGCGCCTACACGCTGGTCTCGTGCCTCGTGCTCGTCGCGCTCGCGGGACTGGTCCGCATCGCGAAGGAGCCGGCGGCGGCGGGATTGCGGCCCGCCGAGCCGGCCGCGCTACGCGGCGCCTGGGCAGCCTACACGTTCGGCACGGCCGGCGCGCTGCTGGTGCAGAACGTCGCCATGCCCTGGCTGCTCGCCGCCAACATCGCCATGGCGGCGATCATCCGCCATGCGCCACGCGAGCGCGGCGCGCTGTCGCGCAACTGGATTTGGTCGCAGGGCGTGATCCTGCTGGTTTGGCTCCCGGCGCTCGCCATGATGTGGCGGGCGAACCGGGGCGCCGCCCTCACCGGCCTCGAATGGGTCCCCAAACCCACCTGGGAAAGCGTCTGGTCGGCGATCGCGGCGGTCTACCTCTTCCGCATTTCCGACGTCGTCACGTTCACGCTGATCCCCGCATCGCTCCCGGGTTTCGGCGCGATCGTCGTTGCCCTGGCGCTCGTCGGGGCATGGCGGCTGCGCGCCGCACCGGCCTTGCTGGCGGCGATCGGCCTTGCGTTCGTCGCGATGCCGGTCGCGATGCTGCTCGCATCCGCGCATCAGCCGGTCCTGGTGCCGCGCTATCTGATGTGGGGCACGGGGCCTTTCTTCGTGCTGGCCGGCATCGGAGCCGCCGCGCTGCCGGCGCGAAGCTTTGCGCTGACGGGCGCAATCGTCGGCATCGGCGCCGCCATCTGCCTCGCGCCCTATTACGAGGCGGAAACCAAGCCGCGCTGGAACGAGGCGGCGGCCTATCTTGCGGCCAACGTGCACACGCAGGACGTCATCGTCGCGCAGAACGAGCCGGTGCAATATGCGCTCGTCTCCTATCATGCGCGGTTTCGCGCCGACGCCAATATCCCGATCCTCGCATGGGATGCGCACGCCCTGCCGCACGCTCTCGGCGAACGCGAGCGCGTCTGGGTCGTCTACGGACGCATCGGCCAGGGCAATCTGGAACCCGAGGAGGACTTCCGCCGCAAATGGCTCGCCTTCGGAAGCCCTGCCCAGCAGAAGCGGTTCGGCTCCCACATTCTGGTCATGCGGTTCGACAATCCGGCGGGCGGCGCCGACGGTCCGCGCGCGAGCGCGAGCCCGCGATAGCGCATCATTCGGCGGTGCGTGCCGCGGCCGGCGGGGCGAACCGGTCTCTTCCGAACTGCGCGCCTTTGGCCTCGACTCCGAGGGCTGTCAGGATCGCGATCACGACCGCGACAATCCCGGCGACGATTGCCAGCGCCAGGCCGTAGTTTCCGCCGGAGTGCGCCGCGATCTCGGCCTGCAGGGTCGCGTTGACCGAGGCGAGCAGGTTGCCGAGCTGATAGGTGAAGCCCGGGAACGTGCCGCGCGCCTCGTCGGGCGAGAGCTCGTTGAGGTGGACCGGGACCACGCCCCAGGCGCCCTGCACCATGACCTGCATCAAGAACGCGCCGACCGCGAGCCAGACCACGCTCGTCGAAAAAGCCCACAGCGGAAGCACGACGAGCGAGAGCACGGTCGCCGTCACGATCGTGCGGCGACGCCCGTAGCGCTCGGACAGCGACCCGAACGAAATCCCGCCGACGATTGCGCCGATGTTGTAGATGACCGCGATCAGGCTGACCGCGTGCGGCGAGAGCTTGTGCTGCTCCTGCAGGAAGGTCGGATAGAGGTCCTGCGTGCCGTGGCTAAAGAAGTTGAAGGCGGTCATCAGCGCGACCGCGTAGAGCGCGAGCCGCCAGTGCGAACGCAGCACCGCAACCGTGCTGCCGCCCGTCGCCGCCGGACGCCAGGCGGGCGATTCGGGAACGCGGCGGCGGATGTAGAAGACGAGCAGCGCGGGCACGACGCCGATCATGAACATGCCGCGCCAGCCGATATACTGGAAGAACAGGCCGTACACGATCGAGGCGAGAAAATAGCCGGCCGGATAGCCCGACTGCAGCAGGCCCGACACGAATCCGCGCGCCTGCGGCGGAATCGACTCCATGGTGAGCGACGCCCCGACCCCCCATTCGCCGCCCATCGCGATGCCGTAGATCGCGCGCAGCACCAGCAGCGCCGTGAGGCTGGGCGCAAAGCCGGACGCGAACTCGATCGCGGAATAGAACAGGACGTCGACCATCAGGGTGGGGCGGCGCCCCCAGCGGTCGGCCGCGCGCCCGAACAGGTAGGCACCGACCGGCCGCATCGCCAAGGTCAGCAGGATCGCAACCGTCACGTTGGCGATGTCGGTGTGGAATTCCGCCGCGATGTCCTTGAGCACGAACACCAGGAGGAAGAAATCGAACGCATCGAGCGTCCAGCCGAGGAAGCTCGCGGCGACCACGTGCTTCTGATCGCTCGTCCAGCCCGACAGAGCTGCAATGCGCATGGGCGGCCTCCCGCGCGGCCTGCGCCGGTCGGCGCGCATGGGCCGGACTTCGTGACCTCCCGGGGTGAAAACCGCGGAGCCTGGGCGCAGGTTCCACGGCGCCGCACCGCTGCGGACGCGGGTGTGCTCCGCCCAGCCTTATCGGCTCAATTCGCCCGCCATGTGGCAGGTGTTCAGATCGGCGGCGGCGGCGGCAACGACGCCGCCAGGGCGGCGCCGTGCCGGCGCTTGGCGGTCGCGTTCAGATGCCGCCCGGATCGCCACGCCATGCCGATCATGAGGGCGAAGAATCCCGATCCGACGAAGCGGGTCGCCGAGCTGCCGGCGATGACCAAGGCGAGCGCGACGAAGCTCGCGCCGACGCCGATCAGGCACTCGGCCCAGACGTCGCGCCAATGGGTGGGTGGCAGGCGCTTCGTGTGCAGCCAGGCCTTCTGATGATGCGCGACCCGGCGCGTCAGCAGCGCCGCATAGATGATGGCGCCAAAGCCGGAGACGAGCACGATGACCAGCGCGAGCAGGATCGCGAGCACGCCCGCCGGCGTATCGGCGGTGCCGGCCGGTGCGTTCTTGAGCGAAAAGAGGCCGCCATCGAGCAGCGCGTGCAGCACCACCGGAACCAGGAAGGCTGCCGCCAGCAGGCGCCGGCGGTGCCCGGGGCTGTGCGCGTGCGCGCCGAGCGCGCGGCCGAAGCGGGCGCGTGCGATGTAGGCGCCGGCAATCGCGCCGAGCGCGCCATGGAATGGCACGCTGAGCACCCCGCGCATCACCGCGACACTCTCCCATTGGGTATTGGCGCCGACCACGTAGAGGACGTTCTCAAGCGCCGCGAAGCCCAATCCGACCGCGGCGCCGTAGACGACGCCGTCCATCGGCTCGTCGAAATCGCGCGCCCGCAGCGCCAGCACCGCGATGATCGAAACCTTCAAGGCCTCTTCCGGGATCGCGGCGAACAGCAGCGCGTCCTGATAGGCCGCAAGCCACGGATTGTGGACGAGCGGAATGAGCTTCTGCAGCCCGAGTTCCACCACGACGGCGACCATTGTGCTCAAGACGCCGAAGAAGACCGCGCCCAGCACCACCCGTGCTGGCTCCGGACGGCTGTCGGCGATGACGACGAGCCATAGGAGGAGCAGCGGCGGCGCGATGGCCGCCGCAACGATGGCGGCAGGAACGAGTTCAGCGGTCAGCATGGCGGCGAACCTTATGTCAGGTGGCGGGCGGCGGGAAGTCTTTTGCAGGCCTCTCCTGCAAGCTCTTGCCAGCCGGACGGCTACGACGAGGAACAGTCCGCCCGCCATCCGCGCATCGACCGCGTTCGCGCACGCTCCACGTGCGCGCGAAATTCGTCAACCGCCGGATCGAGCCGGGGCGGAAAACCGAAACGCGTGCGCGGCACGAACGTGATCACGTCGCCGAACTCGGTCGACGTGCGGAACCGCACCTCGATCGGTTGGGCCGGCTCGATCTTGTCGTGCGGCGAGACGCTTGCGATCTCGGCAAACGGCACGAAAACTTGCCTGCGAAAGTCGGAAATCAACAGACCGTCGCCCGTCATGCGCACGCGCTTGAGGCGGTACAAGCCGCGCGCGAAGATGAGGGGCGCCAGCAGCAAGAGGAAAGACGATATCTTCATGCCGAGCGGCGCCGGACCGAAGCCCGCAAACACCCGATCGCCGAACCACAGAAGGAGATTGAAGCCGCCGGCGACGACGATCCAGACCGGCGGGAAGACGTATTTCTGCAACACCGTGCCCGACACCGACAATTGCCTGATCATGGGTCGACCTCGGCGCGACTCAAGCGCACCGGATCATACGCCATCGTCGCGTGGCGGATCGGGTCGTCAGCCGTTTCGCCCGCTTGCGCGCAGCGCCGGCAGGCCGATGCCGGTCGCTTCGAAACCGCCGTCGACCGCGATGGTCTGGCCCGTCACATAGCTCGCGCGATCGCCGCACAGGAAGAAGATCATCTCGGCGAGCTCGGTCTCGAGACCGTAGCGGTTGAGCGGGATGGCGTCATGATAGGCGGCGCGGATCTCCGGCGTGTGCACGGCCTTCGCCATGGCGGTGTCGACCGGCCCGGGCGCGACCGCGTTGACGCGGATGCCGAGCGCGGCGAATTCGATCGCCTGCTGCTGCGTCAGATGCGCGAGGCCGGCCTTGCTGGTGCCGTATGCGGTGCGCAGCGTCGAAGCGCGCAGGCCGGAGATCGAGGTGATGTTGACGATCGCGCCGCCGCCGGTGTCGCGCATCAGCGGCACGGCCGCCTGGGCGCACAGGAACGGCCCGGTGAGATTGACCGCGAGCACGCGTGACCAGTCCGCGTAGCTCACATCGAGGATCGGCTTGAAGATCGCAACGCCGGCGTTGTTGACGAGCGCGTCGAGCCGGCCGAATTGCTTGGCCACGGTTGCGACCGCGGCCGCAACGTCCGCCGGATCCGCGACGTCGCAGCGGATCGCGATCGTCGCGTCGGCGGGCAGCGTCGCGTGCGCGCGCGCGAGCGTATCACCGTCGATGTCGAGCAGCGCGACACGCCAGCCGTCGGCGAGAAAACGCTTGGCGGTCGCAAGCCCGATCCCGCGCGCCGCGCCTGTCACCAGCGCGGCCTTGCGTTGCGCCTCGCTCATCGCTTCCCCTGCCCTTCGGCTTTTTTGCGCACCGCGAACGCCGACCATGCGTAGCGATTCCGCCGCAGGCGAACAAGCGCGAGCCGGCAGCCTACATGAGCGATGCGAAGTTGCGATTGTGCGTCGTCAGGTGATCGACGACGACGAGGCGGTCCACCTCGCCGCTCAGGTAGGCGTGCAGGAGGGCCGGATAGTTGCGCACGGCCACGCATCCGTTCGACTGGCCGTTGGGACCGAGCATGTAGGAATGCGCCAGGATGCCGTCACGGCCGAACATCTTGGCGTCGCCGACCGGAATGAGGCGCAACGCGCGCACGCCGTGAAAAGAATGCTCGCGCAGCGTCAGCTGGTAGACGTTGGGCGGCGTCGGCCCGCGGTTCTTGGCATCGACATAATGCGGATCGTCGAGCCGATGGCCGATGCCGGAATGCGCCTCGAGCTTGCGGCCGTCCGGCAGGTAAACCGTATGCGCCGCGATGTCGTAGATCGCGGTGTGCTCATCCGTATCGGCGAGCGTCGGCGACGCTTGCGGGGCGGGGTCGAGGCTCGCCAATTGCATGGAAGCGGCGGGTTGTGCCGCGGCGGTCCTGTGTGTCGGCATGATGCTGCGTGTCAGTGCCGGCGCGGCCGCCTCG
>DATBZM010000270.1:0-2661 GCA_036513175.1 Xanthobacteraceae bacterium | reverse complement strand
CCGGCCGAAGCGCCAGCGTTCGCTCTGCTCCGCCGACAAATGGAGGCCGAGTGGCTGCCTGCGATGCAAGAGCTGCTCGACATTCCGACTGGGTCGCTGCCGGCGCTGTGGGACGCCGACTTCCTCTATGGTGCGAAAACCCCGAGCGGCTCCGATACCTATGTGCTGTGTGAGATCAACGTGAGCTCCGTCGCGCCTTATCCGGATAGCGCCGCCGCCAAGGTCGCGGCGATCGCCGCTGCCGCCGCGCGAGCCGCGGCAGGACGCCGGCGCTCGCCAAGCTGATGCCGCCTACGGCATGGGCCGGAACGCCCATATCGCGGCCGGCTCCTGGCCGTCGGCACGGACGGCGACGAACAAGCGATCGAGCTCCGGAACAAAAAGCGACGTGCGCGCGCCCGCGACCGTCGGCATGCGTGACAGCCGGCGCCACGGCGTGCTCGCCTTGTCCAGCACGTCGACGAAGCCCTCGCCGCAGCTTGCATAGATGCGCCGGCGTTTCGCGTCGACGAATAGGTCGTCGACGTCGCCGCATGTATCGGCCGACGCGACGATGCCACCGTCGGCCATCGCGAAGGCGGCGAGCTTGGCGGGATGGCGGGACGCCACAATGACCTCGTGCGCCTGCTCGTCGAGCGCCATCGCGAAGTTGCCGTCCATGCCCTGGGTTGACCACCGCCCGATCAGCTTGCGGACCGCCGGGTCGATCACCGCGATCATTTCGGCTCCCGGCACGTTGACATAGAGCCGCTGGCCGTCGCGCGCCAGCTGGAAGCTCTCGGGATGGCCGGCGAGGGGGATATCGGCAACCTTGCTGACGCTGGCGGGATCGATGACCGCGAGGCCGGAGCCATATCCGACGAACAGCATGCCCGTCGCGGCATCGAAGCGGACGTTGTCGGCATCGCTGCCGAGCCTGACCGCGTCGCCGGGCGTGTAGCGCTCGCCGCGAAGGAGCTGCACCGAGCCGTCGCGTGCGTTCGCGACGTAGAGCGTCTCGGTCGACGGCACGTAGCCGACGCCCTGCGGCTCCTTGAGCCCGGCGATGACCTGAATGACCGTGCGGGACTTGAGGTCGACGACCGCGACGGTGTCGTTGCCGAGCTCGGCGACGAACAGCCGGCCGCGTGCGAGATCGACCGCCATGTGGTCGATCCGGCCCTTCACCTGCCCGAGCGGGATCTTCGCTTCGAGCTCGAGCACGTCGGGCGCGGCGCCCTGTGCGGACGCGGGCCGCGGAACCATGGCCGCGAGCGTCGCGGCGGCGATCGACAGGGCGAGAGCCGAGATCCGTCCGTGCATCGTCACCTCCTTGCGCGCGCGCTATTCGACCATCACCCACGCGGGCTGCAGCAGCGGGTAGGCGATCAACCCGATGACGGCGGTCGCGGCGATCAGCAGCGGATTGCTGACCTTCCAGCGAAAGAGAACGGCGAGGGAGGCAAGGCCGATCAGCGCGGTGAGCCAGTCGCCGATCGCGATGCGGCCGAGCAGGATGCAGGCGCCGAGGATCGTGCCGATCGCGGCCGCATAGGCACCTTTCACGAAACCCTGCACGTTCGGGTTGGCGCGGTACCTGGCCAGCAGCGGCGCCGCGACGAGCACGAGGATGAACGACGGCAGGAAGATGCCGACGGTCGAGACGAGCGCGCCGGCGAATCCCGCGACCAGATAGCCGACGAAGGTCGCCGTGATGACGACGGGGCCGGGGCTGATCATCCCGACCGCGACGGCGACGAGGAACTGGCGCTGGTCGAGCCAACCAAATTGATGCACCAGGCCCTGCTCGAGGAACGGCACGATGACGAGGCCGCTGCCGAAGGTGAGCGATCCGGCCTTGAGGAAGAAGAGGAAAAGATTGACGAGGGTCGAGCCGGACGCGGCGGGCGCGAGCGGAACCGCGGCGGGAAGGGCCGCGATGACGAGCGTCCCGGCGCGCCGCGGCCGAAGGTGTCCGTAGTAGATGATGCCGACGGCGCCGGCGCCGATGAACAAGAGCGCCACCTCGGCCTGCAGGACCACGGTGATGACGAGGCACGCGCCCGCGATCGCCCATTGCAGCCAGTCTTCCATGCCGAGCTTCGCGAGCCGGTAGCAGGAGTGCAGGATCAGCGCGATCACGGCCGGGCTCACGCCGTAGAAGATGGCCGTGATGGCGCGCAGGTCGCCGAGATGGACATAGAGCGCGCCGAGCGCGACGACGATCACGAAGTTCGGCAGGATGAAGGCCCAGCCGCCCGCCCACGCGCCCCAGAAGCCGCCGCGCAGATAGCCCACGTAGATGCCGACCTGGATCGCGAGCGGGCCGGGCAGCGACTGGCAGATCGCGATCGCCTCGCGCATCTGCTCCTTGGTGAGCCAAGCCTTGTCGGCGACGAGCTCGCGCTCCATCTGGCCGACCAGCGCGACCGGTCCGCCGAAGCCGATGAGGCCGAGGCGCAGGAAATACCGCACGATCTCACCGAACGAGCCGCGCGAAGCGTCCGTTGTCGTCATCGTCACCCCCGCGGGGCGCGGCGGTCGGGCCGCCGCAAGCGGCCCGACGCGCGCCTGGCATTTTCCGGCGACGTGGAAGCCGGCTCGCCGTAGAAAATGCGACCAAGAATAGAATCAAGACCATGTTCCGATCACGCGTGATCGGAACATGGTCTTGATTCTATT
>DATBZM010000269.1:0-4935 GCA_036513175.1 Xanthobacteraceae bacterium | reverse complement strand
CGCCCTCCCCCGCAAGCGGGGGAGGGAGCGCAGGCGCCGCGCCGCGGCCCGCGACATTGGCGTTCTTGTGACACGCTCGTCATCGGGTATGATCCAACCATCACTCACGTCCCTGGGAGGGAGCACGATGAAACGAACCCTGCTTGCCGCTTGCGCGTCGCTGGCTCTCACTGTCGCGCCGGCCACCGCGCAGCAGAAGACGATCAAGATCGGCTTCATCTCGACATTCAGCGGCCCGGCCGCCGCGATCGGCAACGACATGCGTAACTCGTTCGAGCTCGGGCTCGACCATGTCGGCCGCAAGCTCGGCGGCATCCCGGTCGAGGTGATCTACGAGGACGACACCTTCAAGCCGGACGTCGGCGTGCAGAAGACGCAGAAGCTCATCGAGTCCGACAAGGTCGATTTCCTCGTCGGCTACATCTGGTCGAACGTGCTGGTCGCCTCGCTCAAGCCGATCGTCGATTCGAAGACCTTCACGATCGTCACCAATGCGGGCGCCTCGCAGCTCGCCGGCGAGCTGTGCAGCCCATACGTCTTCTCGACCTCGTGGCAGAACGACCAGACGCCGGCGGCGATCGGCACCTACATGAACGAGAAGGGCGTGAAGACCGCGTTCCTGATGGGGCCGAACTACATCGCCGGCAAGGACATGCTCGCCGGCGTCGCCTCGACCTTCAAGGGCAAGATCGTCGGCCAGGAGCTGACGCGCTGGCCCGATCAGCTCGACTTCTCGGCCGAGCTCTCCAAGGCGCGCGCCGCCAAGCCCGACGCGATCTTCGCCTTTTATCCGGGCGGCGCCGGCGTGCAGTTCGTCACGCAGTACGCGCAGTCGGGCCTCAAGGGCCAGATTCCGCTCTACACCGCCTTCACGATCGACGACCTGTCGCTGCCGCGGCTCAAGGACCTCGCGATCGGCATTCCGGGCGCGCAGCAATGGGTCGGCGACCTTCCGAATGCCGCCAACAAGAAGTTCGTCGCCGACTACAAGGCGAAGTACAAGATCATGCCGTCGTTCTACGGCGCGCAGACCTACGACGCGGTGGCGCTGCTCGACGACGCGGTGACGTCGGTCAAGGGCGATCTCAGCAAGAAGGACGAGATGCGCCGCGAGGTCGAGCAGGCGAAGTTCACCTCCGTGCGCGGCGAGTTCAAGTTCGGCAACAACCACGTCCCGATCCAAAACTTCTACCTGCAGGACGTCGTGAAGGAAGGCGACGCCTATCGCCTCAAGACCGTGACGAAGATCGTGTCGATGGACCAGGACCACTTTCACGACAAGTGCCCGATGAAGTGAGGGCGGCACGGCGCTTGCTTTCCCCTCTCCCGAAGGGAGAGGGTGGCGAGCGAAGCGAGCCGGGTTAGGGGCGCTATGACTATCGATAGTGCGAGATCCCCTCACCCGACGCGCGGAGTTCACCCTTGGGCTTGCCGAAGGCAAGACCCGAGGGCGCGTCGACCTCTCCCCTGCCGAAGTCGGATATATCCGACTTCGGCCACATATGATGGCGAACTCGGGTAAACCCGAGTTCGGTGGGGAGAGGTGAAGAGAGATGCTCTACTTCATCGAGCAGTGCCTCAACGGCGTGCAGCTCGGGATGCTGCTGTTTCTGCTCGCTGCCGGGCTGACGCTGGTCTTCGGCATCATGGACCTCGTCAACCTGGCGCACGGGTCGCTCTACATGATCGGCGCCTACTTCGCGGCGACCTTCGCGGCGCTGACGGGGAGCTTCGTGCTCGCCGCGGTGCTGGCGCTGATCGCGACGCTCGTGGTCGGCATGGCGGTGGAAGTGATCGTGATGCGGCGCCTGTATGGGCGCGACCATCTCGACCATGTGCTCGGCACCTTCGGGCTGATCCTGTTCTTCAACGAGCTGGTGCGGCTGATCTGGGGCCCGGCCGGCATGACGCTGCCGCTGCCCGCCGAGATGCTCACTGCCGTGCAGGTGCTGCCCGGCATCTACTACCCGGTTTATCGCCTGGTCATCATCGTGGTGACGCTCGCGGTCGCGGCCGCGCTCTACCTCTTCATCATGCGCACCCGCATCGGCATGCTGATCCGCGCCGGCGCCTCGAACCGCGAGATGGTCGGCGCGCTCGGCGTCAACATCAAGCTGCTCTATACGCTGGTGTTCGGCCTCGGCGCTGCGCTCGCGGGCTTCGCCGGCCTGATGCAGGCGCCAATCCTTACGGTGCAGATCGGCATGGGCGAGAACATCCTGATCCTCGCCTTCGTCGTCATCATCATCGGCGGCATCGGCTCGATCCGCGGCGCCTTCGTGGCTTCGGTCTTCGTCGGGATCGTCGACACGATCGGCCGCGCCTTTCTGCCCGACCTGCTGCGCACGGTGCTGAATGAGAATGCGGCTGCGACGCTCGGGCCGTCGCTCTCCTCCATGCTGATCTACATGCTGATGGCCGCCGTGCTGGTTTTCCGGCCGGAGGGCCTCTTTCCGGCGTCGCGCCGATGACCGCGCGCATCACCCCGCGCAACGCCGCCGTCGTCGCGCTGCTCATCATCCTCGCGCTGGTGCCGGTCTATTGCGCGCTCACCGGCGGTACCTTCGCGCTCTCGCTGTTCACCCGCATCGTGATCTTCGCGCTCGCCGCCGTCGCCCTCAACCTGGTGATGGGCTTCGGCGGCATGGTGAGCTTCGGTCACGCCGCCTTCCTCGGCCTCGGCGGCTACACGGTCGGAATTCTCGCCAAGGAGGGCGTCGGCTCGGGCTTCGTGCAGTGGCCGCTGGCGCTGCTCGTGTCAGCCCTGTTCGCGCTTGGCGTTGGCGCGCTCAGCCTGCGCACGCGCGGCGTCTACTTCATCATGATCACGCTCGCGTTTGCGCAGATGGCCTATTACGTCGCGAGCGGCCTCGACCGCTACGGCGGCGACGACGGGCTCACGATCTATCATCGCAGCACCTTCGCCGGCGTGATCGATCTTTCCAACAAGACGCAGTTCTACTACCTCTGCCTCGCGCTGCTGATCGCCGCCGTCTATCTCGTGTCGCGCCTCGTCAATTCCCGCTTCGGCCTGGTGATCCAGGGTGCGCGCTCGAACGAGCGGCGCATGCGCGCGCTCGGCTTTCCGACGTTTCGCTACAAGCTCACCTGCTTCGTCATCTCCGGCGTGCTGTGCGGGCTCGCCGGCGTGCTGCTGGCGAACCACACCGACTTCATCAGCCCCGCCATCATGCACTGGACGCGCTCGGGCGACCTCATCGTCATGGCAGTGCTGGGCGGCATGGGCACCGTCATGGGCCCGGTGATCGGCGCCGTGACGCTGCTGCTGCTCGAAGAGGGGCTCTCGCGCGTGACCGAGTACTGGCCGATCATCCTCGGGCCGCTGATCCTGCTCGTCGTGCTGTTCGCGCGCGGCGGCATCGACGGCGTGCTGGCGAGGCCCGGCCGTGGCTGAGCCGCTGTTGCGCATCGAGAGCCTCGCCAAGCAGTTCGGCGGCATCACGGCGTCGGACGACATCACGTTGTCGCTCGAGCCGGGCGAGCTGCACGCGGTCATCGGCCCGAACGGCGCCGGCAAGACCACGCTGATCAGCCAGCTCGCGGGCGAAATTCCGCCTGATGCGGGACAGGTCTTCTTCGCCGGGCACGACATCACGGCGCTGCGCCCCGACCGACGCGCCGCGCGCGGCCTCGCGCGCTCGTTCCAGATCACCTCGCTGTTTCCCGACTTCACGGCGCTCGACAACGTGGCGCTCGCCGTGCAGGCGCAGGCGGGCCACTCATTCCGTTTCTGGCGCGATGCGCGGCGCGATTCGGCGCTGCGCGAGCCGGCGCGCGCGGCGCTCGCCGGCGTCGGCCTCGGTGACCGCGCCGACACGATCGTGTCGGCGATGAGCCACGGCGAGCACCGCCAGCTCGAGCTCGCCATGGCGCTCGCGACGAAGCCACGTCTGTTGCTGCTCGACGAGCCGATGGCGGGGCTCGGCCCGGAGGAGTCGGCGCGCGTCGTCACGCTGCTGCGCGGCCTCAAGGGCAGCCTCGCGATCCTGCTGATCGAGCACGACATGGACGCGGTGTTCGCGCTCGCCGACCGCATCACGGTGCTGTTCTACGGGCGCATCATCGCGTCGGGCACGCCGGACGCGATCCGCGCCGACGCCGAGGTGCGCAGAGCCTATCTGGGCCCGGCAGCGGGAGGCCGCGATGGCTGACCTGCTCGAGGTCGACGGCATCGAGACGTGCTACGGGCAAAGCCAGGTGCTGTTCGGGCTCTCGCTTACGATCGCAGCGGGCGAGATGGTGACGCTGATGGGCCGCAACGGCATGGGCAAGACCACGACCGTGCGCTCGATCATGGGGCTGACGCCGGCGCGCGTGGGCGCAATCCGCTTCGCCGGCGCCGACATCCGCGCGCTGCCGTCCTATCGGGTGGCCCAGCTCGGCCTTGGTCTCGTGCCGGAAGGCCGCCAGATCTTCGCCAACCTGACGACGCGGGAGAATCTCGTCGCCACGGCGGCCAACTGGCGCGGCACGGGCGATCCGTGGACGCTCGACAGGGTGTGCGGCCTCTTTCCCCGCCTCGCCGAGCGGCTCGACCGCATGGGAAGCCAGCTCTCCGGCGGCGAGCAGCAGATGCTGGCGATCGGCCGCGCGCTCATGACCAACCCGCGCCTCGTCATCCTCGACGAGGCGACCGAGGGCCTCGCGCCCCTCATCCGCGACGAGATCTGGGCCTGCCTCACGCGGCTCAAGTCGGCAGGCCAATCGATCCTGGTGATCGACAAGAACGTCGATGCGCTCACGCGGATCGCCGATCGGCACTACCTGATCGAGCGCGGCCGCGCGGTGTGGAGCGGCACATCGGCGCAGCTCGCGGCGGCGCCGGACGTGCAGCACCGGTACCTGGGAATCTAAAGCCGCATACTCGGCGCGTGCGCCCTCTCCCCCACTTGCGGGGGAGAGCCGGAGAGGGGG
>DATBZM010000268.1:0-7183 GCA_036513175.1 Xanthobacteraceae bacterium | reverse complement strand
TCCCCGCTCTCTTGCGGGGAGAGGGAGCGCGACGTCTGTGCTCACCTCACATCCAATAGCCCTGTCGGCTGACCGGGGGCTCGCCGACGCTGC
Source organism: Xanthobacteraceae bacterium (assembly GCA_036513175.1). Classification (GTDB taxonomy): domain Bacteria; phylum Pseudomonadota; class Alphaproteobacteria; order Rhizobiales; family Xanthobacteraceae; genus JAVDCA01. The sequence continues at coordinate 7,090 of DATBZM010000268.1, read as the reverse complement.
CGGTGCGACATCCTGGCGAAACTTGCGGTATTTTGCCGAGACGAAAAGCATGCGATTAGGCAATATCGTGCGGAACACCGCCACGGCCGGCCAAGCCAAGAACCAAGCCAAAAACATCGAGGGGAACGCCATGACGCTCTACCGCCGCCAATTTCTCAAGCTTGCGAGCGCCGCCGCCGCAGGCCTCGCGGGGCCTCGCCTCGCGCGGGCCGACGCTTATCCGTCACGCTCCGTGCGCGTCATCGTCCCGTTCACGCCGGGCGGCCCGACCGACCTGTTCGCGCGGCTGATCACGCCGAAGCTTTCCGAGCAGATGGGCCAGCAGTTCTACATCGAGAACGTCGGCGGGGCGGGCGGCAATATCGGGGCGGCGCGCGCCGCGCAGGCGGCGCCCGACGGCTACACGATCTTCATCGACGGCGCGAACTACGTGATCAATCCGTCGCTCTTCCACCAGGTCAACTACGATCCGATCAAGAGCTTCGACCCGGTCACGATCGCGGCCAGCTCGCCGGCGATCCTCGTGGTCAACCCGTCGCTGCCGGCGAAGAGCGTCAAGGAGCTGGTGGATCTCATCAGGGCCAATCCGAACAAGTACAGCTACGCGTCGCCCGGGACCGGCACGCCGCCCGACCTCGTCGGCGAGCTCTTTCGCCTCACCCTCAAGCTCGACGTGGTGCACGTGCCGTTCAAGGGCGGCGGTGAGGCGATCACCTCGGCGCTCGGCGGGCAGACGCCGATCTCGTTCGGCGCGCTCGCGCCGGCCGTCCCGCTGGTCCAGTCCGACAAGCTGCGGGCGCTCGCGGTGACCGGCGCGAACCGCTCGGCGGCGCTGCCGGACGTGCCGACCATGGCGGAGGCGGGCTTTCCCGAGATCGAAGGCGAGACCTGGTTCACGGTGGTGGTGCCGGCCGGCACGCCGAAGGACATCATCACGCGGCTCAATCGCGAGGTCGCCCATGTGGTCGCGGCGCCCGACATCAAGCAGCGCTTCGCCGTGCTCGGCTACGAGCCGATGTCGATCACGCCCGAGCAGGCGACGGAGCGATTCAAGGCCGACGGCGCAAAATGGGCGAAGGTCATCCACGACGCCGGGATGGAGATCCATTGACGGCCCGTCGGTGATCCGGTCGGCCGCGCCGAGACCCGACTTCATTTGAATTGGCGCATGTCCTCGACGGCGAACCGGTGCCCGCCCCGGATCAAGTCCGGGGCTGGCTTTGGCCGGGACATGCGCTAAGGGCTGCCGACGCCTGCGACGAGACAGCTTGTGATCGCCGATTCGCCGCGACAGGGAGCCAGATGATTCTCGAGCGAGTAGAACGCGCAGAGCGCGAGGCTCGCCCACACCGCCGCACTGAAATAGAGCGACATCCAGGCGATCTCGCCCTTCCACGCGGCAAGGTCGTGCGTCACGACCCAACGCGTGCACACGTCGCGCAGGCCCTCGAGAGGTCGCAGATGCTTGCCGCCATCGGCAACCTTGGCCCGCCAGCGACCAAGGTACATCGGGACGTCGACGGTCACGAGAAAAATCAGATAGCCCGCGATCCCGACGATCGCGACGGCGAGGACCACGCGGATCGGGCCATCAAACGCCGGCAGCAGCCGGCCGAGGCCGATTGCGATCGCGAGGAAGGCAACGGCCCATAACGAATTCTCGACGGCGCTGCCCAGGTAGTTGGTGGTCACGACGGCATACCAGGAGAAGCATTCCGCGATGAGGATCAGCGGCAGGACGACCCACGCCGCGCTCAAGGTGGCATCCGCTCCCGTCGTGGTGCCGAGATCATACAAGACGATGGCCCACTGCGCCGCGAAGCAGACCTCGGCCACGGTCGCGACGGAGCGTCCGACGACAACGCTCGACAGCCACGTATCGAACAAGCAGATCCGCTGGACATCGGCGCGCGGAAGGAACGACCTGAACGCGCAGCCGAAAACATAGGCCGCGCAGAGGAGGGGCATGAGCTCGATGCCGGACGTGCTGTCGAGGCGCGCGGCCGGCTGCGCGTGCAGCTGCTGGTACAGCAGGAGCAACACCGCGATGTTCGCGCCGCTGACGATGGTCAACAGACCCCACCACCAGGCCAGGGGGTTAGACCAGGCCAGGGAAGTTGATCGGGCCTGCGATGCCAAGCTCATGAGACGCACCCGCGTGTCGCCGAACTGACATTTGATTGTAGTAATTGTGTCACAAATGTGTGCAGCGAGATTGCGGACGCGCGGCGGGTGATGCACTCGCGCGTTCTCGATCCGGGCTATGCCGCGCCCGGCGCATCCAAGGCAGGAGCAGGAGGGCATTCCGGTGCGACGTTACGCGACCAAGCTGGCCGGGCTCGCTCTGTGATTATTCCGATTGAGCAGGTGCAGCCCGGATGGACGCGCCAAACGCGTCACCGGGCGGGCCGGACGGCTGAGCTGCGGGGGATCAGTCGCTGCGAGCGTCGGTCTCGCGAGCGAGCCGTAGCGCTCTCAATTGCTGCATGCGCTCGTACCTCGCCCGCTCGGCCGCTCTGTATTCGGCCATGGCTTTCGGCGCGTCGGCCTGCTGCTCTTGGCGCCGCTTGAACATGGCTTCGGCTCGGGCGCGGGAGGCTGCATCAGAATCGTGAGGCATGCTTTTTAACGCGGCCCGCCTACCATTGTTCCATTGCCGGCTTTTCCGAAAATCCACCGCGCGCTAGTGTCCCGATTCCGTACACGCGCGCCGATCGGACCGAGAGGCATGCCGACGATGAAGAGCGATCTGCCGCTGCCGCGCCGCGCGCTGCTGCGTCTCGCCGCCGGCGCCGTCGCGTTGCCGGCCTTCGCGCGCGCGGCAGCCGCATCCGACTATCCGACGCGGCCGGTGCGCATCATCTGCGGATTCGTCGCCGGCCAGATACCCGATGTCGCCGCGCGCCTGATCGCCCAGGCGCTGTCGGCGCGGCTCGGCCAGCAGTTCATCGTCGACAACCGCCCGGGCGCGGCCACCAATCTCGCGACCGAGATGGTCGCGCACGCGAGCCCCGATGGGTATACGCTGCTCGTCCTCACCTCGAGCAACGCCACCAACGCGTCGATCTACCGCGATCTGCGGTTCGACCTGATGCGCGACCTTGCGCCGGTCGCGACGACCTTTCGCTCCGCCCTCGTGCTCGAGGTCAATCCCGCCGTGCCGGTGAACACCACGCTTGAGTTCATCGCCTACGCCAAGGCCAATCCCGGCAAGATCAACTATGCGTCGCCGGGCGTCGGCACCCTGCCGCACGTGGCCGGCGAGTTGTTCAAGGCGATGACCGGCGTCGACATCGTCCATGTGCCGTATCGCAACGCCTACCTGCCCGATCTCCTCGGCGGCCAGGTGCAGGCGGCGTTCAGCCCGATCTCGACGTCGCTCGACTTCATCGCCCAGGGCAAGGTGCGCGCGCTCGGCGTGACCAGCGCGGATCGCGCGCGTGTCCTGCGCGACGTGCCGACGATCGGCGAAACCGTGCCCGGCTATTCGGCCTATATCTGGGATGCGCTGGCCGGACCCCGTGACATGGCGGCCGAGACCGTCGCCCTGCTCAACCGCGAGATCAATGCCGTGCTCGCCGATCCCGCCATCAAGGCGCGGCTGATCGCGCTCGGCGCCGAGCCCCTGGCGATGTCTGCCGACCAATCGGCGGCGTTCGTTGCCGACGAGACGGCGAAATGGGGCAAGGTCATCCGCGACGCCGGCATCAAGGTCGACTGACGCGGGCTGGCGCCTCTCGCGGCGCCGGTTCTCGCGCCGAAGCGCTGCCGGCCGCACAGGCAGCTGACGCCTTCGCACCTTCCAGCCGTCGTGCCCGTCCGGGTGCGCGGTACGGTCGGCGTTCCGCCAACCCGCCGGGCGGCGAATACTTTCGTATTAGTCATATTGACATCAAATATAATTGAAGTTAGTCGTACTAACATGAAAAAGAAGACGCGGCCCTACGTGATGACGGCGCGCGCCGCCACGGCGGAGGCGACGCGCGCGCGCATCCGCGCGAGCGCGGTCGAGCTCTACGGCAGGGGCGCGATCGAGGATTTCACCCTCGACGAGGTCGCTCGCCGCGCCGAGACGACGGTGCAGACCGTGCTGCGCGCGTTCGGCAGCAAGGACGAGCTGATCTATGCGGTGCTCGAGGAGCTGGCGGCGGGCGGCCAGTTCGTCAAGCCGGCGCAGGCCGGCGACGTCGGCGCGGCGGTCGCGGTCTTCTTCGATATCTACGAGAGCATCGGCGATTTCGTCATGGCGCGGCTCAACGAGGAGCAGCGCCGGCCGGCGCTCAGGCCGTCGCTCGACCAGGGCCGCGACAACCACCGCGACGGGGTGCGCACCCTGTTCGCGCCGCAACTCGCGGCGCGGCGCGGCGCCGCGCGCGAGCAGCTGCTGACGATGCTGATCGTCCTGACGGATATTTACGTGTGGAAGCTGTTGCGGCGGGACATGGCGATGAACCGGCCGGCCGCCGAGGCGATGGTCAAGCGGATGATTTCGGGCGTGATCGAACAGGAGACGTCACATGGCGCGGATGCTCTGGCTCAACTGGTCGGGCGGCGGCAACCTGCCGCCTAGCCTCGGCATCGCCCGCGTCCTCACCGAGCGCGGCCACGCGGTCGCCTTCGCGGGACGTCCCGAGATGGTGCCGCGGGTGAAGACCGCCGGCCTGCGGGCAATCGAGATCACCTCGGCCTATGCGCAGGTGGACCGCTATCCGCAAGGTCATTTCATGACCCGCGCGGCCTGCTACCTCACGTCGCCGGCGGTCGAGGGGCAGGTGCGATCGATCGTCGCCGCGGAGGCGCCGGACATCGTGCTGATCGATGCGATGTTTCCGGCGGCGCTGGCGCAAGCGGTGCATTTCGGGCGCCCGTCGATCGTCTTCGTCCACACCTTCGTGTTTCGCCAGCTCGACATGTGGCGCAAGATCTTTGCCACCTTCGACGGTATGCGCCGGCAGGCCGGCTTTGCGGGACATGCCGCCCTCGACGACCTGTGGCGTCCGCACGAGCGCATCATCTCGACGAGCCTCGCGGCGTTCGACGCCGCGCCGCTGCCCGGCTGGGAGATGGTGCGGCACGCCGGCCCGGCGCTGGAGGACGAGAAATTCGCTGTGCCGACGCCCCTGCCCTGGCCGGACGACGACCCGACGCCGCTGGTGCTGGTGAGCTTTAGCACCGGGTTCGAGCAGCGCAACGTCGACAAGGTGCAGCACGCGCTCGACGCGCTCGCCGACCTGCCGGTGCATGTCGTCGCCACGACCGGCGGCATCGTCGCACCGAACGAGATCGCCGCGCCCGCGAATGCGATCGTGCTCAACTACGCGGCGCACGATCCGGTCCTGCGGCGCGCCGCAATGGTGGTGACCCATGGCGGCCACGGCACCGCCATGCGCGCGCTGCGCCACGGCGTGCCCCTCGTCGTGATCCCCGGCCTCGCCGGCGATCAACCTTTCGTCGCGGCGGCCATCCAGGAATGGGGCGCCGGAGTCGCGCTGCCGGGCGACGCCGGGACCGATCCGATGCGCGCGGCGGCCGAGAAGGTGCTGTTCACGCCGTCATACCGCCAGGAGGCGCATCGGCGCGCGGCGGCGCTCGCCGGCGCCGACGGCGCCGCCAATGCGGCGGACGAGGTCGAGCGGGTGCTGGCGGCGACGCGGTCGACGCAACGCGTCTTTGCCTAGCCGAATCGCACATTCCGCTCGCGCCCGATCCGGGTTACGTTGCGGCCAGGAATACCTTGCGCCGCAACGGACAGACCATGGACCAGCCATCAGCCGCCTCCGACGACATCCTCTTCGACCTGCGCGACGGCATCGCCCGGGTGACGTTCAACCGGCCGCAGGCGCGCAACGCCTTCACGTTCGCGATGTACGAGCGGCTGGCGGAGATCTGCCGCCAGGCGAACGGCGACCACGCCATCAAGGTGCTCGTCCTCACCGGCGCCGGCGACAAGGCCTTCGCGTCGGGCACCGACATCAACCAGTTCCGCGCCTTCACGACGCCGCAGCACGCGCTCGACTACGAGGCGCGCATCGACCGGGTGCTCGGCGAGCTCGAGCAATGCCGGGTGCCGGTGATCGCGGCGATCGCCGGCGCCTGCACGGGCGGCGGCGGCGGCATCGCGGCGTGCTGCGACATCCGCATCGGGACGAAGACGACGCGGTTCGGCTTTCCGATCGCGCGCACGCTCGGCAACTGCCTGTCGATGTCGAACATCAGCCGGCTCACCGCGCTGGTCGGCCCGGCGCGCGTGAAGGACCTGATCTTCACGGCCCGGTTGCTCGGCGCCGACGAGGCCGCCGCCGTCGGCCTGCTCAACGAGGTGGTCGAGGACGTCGCTGCCCTGCACAAGCGGGCGGACGAGCTCGCCACGCTGATCGCCAACCATGCGCCGCTCACCCTCAACGCCACCAAGCAGGCGCTGGCGCGGCTGCAGCGGCGGCTCTCGCGCGAGGAAGGCGAGGACCTCATCCTGATGTGCTACATGAGCCAGGATTTCCGCGAAGGGCTCGACGCCTTTCTCAACAAGCGCCCGCCGCAGTGGAAGGGAGAGTAGGTTTTGCCGGCACGTTGCCGAGTGCTGCGGGACTTCGTAACCTCACGATAAACCTCATCCTGAGGAGCCTGCCTTCGCGCAGCGAAGGCAGGCGTCTCGAAGGATAGGCCGCTTGTGGCGCCGTATCGGCCACCCTCGTCCTTCGAGACGCCTCGCGCGAAGACGCGCGAGGCTCCTCAGGATGAGGGTGGGGCTGACTGAGTTGCGCGCTACTCGAAGAGAAAGAGAGAGGGACCCATGCCCATCACGAAAATCCGCGGCGTCAACATCAACTACCAGATCATCGGCGACGGCGGCCCGTGGATCATGCTGACCACGGGCGGGCGGCGCGGCCATGACGAGTTCGTTCCGCTGGCGAAGAAGCTCGCGGCGCGCGGGCACCGCGTGGTGCTGCACGACCGGCGCAATACCGGATTGTCCGACGTGCTGATCGAGGGCGACGCGGGCGAGGAGGTCATCTGGACCGAGGACATGCAAGAGCTGATGGCGCGCCTCGGCGCCCTGCCCGCCTTTTTCGGCGGCAGCTCGTCGGGCGCG
>DATBZM010000267.1:0-9208 GCA_036513175.1 Xanthobacteraceae bacterium | reverse complement strand
CCCGCCGAGACGCAGTGGCCCGACGCCGCGGCGTTGCTCGCCGCCGTGCGCAGCCGCGTCATCGCACTTGCCGGCGCGCCGAGCGAGGCACGCGCGCTGCTGCCGCCTGACCTCGTGGCGCCAGGCGCGCCGGCCCTCATGCTGCCGGTCGCGCTCGCCGGCCGCGCCGCCGTGCTGCTGCTGCGGCGCGACGCCGGCGCGGCGGATTTTGCCGCCGACAGCGTGACGAGCGCGCGGCTCTGCTCGGTGGTCGCGCTCGCCGGGCTGGCGATGCGCAACGCCGATAAGAGCGGCGACGACATCGCACGGCTGCGCGCGGAGGTCGCGGAGCTGACCGGGCATGCGCGCGCCGCCGACGACGAGCGCAACCTGCTCAAGGAGGTCGTCGATCTTTTGCCCGTGAGCCTCACGGTGCAGGAGGAGGACGGCCGCTTCATCCTGGTGAATGCGGTCGCGGCGGCCAATCTCGGCACGCCGGCGCAGACCCTGCTCGGCGCCTCGCCGGCCGATTTCCTGCCCGCCGAGGAGGCGACGCAGCGGCGCGACTGGGAGATCGCGCTGATGCATTCGGGAACCGCGGTCGCGACCGAGGAGCGCCATGACGACGCGAGCGGCGAGCGCATCTGGCTCACCTCGCACAAGCCGGTGCACGTGCGCGAGCGCAAGCTCCTGATGTCGAGCTCGCTCGACATCAGCGAGCGCAAGCACGTCGAGGACGAGCTCGCGCGGCGCGCCTATTTCGACGACCTCACCGGGCTGCCCAACCGCCTCGTCATCGAGCGGCGCGTCGACGAGGCGATCGACCGCAACGACGCGCGCTTTGCGGTCGCGTTCATCGACCTCGACAATTTCAAGCACATCAACGACTACTACAGCCACGCGATCGGCGACGCGCTGCTGCGCAAGGTCGCCGAGCGCATCGGCCGGCACCTGCGCGCGACCGACATGCTGGCGCGCATCAGCGGCGATGAATTCCTGCTGCTGGTCGACCCGGTCGAGAGCGACGAGCAGGTGCATGCGCTGGTCGAGCACCTGGTCGCCGAGCTGAAAAATCCGTTCCACCTCGAGGCCTTCGAGATCTTCACCTCGGCGTCGCTCGGGGTGAGCATCTTTCCCGAGCACGGCGCGAGCTACGAGGCGCTGCGGCGCAACGCCGACAACGCCATGTACCGGGCGAAGAAAAGCAGCAAGGGCGCCGCGGTCTATTTCGATACCGGCATGGGCGAGGCGATCACGGCGCGCATGCAGCTCGAGCAGCGGCTGCGCCTCGCCATCCGCGACCGCAAGTTCTGCTGCGCGTTCCAGCCCAAGGTCGACGTGCAGAGCCAGCAGGTGGTCGGCTTCGAGACGCTGGTGCGCTGGCGCGACGAGGACGGCGAGATCCAGCCGCCCAGCACCTTCGTCGGCCTCGCGATCGAGCTCGGCCTGATCGACCCGATTACGCATTTCGTGCTGGAGGAGGCGGTGGCCTCGATCGAGCGGCTCGACGAGGAGTTCGGCGCCGGCACCACCATCAGCATCAACGTCGCCGCCAAGCAGGCGGGCGATCTCGACTTCATGCGCTCGCTGATGCGGGCGATCGACGAAAGCCGCTATGCGCGCCGCCTGATGCTCGAGCTGACCGAGGACGCGTTCCTGGCGCAGGGCCGGTTCCAGACCGAGGTGCTGCCGATGATCCGCGAGCTCGGCGTGCGGGTGTCGATCGACGACTTCGGCACCGGCTATTCGTCGCTCTCGGTGCTCGCCGACATCACGGCGGACGAGCTCAAGGTCGACCGCTCATTCATCACCGCCATCCACCAGCGCCCGCGCAGCCAGAGCGTGCTGCGCACCATCGAGTCGCTCGGCCATGCGCTCGGCATGTCGGTCGTCGCCGAAGGCGTCGAGACGTTCGAGGAGCTCGCCTATCTGCAGGCCGCGACCCGCATCCGCCAGGCGCAGGGGTTCTATTTCTCCCGGCCGTTCTTCCTCGAGGACCTGAGCGAAATGCGCCGCATCGATGCGGACGCGCGCGGCGCCGGGATGGCGCGCCCGCGCGCGCTGGGGCGCGCGGCAGCGTCGGCGCGCGAGCCGGCGGCGCGCTCGGAGCATGGGTGAGACGGAGAGCGGCGCGAAAGGCGGACATGGCAGGGACTTCCGCGTCGGGTCAGGCGGAAATGTCTCGTGCGGGTGCCTTTATCGAGAACGGATGCATTTTTGCAACACATCCAGAGCGAAGGCAACCTGAAGGTGAGCCGCCAACGAAGCGCGACCGGGACCTTCGGCGGTCTGCCGTTCTCGAACCAGACCAAGATCGATGCTATCGGCCTCTTCACCGGCCAGGTCGGCTACGCTTGGAATAACGTGCTCTGGTACGTGAAGGGCGGCGCTGCCGTCACCGATGACAAGTATAACGGGGTGTCGCAATTCGCCGTCGGCGCCTTCCCGGCCGGCTTCGCCTTTGATCAGGCCAGTGAAACCCGTTGGGGTGGCGCGGTCGGAACCGGCATCGAATTCGGCTTTGCGCCGCGCTGGTCGGTTGCGGTCGAATATGACCATCTTTTCATGGGCAGCAGCAGCAACAACCTCATCACCCCTGCTGGAGCTTTCGATCGCACCGACAGCATCAAGCAGGACGTCGACATGGGCACCGTCCGCGTGAATTACCGCTTTGGCGTGAAGTACTAAGTCTCAACTCGAAAAAGCGGAGGCCCACCCTCCCCCGCTCTTGCGGGCGGGCAGCAGCGTGCGCTTCGTCGCGTTGCGCGCTAGCGCGGCGCCTGGATCGCGCGCAGCGCGGCGAGCGGATCGGGGCGATCGGTCGCCGGTCGGCGCAGCGGGCCGAGGCGGTTGGGGTCGAGCGCGGCCGGCGACGCGGCCGCGACCGGCGCGGCAGCCTGCGGCGGCGCCGGCGCACGCGCGGCGACGGGAGCGGGGCGCGAGTCGTCCGCGGAAGTGGCGCGGTTCATGGTCGCATTGCGCCAGCGATCGACCACCGAGGCGATGAAGTTGAGATCCTTGCCGGTCGCCTGCAGGGTCGGATCGCTCGCGAAGGTATCGCTCTTCGGCAGCAGGTGCGCGGGCAGCTCCGGAAAGGTGAGCCGGGTCGGCACCGGCACACCGACACCGAACGCCAGCGCCTCGCGCGTGCCGAGCGCCGGCACGAAGGCAAAAAGGTTCGCGGCCGAATCGGAGACCGCCGAACGCAGCAGCGCCTGGTCGCGCTCGTTCGACATGCGCATCGCAAACAGCGTGCTGCATTGGGAAATGATGGTGGGATCGAGCTCGGCCGGACGCTGCGTGACGAGGCCGAGATAGACGCCGTATTTGCGCCCCTCCTTGGCGAGCCGCGAGATCGCCCGCCGCGTCGGCGCGAAGCCGGTGGTGCGGTCGGCCGCCGCATAGCGATGCGCCTCCTCGCACACGAAAAGGATCGGGCAGGCGCCGTCGCTCCACAGGCCGAAATCGAACGCCATGCGAAACAGCACCGACACCACCGCGTCGGTCACCTCGGCCGGGAAGCCGGCGAGCTGCATGATGGTCATCGGCTTGCCGTCGATCGGCACGCGGAAGAGCTGGCTGATCGACTCCGACATGGTGTCGCCGCCGACATTGGCGTTCTCGAACATGAAGGCGTAGCGCGGATCGTTGCTGACCGTCTCGATCCGGGTCATCAGCTTGTGATAGACGAGGCGCGAGGAGCGGTTCTCCAGCTTGCCCATGCGCTCGTTGATCTGGTTCAAGAGATCGGCGAGCCGGTACGGCACCGGCGTGTCGACCGTGTAGCCGATCGTCTTCGGATCGAAGCGCTTGACGCTCAGCCGGTCGGCGCTGCGGTACTGCGTATAGGTCGCCTTGGCGAGCGGGATAACCTCGGAGAGGATCTCGATCTCCTCCTCGAGGCCGGGCCGGCCGGCGAAGAAGACGTCGATGATCTCCTCGAAGTTGAACAGCCAGAACGGCAGCTTCATGTTGCCGGGGTTGACCACGAAGGCGCGCTCGCCGAAGCAGCGGCCGTATTCGTTGTGCACGTCGAGCAAAAGGATGCGCAGGTTCGGCCGCGCCTCCAGCACCTGCTGCAGGATCAACGCGACCGCGCTCGACTTGCCGACGCCGGTGGTGCCGAGCACCGCGAAGTGGTTGCTCAGCATCTCGTCGATGTCGACGCCGACCGTGATGGTCTGGTCCTGCATGAGCTGGCCGACCTTGATGACGCTCGCGTCCGGCGCGTCGAATACGAGGTGCAGCTCGGCGCTGGTGAGCGCGGTGACGCGATCGCCGATGGTCGGGTAGTCGGTGACGCCGCGGCGGAAGCGCTTGCCGCTGGTGCCGATCTCGCCCGTGAGGTCGACGCGCGCGGTGCCGCAATAGCCCGGCTCGCGCGACGCGACCTCGACCGAGAGCTCGGTGATCACGCCGATCAGCAGCGCGTGCCCGGTGTGGATCTTGACGAACTTGCCGACCGTCGCGCCGCTGCGATGCACGCCCTCGGTGCCGAGCAGGCCGATGCTCGCCTTCGAGCCGCTCACCGCATGCACGCGGCCGAGCGGCGCCGCATCGGTGTCCGCCGTTTCGCCCGGGCGGCGGGTCGTATCGATATCCGTCATCGTCAATGCTTGCCGGGAAATCCCGCCCCTCAAGTCGGCAACTCTACGCGCGAAACGCTCTAGAATCGGTAAAGCGCTCCCCCCTGAATCTGTCGGCGCAACGGGAAGGTTAAGGCATGCTTAACCATTTGCGCCGTGCCGCCGGGCCGACCGGCCACGCAGAAAAATGCCGCAAAGGTCGTCTGACTGGCGTAGACTTAGGGCGGAGTTCGGGGAATTGGGGTTCGGGGGAATGCGCAAGCGAGCCGGGATTGCGGCGGCGGTGTTGGCGGCATTGGCGCTGTCCGGCGCGGCGTGCGCCGAGGACCTTGCCGCGGCTGCGCAGGCCGCGATCTCGCAATATCGGGCGCAGCATGGCTTGCCCGCCGTGACGCCGGACCCGCGGCTGATGGCGCTTGCGGCCGAGCAGGCGCGCGCCATGGCGAGCGCCGGCGTGCTCGAGCACGACGTCGACCGGCCGTTCACCGTGCGGGTCGCGAGCTACGATCCGGACGTCGCGGTGGAGAACATCGCGTGCGGCACCCGCACATTCGCCTCGACCCTCGACGTTTGGGAGCACTCGCCGGGGCACGACGCCAACCTGCGGCGCGACGGCGTCACCCGCTTCGGCATCGCGGCGGCGCCGGCACCGCAGTCGAAATACAAGATCTTCTGGTCGCTGATCATGGCCGGCAGCAAGCCGCATCACGGCCTGCGCACCGCCGGCGGCCCCGGCGTCCTCATGCGCGCGGGACCGGACCAGGGCCCGGTCGTGCGCGCGCGGTCCGAGCCCGCGGCGGCATCGAGTTCCCCCAGCCTGCTCGCGACGGTCAAGGGCTGGCTCAAGCCGCTGTGGCCGGGCGGATCGGCAAAGTAACGGCAGAAGAATTTCGGCAAGCTCGCCTCCAGTCGAAGGCTCCGGCAGATTCCGCAAATCGGCGCAACATTGGATTGAGATCGTCCGTGCTGCCACTGAACGATCCCCTTTGGACCAAGCTCGATGACGCGCATTGCGACCGCGATATACCGGCATTGCTCCGCAGTCTGGCGGAGACCTGGAATGACGACGCGGCCAATTCGCTTTTCTACGACTGCCTCTGCCATCAAGAGACTTGCTACGGCGCGACCTATGCGTCGATTCCGCACCTGATCAAGATCGCCCAACGCCCGGATCACCACCATCAACGTCTGGAAATCGCGGTGTTCTTGGGCATTGTTGTGCTCAACGCTCTCGAGCCCCACGAGAACGATGACGAGGACAGCCCATGCGTGCTGCCCAATGGACTGCCCAGCACCCTCGATGAGTGGGATAAGAGGCTCGATGTCCTCCGCCGTTTCGCGGAGAGCTTCTCAGGACAGGCGAGAGGGATACGGACCATTCCGCCGATAGACGCGCGCGATCTCCGGAAGATCGAGCGCGTCAGGGCGGAATTCTTTGCGGCTCTGCCCGCGGTCAGGGATATCTGCGAACGCGCGTTTCTCGAAAATCCGGAGGACGATGTCGCGCATCTGTATTTGTTGAGCGGCGTCGCGGCGGCCGACCGCCAGGTCGGCCTGGCCCGCCTTCTCTCGCTCGGAGTCGACGGCGACTTCCGATGCTCATCCTGCGGTTGGCATTACAGCCATCTCTTCCTCGAGAATCGACTCGCCGTTTACGAAGATGACGAACTCAATGCAACGCTCAATGAGTCCGATTTGCGCCAACGCCGCAGTCTTGACGACTTCAAGGAGGGGGTGCCGTCGCGCTGCGATGGCTTTGTCGAGCCCGCCGCCGACAGCGACCCTGTCGATCCTTGCGTAGCGGAGCTGTTCGCGCTCGCGACGCGTGCGCCGAGTGCGCGCCCAGCCCTGCTGCTGCGTCATTTCCTAGGCAGCTTCCTCTGTATTCACTGCGGCTCGCGCGGGCCGATCTGCGGCTCCTGAGCGAGTGCGCGCCACCCAAACCGGCCACTTCAGGCAGGGTTACGACAACTGGACTGGCGCCGACGGCGTGTCACGGAGAGTTCCGTCTGCTAGAAAATCGCATCCTTTTGTCAGGCTTGAGATAGGTTGAGTAGATCAATTTTATTCAAGCTGCTCTCCACCGGCTGAAGAACGATCCATGATTCCCTGGTCCCTGCTCGATACAGCACAAGTGCCCGGAGGCGGCGAGCTCCGCCTCAAGCGGCGTGGCGCTGAATTCTCGATCATGTTGGGCCAGATCGAGCTGATGAACAGTCGTCTCAGCAGATCCGAGGAGGCGCTCGGCACAGTCGCTTGCGAGAGAATTCGCACCCGCGAGCGGCCGCGGATTCTGATCGGCGGATTGGGCATGGGCTTCACGCTCCGCGCCGCGCTTGCCGTGCTCGGAACCGAGGCGCGGATCATCGTCGCCGAGCTGGTGCCGCCTGTCCTGACGTGGGCCCGGGGTCCACTGGCGGAGGTCTTCGGCAAGAGCCTGACTGATCCGCGCGTCAGCATCTGCGAAGGGGACGTCGGCGGCCTCATCCGGCGCGGTCAGTCGACCTTCGATGCGATCTTGCTCGATGTCGATAACGGCCCCGAGGGGCTGACCCGAAAGGCGAACGATACGTTGTATAACGTGGAAGGATTGAGCGCCGCCCACGCGGCGCTGCGTCCCAGTGGCGTCCTGGCCGTATGGTCATCGGGACCAAATCTGGATTTCACCCGGCGACTTCGCAAGACCGGTTTTGCGGTGGATCAGGTTCGGGCGAACGCCAACGGAGCGCGCGGGGGCCCGGGGCACGTCATCTGGATCGCGACCCGCGCCGATCAAGGGCGTTCGTCGACCAGACGTTGACTCTTCTTCGAGGATCAATTCCGACCTCCGATGAGGGTCGTTAGGGTCGGGGGCGGATGTGCCGGGCTGTCCGCGCATGTCGGCTTTGCTCCGAGGGCCTCTATCGCGATGCAGCGCGTCGCATCACCGCGGCCCGCGACAGGGTGTCCGGAACCGAAGGACCCCCCGGACGCTTAGTCATGCGAGCCGGGTGGCGTCGCTTGCCGGAGCTGGTCGATGCGTCCGATCCATTGGCTCGCCGTGCTGCCGTTCCTCGGCCTGATCGTCGGCCCTTTCTTCGTCGACCGGGTCACGCCGTTCATCTTCGGCCTTCCGCTGCTGCTCGCCTGGATCGTGGCCTGGGTGGTGCTCACCGCGATCGTCATGGCGGTGATCTACCGGTTCGACGCGGCTGCGCGCGGGGGCGAGCCATGAGGCTGGTCGTGAGGCGCGCCCCATGAGCGCCGCCCTCGCCTTCATCGCGGCAGCCGCCATGCTGGCACTGTGCCTCGGCTTCCTCGCCCGGCGCGGCAGGACGATGGATCTCGAGCAATGGACCGTCGGCGGCCGCGGCTTCGGCGCGGTCTTCGTCTTTCTGCTGCTCGCCGGGGAGATCTACACGACATTCACGTTTCTCGGCGGCAGCGGGTATGCCTACGGCAAGGGCGGACCGGCCTATTACATCCTGTGCTACGGCACGCTCGCCTACGTGCTGTCCTATTTCATGCTGCCGCCGATCTGGCGCTATGCGCGCGATCGCCGGCTCTATTCGCAGTCGGATTTCTTCGTGCGCAAGTACGACAGCCCGGCGCTCGGCATCATCGTGTCGCTGGTCGGCATCGTGGCGCTGATTCCCTATCTCGTGCTGCAGCTCAAGGGTCTCGGCATAATCGTGGAAACCGCGAGCTATGGGGCGATCTCGCGCACGCTCGCGATCTGGATCGGCGCGGCCGTCGTCACCGCCTATGTGACGGGCTCGGGCGTGCGCGGCTCCGCCTGGACGTCGGTCGCCAAGGACATTCTGATCCTCGCGATCGTGCTCTTTCTCGGCATCTATCTGCCGGTGCACTATTACGGCGGCATCGGCGCGATGTTCGCCGCAATCGAGCACGCGAAGCCCGGATTCCTGGCGCTGCCGGCGCATGGTGAGAGCATCTGGTGGTTTGCCTCCACGGTGCTGCTCACCGCGCTCGGCTTCTACATGTGGCCGCACACGTTCGGCTCGATCTATACGGCGAGCAACGCCAACGTCTTCCGCAAGAATGCGATCGTGCTTCCGCTCTATCAGCTGATCCTGCTGTTCGTCTTTTTCGTCGGTTTTGCCGCGATCCTGCAGGTTCCCGGCCTGTCGGGCGGAAGCATCGATCTCGCCCTGTTTCGCCTGTCGGCCAAAAGCTTCGATCCCTGGCTGGTGGGCCTGATCGGCGCTGCCGGCGTGCTCACCGCGCTCGTGCCCGGTTCGATGATCCTGATGACCGCCGCAACGCTGCTCGCCAATAACCTTTACCGCGCGGTCCAGCGGGACGCCGACGATGCGCGCGTCGCGAGGCTCGCCAAGGCGCTGGTGCCGGTGGTGGCACTCGTCGCGATCTGGTTCACGCTGCAAGGCGGCGAGACGATCGTCGCACTGCTGCTGATGGGCTACAGCTTCGTCACCCAGCTCTTCCCCGCCTTGGTGCTGAGTCTCGCGCGCCACAACCCGGCGACGCGCGAGGGCGCCGCCGCCGGCATCGTCGTCGGCGTCGCGACCGTTGCGCTGGTCGGCCTGACGCACGCGACGATCGGGTCCCTCCTTCCATGGCTGCCGCAGGGATTGAAGGACGTCAACGCCGGCATCATCGCGCTCGTCGCGAACGTCGCCGTG
>DATBZM010000266.1:0-3505 GCA_036513175.1 Xanthobacteraceae bacterium | reverse complement strand
GAACTCCGCCCGCCTCCGCCTTCGGCCTCGATCGCGGCAGCGTCGATGCCGGAAAACTCGGCGACGCGGCGCGTGAGGGTATTGAACTCCATCGCCTTGAGGAAAGCGATCAGCTTCTTGTAGTCGGGCTCGTGCACCGCGAGATCGCCGATCGGCACGTCGAGCCTGACGTGGTCGTCGAGGGTGACGAGCTTCTTGGAAATTCGCGCCTTCTCGGCGTTGTCGATCAGCGACTGGCGGCGCTTCTCCTGCTTGATCTCGCCGGCGCGCGCGAGCAGCGTCTCGAGGTCGCCGTATTCGCCGATCAGCTGCGCCGCCGTCTTGACGCCGATGCCGGGCACGCCCGGCACGTTGTCGGTCGAATCGCCGATCAGCGACTGCACCTCGATCACCTTGTCGGGCGGCACGCCGAATTTCTCGATCACCTCGGCGATGCCGATCCTGCGATCCTTCATGGTGTCGTACATGACGATGCGATCGGTCACGAGTTGCATCAGGTCCTTGTCGGACGACACGATGGTCGCGGTCGCGCCCGCCTCGCAGGCCGACCGTGCATAGGTTGCGATCAAGTCGTCGGCCTCGAAGCCGGCCTGCTCCAGGCACGGCAGATCGAACGCCCGCACCGCCTCGCGGATGAAGGCGAACTGCGGAATGAGATCGTCCGGCGGATCAGGCCGGTGCGCCTTGTAGTCCGGGTACATCTCGGTGCGGAACGTCCGCTCCGACTTGTCGAAGACGACCGCGAGATGGGTCGGCCGCTCTTCCGGCTTCATGTCGCGCAGGAGCTTCCACAGCATGTTGCAGAAGCCGAGGACGGCGTTGAGCTGCAACCCGTCCGACTTGCGGGTGAGCGGCGGCAGCGCGTGATAGGCGCGGAAAATGTAGCCGGACCCATCGACCAGAAAGACATGGTCGTCCTTCTTGAGGCCGGGTTCGGCCGTGGTCACCGGTTGGGATTTCGCTTTGGCGGGCATGGGCAGCCGTGATGTAGAGATCGGCTCCCGGATTATCACCCTCGGGAAGGCGGCGCCACCCCGCGCGAATCGGACAAGAGCTCGATGGTGATATCGCGGTGGCCGTGAAGGACGCGTAGTACCGTTACCTCAGGTGCGCATCGATATCGGCGATCGCCTCCTCGGCGGAGATGAATTCGCCGCGCGCGACGGCTGCCCGCGCCTCATCGACATAAGATTTCGCCCAGGCGAAGTCGTCGCTCTCAAACGCCATTCGCTCGGCGATCATTTGCCGGACCGCCGCTTCCGGCGACGCGAATTCGCCGTCCGCCACGCGGGCATTGAGCCATTGTTCCTGCTCTGGAGGCAGCTTGATGTTCATGCGAGTTAGCATAGGTCTGGCGGCGCTCGATTTCCAGTGCGATGGCGAGCGTTCGACTCGGCCCCTATTCGGCCGGCTGCAGCACCATTGGCCGCGGCGCGATCCAGAACCGCGCCGGGCGCACGAACAGAAAGTCGAAGCGCGTGCCGCGCGCTGCCCACCAGATGGCGAGCGCGCCAAAGACGCCGGCAGCGGTGACAAGCAGCGATACGACGCCGATATCGTGGATCACGCCGGTGCCGAGCAGCAGCGTACGGGTCGCGGCCATCGGCAGGAAGAAGGCGAGATAGATGACGATCGAGTTGCGGCCGCAGAAGCGCAGCGGATCGAACAGCGAGACCTTGGCGAGCAGCGCCGAGAATGACACGACCGCGCAAGCGCCGATCAGGCCGAGACCGAGCGAGACGAACGGCAGCTGCGAATAGCCGGCGAACACCGCAAAGCCGTCGAGCAGCGCCCAGGCGGCGAGGCCGAGGCCGGCCGCGGCCGGCCGCGCCTGGACGAAGGTAGCGAGCGCGAAGACCTGCCGGGCGAACAGGTAGCCGGTGTAGAAATAGACGAAGCGGGAGGCGAACTCGTCGATCAAGGTCCAGCCGGTCGAGACATGCGCGATCTCGAGGGCCGCGCCGATCAGCCAGATCACGACCGGCGGCGCGGTGCGAAGCGCCTTCACGACGAGCGCGAACACCGCCAGCAGGTAGATGAACCACAGGATGCCGAACGGATCGATGAACGACAGCGCGTATTCCTTGAGCACGCCGAGCCAGCCCATTTCGGCGGCGAAGTGCGGCGCCTTCACGGCGAACTGGATCGCGGTCCACAGCAGGTAGAAATAGACGAAATGAACGACCTTGCGGTCGAGATAGGTGCGCCAGTCGCGGTCGATGACGCGGGAAAGAAAGAGGCCGGAGATCAGGAAGAAGTCCGGCATGCGGAACGGGGTCGCGAAGGCGACCAGATAGTGCATGAAGCCCTCGCGGCCGGCCTGCGCCTCGACGCCGAGGGTCGAGTGCATCATCACCACCATGATGATGCAAAAGCCCTTGGCATAGTCGACCCAATCGACCCGGCCGGGGGGCAGCGCGGAAGGCGTGGTCATGGGTTCGGACGGTCTGTTGCGGAGCACATGCGTCTCATTCTCGGACGTTGATGTTGCCGTGGCGTATAAGTCGCAAGGGCCGTGCCGCCCGCGATAAGAACAGGGTTAACGCCGCGCCGATGACGTTCGACGTTCCGCTCCCGATCGACGACGCGCTGCCGGCGCTCGTGGACGCCCTGCGCGGGCGCGACGCTGCCGTGCTGGTCGCGCCGCCGGGCGCCGGCAAGACCACGCGAGTGCCACTGGTGCTCGCCGCAGAACCGTGGGCCGAAGATCGCAAGATCCTGGTGCTGGAGCCGCGCCGCATCGCGGCGCGTGCGGCCGCGGCACGGATGGCGGCGACCCTCGGCGAGCAGGTGGGCGAGACCGTCGGCTACCGGGTGCGGTTCGGCTCCAGGGTTTCGCGCCGCACCCGCATCGAGGTGGTAACGGAGGGTATCTTCACGCGCCTCATCATCGACGATCCGGCGCTCGACGGCGTCGCAGCGGTGCTGTTCGACGAGTTCCACGAGCGCTCGCTCGACGCCGATCTCGGCCTTGCGCTCGCGCGCGATGCGCAGCGCGGGCTGCGCGAGGACCTCAAGCTGCTGGTCATGTCGGCAACGATCGATGGCGCCCGCATCGCCCGCCACCTCGGCGACGCTCCCGTGGTCGCGAGTGAAGGCCGCGCCTTTGCGGTCGAGACACGCTATCTCGGCCGCGCGCCGCAAACGCAGATCGAGGCGCAGGTGGTTGAGGCCACGCTGCGGGCACTGCGCGCCGAGACTGGCTCCATCCTGGTCTTCCTGCCGGGTACCGCGGAAATCCGGCGCACCGAGTCGCGGCTCAAGGAGCGCCTCGACGATCCCGCCGTCGACATCGTCCCGCTCTATGGCGCGCTCGATGCGGCGACGCAGGATCGCGCTATTGCGCCGTCGCGGCGCGGACGGCGCAAAATCGTGCTCGCGACCTCGATCGCCGAGACGTCGCTCACCATCGACGGCGTGCGCATCGTGATCGACTCGGGTCTCGCGCGCGTTCCCGTGTTCGAGCCCGATGTGGGCCTGACCCGGCTCGAGACCGTGCGGGTGT
>DATBZM010000265.1:0-6626 GCA_036513175.1 Xanthobacteraceae bacterium | reverse complement strand
CAAGGACGACGTGAAGCTCGGCGTCTCCTTCAACAAGCTGCACGACGAGGATCCTTCGCTCGTGGTCGACCACAACCCCGAGACCCACGAGGTCGTGGTGTGGGGGCAGGGCGAGATGCATCTGCGCGTCGCGACCGAGCGGCTCGCCGATCGCTACGGCATCGCGATCGAGCGGCGCACGCCGAGCATCGGCTACCGCGAGACCATCAAGAAGCCGATCGCCGCCGTGCGCGGCCGTCACAAGAAGCAGTCGGGCGGCCACGGCCAGTTCGGCGACGTGGTAATCGACATCAGGCCGCTGCCGCGCGGCTCGGGCTTCGTATTCGACGAGAAGATCGTCGGCGGCGCCGTGCCGCGCAACTACATTCCGTCGGTCGAGGAAGGGGTGGTCGACGCCTTGCAGCATGGCCCGCTCGGCTTCCAGGTGGTCGATCTCGCAGTGTCGCTGGTGGATGGCTCCTACCACGCAGTCGACAGCTCGGACATGGCATTCCGCATTGCCGGCCGCATCGGCATCACCGAAGGCCTTCCACAATGCAATCCGGTGCTGCTCGAGCCGATTCATACGGTCGAGATCGTCTGTCCGACCGAGGCCACCGCGAAGATCAACGCCATCCTGTCTGGCCGGCGGGGGCAGATCCTGAGCTTCGACACGCGCGAAGGCTGGACCGGCTGGGACCTCGTGCGGGCGAAGATGCCGGAGTCGGAGATCGGCGACCTCATCATCGAGGTGCGATCCGCCACGGCCGGCGTCGGCAGCTTCACGTTCAAGTTCGATCACATGGCGGAGCTGACCGGCAAGCCGGCCGACCAGATCGTGGCGGCGCGGCGGGCCGCGGCGGCGGAGTGAGCCGTGTCGGGTGCGCCGACAATAATTCTTTAACATTATGAACACCGTGCCCAGGTGACCAACCACCGCGTGGTAGCGGCGCTACACCGTTTTCATGCGTTATGTGCCATTTCGCACCGTATTTGGCCCGCGGTGCTAACTGAAAATACATTGCCTTTGAAATAGATAGATCGCAGGGGTCGGGTCGGCGAGGTGCGCCCTGAGGGGTGAATATTGACGAGATGGCGGCATGTTGAACGCGTTGAAGGGCATGTTCGCCAGCGGGGAGCGACCGGCCGCCGCCGACGATGAACGTGACGCGTCCGGCAAGCCGGTCGTGACGCTCGCCAAGGCGCTCAAGCGCGGCTGGCTCGAAGTCTGGTACCAGCCCAAGGTCAGCCTGCAGACCGGCAACTGGATCGGTGCCGAAGGCCTCATCCGCGCGCGCCATCCCGAAATCGGCGTGCTCGGCCCCGGTGCGTTCCTGCCCGGTGCGGGCGAGCACGACATGCTGGAAATGACCCAGCTGGTAATCGCGACTGCGCTGCGCGACTGGAACGATTGCGCGGCGCTGGGCATGCCGGCGCTCAATCTCGCCGTCAACGTGCCGGCATACGGCTTCGTCAAGCTGCCGATCGCGCAGCTGATCCGCGAGCAGCGGCCGAAATCGGATCAATGGCCGGGCCTCATCCTCGAAGTCACCGAGGATGAGATCGTCAACGACCTCAAGATGGCGAACGAGGTCGCCATCGAGTTGCGCGCCCAGAAATGCAGCCTCGCGATCGACGACTTCGGCGCCGGCTATTCGTCGCTCGGGCGGCTGCGCCAGCTTCCTTTCAGCGAGCTCAAGATCGACCGCGCCTATGTCACCGACTGCCACCTCGACAAGGTGAAGGCGGGGATGCTCGAGTCGATCATCGACGTGGCGCGCCGGTTCGGCCTCAAGACCGTGGCGGAAGGGATCGAGACCGCGCACGAGAGCCACAAGCTGCAGGGGCTCGGCGTCGCGGTCGGCCAGGGATTTTTGTTCGCCAAGCCGATGGCAAAGGTCGATTTTTTGGCCAGGATTTCCAACACCACCGGCAAGCGGATCGTCGCCCAGCCGCGGCCGTGGTGGCAGTTCGGCGCCGCCAGCGCCTGAATCGCGCCCGGGTTCACACCGAAGAACGAGCGCCGCGGGCGTGACGAAAAAAAACGCCAGGCGCTGGGCCCGGCGTCAGTTTTGTCGGCAGAGCCGACAGTCACCTTCCAGAGGGGAACAACTGCGGCAATCGATCGCGACCTGGGAGGTTGCGGCGACCGATCATCCGCAGCACCGCATGAATATGTCGAGGCGTAGATTGAGTCGCAACGCAGTCGCTCGCATGACAGCCATGTGACGGCGACAAGTCTTTCGTAGCGTGAAGTTCGCCAGTGGGGCGAGTAGCGAGTAGCGAATGGAACGTCGGCACACCCGTATTCGCTATTCGCTGCTCCCCACTCGCTATCGCCGCTCAATAACTCCACCGTTGCGCCTTGCTGACGAGAAAATCACGAAACGCCTGCACGCGCGCGACCGATTTCAACTCCTCCGGATAGACGAAGAAGGCGTCGATCGTGATCGGATCGGCTTCGGCGAACAGCTGCACCAGGCCGCCGTTCTCCTCGACCAGGTAGTCCGGCAGCATCGCGATCCCGAGTCCGCGCTGGCACGCGCGCAGGATGCCGAGCACGTTGTTGATGGTGAGATGCGGCGTGCGCGCGCCCTTGCTGTCGCGGCCGACCTCGACCAGCCAGCGCGTCGGCTGGAGATAGGCGGGGATCTGCCCGCCGAGCAGCAGCACGCGGTGCGCGTCGAGATCCTCGATCGAGCGCGGCGTGCCGAAGCGCTTGAGGTATTCGGGCGACGCGAAGGCGTGGAAGCGCACCGAAAAGAGCTTGCGCTGGATGAGATCCGGCTGGGTCGGCTGGCGCAGCCGGATCGCGACGTCCGCCTCGCGCATGGCGAGATCGAGCTCCTCGTCGGTGGTGATGAGGTGGATGCGGATGTCGGGAAAGAGATCGACGAACTCGCCGAGCCGCGGGGTGAGCCAATGCACGCCGATGCCGACCGTGGTGGTCACCTTGAGGTCGCCATGCGGCCGCTCGCGCGAATCGGTGAGCTTGGCGCGCGCCGCTTCGAGCTTCATGAACACTTCGTGTGCGGTGCGATAGAGCAGCTCTCCCTGCTCGGTGAGGATCAGGCCGCGCGCGTGGCGGTGAAACAGCGCGACGGAAAGCTCCTGCTCGAGCGCGCTCACCTGCCGCGAGACGGCCGATTGCGACAGGCCGAGCTGCTCGCCCGCGTGGGTGAAGCTCCCCGCTTCGGCGGCGGCGTGAAAAACCTTCAGCTTGTCCCAGTCCATGATGCAGAACCTTCAGCCCACCGCGCACGCACGCACGCCGGTCACTCCGCGGCGGCGCGCCGCTCCGTCTCGCCATGCGCGGCGAGAAAACGTTCGGCTTCGAGCGCCGCCATGCAGCCCAGGCCGGCCGCGGTCACCGCTTGGCGATAGACGTCGTCGGTGACGTCGCCCGCCGCAAACACGCCGGCGACCGAGGTCGCGGTCGAGAACGGCGCGGTCTTGACGTAGCCGGACGGCTTGAGCTCGAGCTTGCCGACGATGAGCTCGGTCGCCGGCGAATGGCCGATCGCGATGAACACGCCGTCGGCCGGATGCTCGGTGACGACGCCGGTCTCCAGGTTGCGCAGCACGATGCTCTTCACCTTGAGGGGGTTCTCGTCGCCCTTCACGTCGTGCAGCACCGAATTCCAGGTCACCGAAATCTTCGGGTTCTTGAACAGCCGGTCCTGCAGGATCTTTTCCGCGCGAAAACCGTTGCGCCGGTGCACCACCGTCACGTGGGCGGCGAAATTGGTGAGAAACAGCGCCTCCTCGACGGCCGTATTGCCGCCGCCGATCACGAAAACGTTCTTGCCGCGGTAGAAGAAGCCGTCGCAGGTCGCGCAGGCGGACACGCCGTAACCCTTGAACTTCTGCTCCGATGGCAGATCGAGCCAGCGCGCCTGCGCGCCGGTCGCGAGAACCAGGCTGTCGGCAAGATAGACGTTGCCGGAATCGCAGGTCAGCCTGAACGGCCGGCCGTCGAGGTCGAGCGAATTGACATGGTCGGTGACGATGCGGGTGCCGACGTGCTCGGCCTGCCGTTGCATCTGCTCCATCAGCCAGGGGCCCTGGATCACGTCGGCGAAGCCAGGGTAGTTCTCCACGTCGGTCGTGATGGTGAGCTGCCCGCCCGGCTGGACGCCCTGGAGCAAAATCGGCTCGAGCATCGCGCGGGCCGCATAGATCGCCGCCGTATAGCCGGCCGGCCCCGAGCCGATGATGACGACCTTGGCATGCGTAGTCTTGGGCATTGAGGGTCCTGAGCGGGAAAGAGGCCGCGCAAACGCCGGGTCGGGACGGGGCGCGAACGCGGGGCGAATGTAAGCAATTCGACAAGCTATGCAAGATACGCAACCCTGAACATGCACAGTTTGCGCGGGAAGCGGCAATTTTGGAGAAAATTCGCGTTCTTGACGCGCAATAATCTTTCGCGCCGGAGGCGTTCGGGGTAGATAGCGGCCCGCCGATCACCCGGAGATCCTCGTGCCCGCCCGTCTCGACGACATCGACCGTAATATCCTGCGCGAGCTTCAGGACAATGGCCGAATCACCAACGTGGAATTGGCTCGCCGCGTCGGCATCTCGGCGCCGCCTTGCCTGCGCCGGGTGCGGGCGCTCGAGGAGGCCGGCTACATCAAGGGCTACCGCGCGCTGCTCGACGAGAAGCTGCTCGGCTACGAGGTGACCGTGTTCGCCATGGTGCACCTGTCGAGCCAGGCGGAAGCGGATCTGATCGAGTTCGAGAAATTCGTCCGCGCGCAGCCGCTCGTGCGCGAATGCTGGATGCTGTCGGGCGAGATCGACTTCATCCTCAAGTGCGTGGCGCCCGACCTCAAGACCTTCCAGGCCTTCGTTACCGAGCTCACCGCCGCCCCGCACGTGCGCAACGTGAAGACCTCGCTGACGCTGCGCAACTCGAAGGATGCCGCGGTGGTGCCGATGGAGGAGAGCGAATAGGGAGTGGCCAATAGCGAATAGGCGAGGACAGGCAGCGTTCTATTCGCTACTCGCCATTT
This sequence comes from Xanthobacteraceae bacterium, assembly GCA_036513175.1. Lineage (GTDB taxonomy): Bacteria > Pseudomonadota > Alphaproteobacteria > Rhizobiales > Xanthobacteraceae > JAVDCA01. Next base: position 1,635 of record DATBZM010000265.1, on the reverse strand, counting down.
GCTATTCGCATTCCCCTTACCGCCACTCGACCTTCATCACCTCATAGGCCTTGGCGCCGCCGGGCGTCACCACCTCGACCTGGGCGCCCTTCTTCTTGCCCAGGAGCGCGCGCGCGAGCGGCGAGGTGATCGAGATCCGGCCCTTCTTGGCGTCGGCTTCGGGCTCGCCCACGATCTGCCAGATCGACTTCTTCTCGGTGTCCTCGTCGACCAGCGTCACGGTCGCGCCGAACTTGATGGTCTCGCCCGAGAGCTTCGACACGTCGATGATCTCGGCGCGCGCGAGCTTGTCCTCGAGCTCGGCGATGCGGCCCTCGTTGAGCGACTGCTGCTCCTTGGCGGCGTGATACTCCGCGTTCTCCGACAGGTCGCCGTGCGAGCGCGCGTCGGTGATCTGCTGAATGATGCGCGGCCGCTCCACTGCCTGGCAGTGCTTGAGCTCTTGCTCGAGCGCGGCGTAGCCCGCCGCTGTCATTGGAATCTTGTCCATCGCTCCATAATCCTCCGCAGAGAATAAAGTTCCGACCGCGAATCGGGCTGCGCCGCCTCGCGATCGCACGTCTCTCTGCCAACTCCTGCCGTCAGCTCCGCGCCGGCCGGCAATCAGGCTTGCCCCGCGAAATAGCTCTGCAGCGCGCGCACCTCGAGATCCCCCCCGAGATAGGCCTTGATACCCTGCGCGGCCGCCACGGCTCCGGAAAGTGTGGTGTAGTAGGGGACTTTATGCAAGAGGGCGGCGCGCCGAAGCGACCGGCTGTCGGCCAAGGCGGTCGCCCCCTCGGTGGTATTGAAGACCAGCTGGATATCACCGTTCTTGATGGCATCGACCACGTGCGGGCGGCCTTCCGCCACCTTGTTGATCTTGAGGGCCGGCACCCCGTTCTCGGCGAGGTAGCGCAAGGTTCCCGAGGTCGCGACCACCTTGAAACCGAGGTCGGTCAGGAGCCGCGCCGCCGCCACGATGCGGGCCTTGTCGGCATCCTTGACCGAGATGAACACGGTGCCGGCGCGCGGCAGGCGTGAGCCGCCGCCGATCTGGCTCTTGGCGAAGGCGATCTCGAACGAGCGATCGAGGCCGATGACCTCGCCGGTCGAGCGCATTTCCGGCCCGAGCACGGTGTCGACGCCGGGGAAGCGCGCGAACGGAAACACCGCCTCCTTGACCCCGACATGGTTCAGCACCGGCGGCTTGAGGCCGAAGCTTGCAAGCGGCTCGCCCGCCATCACGCGCGCCGCGATTTTTGCCACCGGAATGCCGACCACCTTGGCGACGAACGGCACCGTGCGCGAGGCGCGCGGATTGACCTCCAGCACGTAGATGTCGCCGTCCTTGATGGCGTATTGCACGTTCATCAGCCCGCCCACCTTGAGCGCGAGCGCGAGCGCGCGCGTCTGCCGCTCCAGCTCGGCAATGACCGCCGGCGACAGCGAATGCGGCGGCAACGCGCAAGCCGAGTCGCCGGAATGGATGCCGGCCTCCTCGATGTGCTCCATGATGCCGGCGATGAACGTGTCCTTGCCGTCGGCGATGCAGTCGACGTCGATCTCGGTCGCGTCGGAGAGATAGCGGTCGATCAACAGCGGCCGCTTCTCCGACACGGCCAGCTCCGACGGGCGGTCGAGATCGGCGGCGAG
>DATBZM010000264.1:0-2105 GCA_036513175.1 Xanthobacteraceae bacterium | reverse complement strand
TCCCGACCTTCTCCCCGCACGCGGGGAGAAGGAGCGCGGCCGCTGTGCTCACCTCACCGCGCCCGGCGTCGCATCCGCAGTCCGTCGATGAACACGTCGATCAGCCGCAGCACGCTCTTCTGCCAGCCGGGCTTGTCGTGCAGGTAGCACATGCCGACGAGCGCGCGCAGAAGATCCTCGGGGCTGATGTCGTCGCGGATCTCGCCGGCCGCGATGGCGCGGTCGAGCAGCCCGCGGACCGCGCCAGTCAGCCGCTCGAAGGAAAAAGCGTACAGCTCCGAGTTCGTGTAGGCCGCAAGCGCGAGCGAGGCGACCATGCCTTTCTTGGTGGCGACGACCCGCACGTTCGAATGCATCCAGTGCCGCAGCGCCTCGACCGGATCCTTCTCGTCCTTGAGACGCTCCGCGAGTTCGGCGAGCTGCTGCACCTCGCGACGGTAGACTGCCTCGAACAGCGCCTCGCGGGTGGGAAAGTGCCGGTAAAGCGTGCCGATGCCGACGCCCGCCGCCCGCGCGACCGCTTCCAGGCTCGCCTCCGTGCCGCCGGCGCCGAAGACGGTTTTCGCCGCCTCCAACACCCGCTCGCGATTGCGCGCCGCGTCGGCGCGCGGTTTTCGCGCCGTCTTCTCATCCTTTGGTCTAATGGCGGCCCGCAACATCCACCTCTTGAAAAACGGAGGCTGCCTCCGTATTTCCCGAGGCAGCTGGTCTACAGATAGCACGTCCGCCCCGGGATGCCATGCATGGCGGGGCCGGCGGCGCCAGCGAAGCCTTTGTTTCGTCGCTGCATTTCGGTGCAGCCTCGCCAACGCCCGGAGGGAGCACCGCATGGGCTTTTCCACCACACTCACGGTCAACGGCGTCACACGGACCATCGCGCTCGATGATCCGCGCATCACGCTTCTCGATCTCCTGCGCGAGCGCCTCGACCTCACCGGCACCAAGAAGGGCTGCGACCGCGGCCAATGCGGCGCCTGCACCGTGATCGTCGATGGCCGCCGCATCAATTCCTGCCTCGCGCTCGCCGTCAGCCTCGACGGCGCCGAGGTGCTGACCATCGAGGGCGTCGCGCAAGGCGGCCGGCTGCATCCCGTGCAGGCGGCGTTCATCACCCATGACGGCCTGCAATGCGGCTACTGCACGCCGGGCCAGATCATGAGCGCGATCGGCCTGCTCGAGGAAGGGCAGGCGGGCGACGATCCCGAGCGCGTGCGCGAATGCATGAGCGGCAATCTCTGCCGCTGCGGCGCCTATCAGGGAATAACCGAAGCGGTGCTCGATGCCCACAAGGCGATCGACGCCGCGCACCGCAAGGAGGTCGCATGAACCGCTTCGACTATGTCAGGCCCGCCACGGTGCGCGACGCCGTCGCGGCGGCCGCCGCGCCCGGCGCGGCCTATCTCGCCGCCGGCACCAACCTGCTCGATCTGATGAAGGGCGGCGTCAGCGCGCCGACCCGGCTCGTCGACGTGACCCATCTGCCCGGCCTCGATCGCATCGAGACGCTGCCCGACGGCGGCGTGCGCATCGGCGCGCTGGTGCGCAACGCCGATCTTGCTCACGATCGCGACTTCGCGCGGCGCTTTCCCGCCGTCGCCGAGGCGCTCCTTTCCGGCGCCTCCGCGCAACTGCGCAACGCCGCGACCGTCGGCGGCAACCTCGTGCAGCGCACGCGCTGCGCCTACTTCTACGATCCCGCCAGCGCCTGCAACAAGCGCCAGCCTGGCGCCGGCTGCGACGCCCGCGGCGGCGACAACCGGCTGCACGCGATTCTCGGATGGAGCGAAAGCTGCATCGCGACGCATCCCTCCGATTTCTGCGTCGCGCTCACGGCGCTCGATGCCGTCGTCGAGGTCGAGGGGAAAGCCGGCCGGCGCGAGATCCCGCTCGAGATGTTTCATCTCTTGCCCGGCGACACGCCCGCCCGTGAGACCGTGCTTGCGCCCGGCGAGATGATCGTCGCGGTTCGCCTGCCGGCGGAAGCCGCGAAATTTGCGGCGCATGCCCGCTACCTCAAGGTCCGCGATCGCACCTCTTATGCGTTCGCGCTCGTCTCGGCGGCCGCCGCGCTGCGGCTCGACGGCGACAAGATCGTCGAGGCGCGG
>DATBZM010000263.1:0-3360 GCA_036513175.1 Xanthobacteraceae bacterium | reverse complement strand
CGGTGCGTGCACGGCGATGACCTTGCGGATCTACGCCGAGCAGAAGGCGCTGCCGCTCGAACGGGTCACGGTCACGCTCTCGCATGCCAAGATCCATGCGGCCGACTGTGCCACCTGCGAGACCAAGGAGGGCAAGCTCGACCGGATCGAGCGGACGATCGCGCTCGAAGGCGCGCTCACCGACGCGCAACGCGCCCGCCTGCTCGAGATCGCCGACAAGTGCCCGGTGCACCGCACGCTGACGTCGGAGATCGACATTCGCACGACGCTGGCCTCGTTGTAACGCGCATTCCGTCATTGCGAGGCGTCCGCAGGACGCCGAAGCAATCTCGATCCTCGCGCGCATGCTGTGGTGGACTAGATTGCTTCGCATCGCTCGCAATGACACGATGCGCCGATGAAAATCCGCCTCGCCGAGAATTTTCGCGCCGTCTTCTACGCGCCGTTTTACGCCACGCAGGCGCTCGGCCTCTATGCGCGCGAGGGCGTCGAGGTGGAGTTCGTGACGTCGGCGGCGCCGGGCGATGCAGTCGCGGGACTGCTGGATGGCAGCATCGACCTCACCTGGGGCGGGCCCATGCGGGTCATGAAGGCGCACGACGTGGATGCGGGTTCGCCGCTCGTGTGCTTCGGCGAGGTGGTGGCGCGCGATCCGTTCTATCTCCTTGGCCGACCCGACCTTGCGGATTTCCGGCTCGCCGATCTCGGGCAACTGCGCTTCGCCAGCGTGTCGGAGGTGCCGACGCCATGGATGTGCCTGCAGCATGACCTGCGGCTCGCGGGCACCGATCCGCTGGAAGTCCCGCGCGTCGCCGACCGCACCATGGCCGACAACCTCGCCGCGCTGCGCGAGGGGCGCCTCGACGTGGTGCAACTGTTCGAGCCGTTCGTCGCGCAGGCGATCCGTGGCGGCTTTGCCAAGATCTTATACGCCGCGAGTGCGCGCGGGCCCTGCGTCTATACGAGCTTCATCGCGACGCGCGCGGGGGTTGCCGCCAAGCGGGACGCATTGGCCGCCATGGTGCGTGCCATCGCGCGCATGCAGGAGTGGGTCATGGCCCGTCCGGCCGACGACCTCGTCGCCGTAACGGCCCCCTACTTTCCCGACCTTGCCCCCGAACTTCTCGCGGATGCGCTGCGCCGCTACGGCGAGAGCAAAGTGTGGGCGGTCTCGCCTGACATATCGCGCGCGGGCTTTGCGCGGTTGGGCGAAAGCTTCCTGTCTGGAGGCGCCGTATCGCGGCTGCCCAGTTTTGAGGCATGCGTCGCGCCGCCCCTCGGTTAGCCGGCCGGCATGAGCGGATTTTTCAGTGGCTGCGGGCATCTGCGACCGTTTGTGCCTAGGCGCGGCCGCACGCATATGTCATGCTTTTATGCATCGCTGCCATCACCAAACAAAAGAACAATCCTGGCAGCGGCGGAGGCGCTGGCGTCACGCCGCGCCAGGGGAGGGACGCGATGAAGCCAGCATGGAGCCATTCGATCGTTCACATGCGCGCCGCCGCCGGCGCGCTGATCTTGTTGGGCCTCGTCGCGGCACCGGCGGCGCGCGCGGCGGACAAGACCTTCGTGATGAAGCTCGCCACCGCCACGATCAACGACACCCAGCACGAGTGGCTCAGGCGCTTCGCCGCCGCGGTGGAGAAGGATTCGGACGGCCGCATCAAGGCGGAGATCTATCCGGCAAGCCAGCTCGGGCCGATCCCGCGCCAGATCGAGGGCGTGCAGTTCGGCTCGATCCAGGCCTTTATAGGCCCCCCCGAATTCCTGGTCGGCATCGACGCGCGCTACGAGTCGTTGAGCGCGCCCGGCCTCTTCACCAGCGAGGACCAGGACATCCGCGTCATCAATGATCCGGTGGTGCAGAAGCTGATGTTCGGCCTCGGCCAGAACAAGGGCATCGAGGGCATCGCGTTCGCGCCGATCAGCCCGTCGGCGTTTGCGACACGGGTACCCATGCGCCACCTCGCCGACTTCAAGGGCAGGAAGATGCGCGTGCTCGCCTCGCCGTTCCAGCTCGAGATGGTTCGGCGGATGGATGCCTCGCCGATCGCGATGACGCTCGCCGACGTGCTGCCGGCCTTGCAGCAGGGCGCGATCGACGGTGGGCTCGCGACCATCACGGTGTTCACCACCATGCAGTACCAGGACGCCGCCAAGTACGTCACCGAGACCGAGCAGCCCTATCTCAACTCGCTCGTGATCATGAACAAGAAGTGGCTCGCGGGACTGCCGCCCGACCTGCAGAAGATCGTGCGCGACGACGCAGCGAAAGTCGCCCAGGACGTCGTTCCGTTCGTGAAGGATTTCGTCGCCAAGGCCTACGACGTGTGGAAGAGCAAGGGCGGCGAGCTGATCCACTTGCCGCCGGACGAGCAGGCCGCCATGCTCGCCAAGATCTCGAGCATCGGCGAGGATCTGTCGAAGGACAAGCCGGACCTCAACGCCGCCGTGAAGCTCGTGTTCGAGTCGGCGAAACGCAACAAATAGCGGCCAAGCGCGGACCAGGGGCATGATCGACGTCGTACTGCGCAGCGTGGGAGCGCTCATCGCGGTCCTGCGCGTGGTCGCGGGGGTGCTGCTCGCCGCGAGCGTCGCCGTCAATTTTGCCAACGTGATCGGCCGCTATTTCTTCGGCTATTCGATCTACTGGGCCGAGGAGGTGATGCTCTTCCTCATGGTCGGCTGCGTGTTTTTGGGTAATGGCGTCGTCGCCTGGTCGGGTCGCCAGATCCGCATGGACGTGGTCGTCGGCATGCTGCCGGAAAAGCTGCGCAAGGGGCTCGATCTCTTTTCCGATCTGGTCTTCATCGCGACGACGCTCACCATCATGGTCTGGGCGTGGCCCGTGATCGTCAACCTGTACCAGTTCGACGAGCGCAGCCAGTCCGCCAATATCCCGATCTACATCCCGCAGGGGCTGATACCGGTCGGATTGGCGATCATGGCCTTGCTCGCCGCCGTGCGCCTCGTCACCGGCAGCGGACGCGCGAGCGCGGCTGGGCCGAGTGCGCCGGGCGGGCCAGCGACGCCGAGCCACTGATGGACAAGGCGGGCAAGCGCGGGACGACGCCATGCTGGTAGCGATCCTCGCCTATTTCGTCCTGCCCGCGGTGCTGCTCGTCCTCGGCCTGCCGATCTTTCTCGTGCTGCTGGTGACCTGCCTCGTCATCATCCTGTTCGTCGCCGACGTGCCGACGGATGCGGTGCAGACCTTCATGTTCGGCAGCCTCGACAATTTCCCGCTGCTCGCGGTGCCGTTCTTCGTGCTCGCCGGCGAGATCATGGCGCAGGGCGGCATCGCGCGCCGCGTCGTGCTGTGGGTGGTGTCGCTGATCGGCGGCGTGCGCGGATCGCTCG
>DATBZM010000262.1:0-10297 GCA_036513175.1 Xanthobacteraceae bacterium | reverse complement strand
CGCATCGTCGAAAGCTCGGGCGCGACCGAGGGCGCGCCCGCCGCCGGCACCGCCGAGCTGATCGTCGACATCACCACGACCGGCACGACGCTCGCCGCCAACGCGCTCAAGGTGATCGACGACGGCACCATCCTGCGCTCGCAAGCGAACCTCGTGGCGGCGCGCGGCGCCGACTGGAACGAGGGCGCGCGCGAGACCGCGCGGCTCGTGCTCGACCGCATCGTCGCGCACACCCGCGCCCGCGCGTTCCGCGAGGTGCGCACGAGGTTCAAGGGCCTCGACGACGCGCTGCTCGCGACCGCCAAGGCGCGTTTCGGCGTGGACGCGCCCTATGGTGGGCCGACCTCGTCCGGCATGATGACGCTGCACTGCCCGCCCGCCGAGGTGCACGCGCTCGCGACGTTCCTGCGCGAGCACGGCGCCGAGACCGTGGTGGTGGCGCAGCTCGACTACGTGTTCGCGCGCGACAATCCGCTGTACGAGAAGCTCGCGAGAGTATTGTAGCCCGGATGGAGGCGCGCCAGCGCCGTAATCCGGGAACGGTGTCCCGGCATTTCGCCGCGCACCATGCGGGCTACGCAGCTACGTCTCCGCGCGCCGGCGAAACACCACGAAATGCGACAGCGAGAAATTGACCACGAAGCTTGCGCCCACCGCGCAGACCCAGGCGGCCGCGAGCCGCAAGTCGTGGTCGGGGACGAGCCGGCTCAGCAGCCAATCGGCGAGAGCGAGCGCAACCACGCTCGCCACCATGCCGGCAACGCCCGAGAGCACAAAGGCGCCATAGGCGCGCCAGCGCAGCTTTCCTCCCGACTCCGCCGCGAAGGTGATGAGCGAGTTCATGACATAGGATGCCGAGACGGCGACCATCCACGACACCACCTTAGCGGGGACCTTCGATAGCCCCAAGGCGTGCGTCGCCGGCCAGAACACCGCGAAATCAATGCCCGCGTTGACGACTCCGACGAGACCAAAGGTGATGGCCTTTTTCACGAAGCCGATGTGCGGCTCGACCATGGCGGCCGCGCGCGGAAAGTGGAACTTGAGCTGCTCGATCATCGTCATGGTTGCGATTCCGGCCCCCGCTTAGCATGTCCATCCACGCCTGCCGAGCCTGATTGCGCTGCAGATTGCGCCGAAATAATTACCGGCTGATCGACAAGGACCGCGCAGTGAGCAGCGAGGCGACAAATCGATGACAATTGCGCTATAAGTTGGCGCATGTCCTTGTCGGCGAACCGGTGTCCACTTCGCCGGGACATGCGCTACAAAGCGGCGAAAGGTAGGCGCCCGAGGAGCCATGACAGCGACACCGTTGCCACGCGCGAATGATCGCGCCGATGCCGCAAAAGCCGGCCTCTCGATCATCGTGCCCATCTACAACGAGGCGTCCGGCCTCGCCCAGCTGCACACGCGCGTCGCCGAGGTGGCACGCGCGCTGCGCCGCACCCGTGGGCTTGGCTGCGAGATCGTCTATGTCGACGACGGCAGCCGCGACGAGTCATGCGCGATCGCGCGCGGCCTGCCGGCGAACGGCGTCGACGTGCAGGTGGTCTCGCTGTCGCGCAATTTCGGCAAGGAGGCGGCGCTGATGGCCGGCCTCGACCACGCGCGGCGCGGCGCCGTGCTGTTCATGGACGGTGACGGCCAGCATCCGCCGGCGCTGATCGGCACGCTGGTCGATCACTGGCTCGATGGCGGCTACGACGTGGTCTACACGGCGAAGGCCCATCGCACGAACGAGTCGACGCTGCGCCGGCTCGGCGGGAGGGGCTTCTACGCCCTGATCAACTGGGGGGCGCGAACGAAAATACCCGAGGATGCCGGCGACTTCCGCCTGCTCTCCCCGCGCGCCACCGCGGCGCTGCGCCAGCTCCCCGAACGCAACCGCTTCTTCAAGGGCCTCGCAACCTGGATCGGTTTCCGCCAGCTGCGCGTGGACTACGAGCCGGCCAAACGCGCGCACGGCGCGACGAGCTGGAGCTACACGAGCCTGCTCGGCCTCTCGGTCGAGGGACTGACCTCGTTCTCGGTCGCGCCGCTGCGCGTTGCGAGCCTGCTCGGAATATTGCTCGCCGCGAGCGCGCTCGTGTTCGGCGCCTGGATGATGCTCGAAGCGCTGATCTTTGCACGCACCGTGCCGGGCTATCCGTCGCTGATCGTGAGCATCATGGTGATCGGCGGCGTGCAGCTCCTGATGATCGGCGTCATGGGCGAATACATCGGCAAGATCCTCTCCGAGATCAAGGCGCGCCCGATCTATTTCGTCGCCGAGCACGTCGTGAAGGCGGCGGAAGAGGACAGCGCACGCACGGCCGCGGAGTAGCATTTTCAAGGAGTTGCGCCGGCATGACCGGCGCGGACCCAAGCCCCGCATCAGCCGATTCCGATTTCATCCTCCCGCCATTGCGGCCTGCTATCCGCGTCCCGATATCAGGCGCGGCCAGCCACCGAAGGAGAGAGGCTATGACCCCGCAGGAACGCCAGCTCGTCGTCGAGTTGTTCGACCGCCTTGCCGCGCTGGAAAACGCCCCGCGCGACCTCGATGCCGAGCGCGCGATCGCCGCGGGCCTCGCCCGCGCCCCGCACGGCACCTATGCCCTGGTGCAGACCGCGATCATCCAGGACGAGGCGTTGAAGCGGGCCAATGCGCGCATCGCGGAGCTGGAAGGACAAGGCGCCGAGCCGCCGCGCCAGGGTGGTTTCCTCGATAATATGCGCGAGGCGCTCATGGGACGCGACGAGCGGCGCGGCTCGGTTCCGAGCGTGCGGCCGGCCGCGGCCAGCACAAGCGGCGCGTCAGCCTGGGCGGGCGGTGCCCCGGCGCCCGCCGGCTACGGCCAGCCCATGATGGCGCAGCCCATGATGGCGCAGCCGATCGGCACGGGCGGCTCGTTTCTCGGCACCGCGGCGGCGTCCGCGGCAGGCGTGATCGGCGGCGCCATGCTGCTCGACGGCATCCGCTCGATGTTCGGCCATTCCAATGTCGCCGGCGCCTACGCTCCAGGCCTTGCGCCCGGCGCCACTGATTCGCCCTGGGGCGGCAGCGCTGCCGGCAGCGATCTCGCCCGCCAGGCCGGCATCGACAACATCGGCAGCGCAGGCGGCCGCGATGACGATTCCAGCCGCGCCGGCTTCGTCGGCGGCGGCGACGTGCAGCCCGAGGACGACGGCGGATACGCCGACGGCAACGACGACGTCGATCTTGCCGACGGCGATATCGGCGGCGACGGTTCCGATCTGGCGTGACACGGCGTCATTGCGAGGCTGACGGCGCACGGCTCGCAGTGGGTCGCGTCAGATCACGACCACCCGCGTGCCGACTTTGACGCGGCTGTAGAGATCGATCACGTCCTCGTTGCGCATGCGGATGCAGCCGGACGAGACGGCGCCGCCGATCGTCCAGGGCTCGTTCGAGCCGTGGATGCGGTAGAGCGAGGAGCCGAGATACATCGCGCGGGCGCCGAGGGGATTCTCCGGCCCGCCCGCCATGAAGGTCGGCAGGTCGGGACGGCGGGCCAGCATTTCGGGCGGCGGGCGCCAATCCGGCCACTCGCGCTTGGCGGTGATTTCCTTCGCCCCCGCCCAGGTGAACCCGGGGCGGCCAACGCCGATGCCGTAGCGCCGCGCGACGCCGCCCGGCTCGACCAGATAGAGGAAGCGGTTCGGCGTATCGATGATGATGGTGCCGGGTTTCTCCGGGCCCGTATAGGCGACCGTCTGCGGCAGGTATTTCGGATCGATCGGCGCTCGCGCGTCCTCATCGGCAACGGACGCCGCCGCGGGCGCGGCGACCACCTGCTCGCGCGGGGCCGGTGCCGCGTCATTGCCGCCGCCGAACACGTATTCGATGAAGCCACCGCCCATGTTGCCGCGCGCCGCCATTCGAGTGGGCGCCGGTGGCGGCGCGATCGGTGCGGCCGGCGCGATGATCGCGCTGTCGCCGTCGCGCGGCGGTTCGAGGGAGAGCGGCGCCGCCAAGGCGGGCAACGCCGCGAGGACGCTCGCGAGGGACGCACGCCACAGGACACGGAATACGACAGCGGACATGACACAGGACATGGGACGTACTCTGTACTCAATCGTCACAACGCCGCTGCGCGAACGCACAGCCGCATACCGCGCACTACACGGCGAAATCGCCAGCGATCGGTTAATAACGAACGCTTATCCTTAACCGGCGTGCCGGATACGACCTGTTCACGATGTCATGGTTTATTTTGCCTCTAGGCTGATGGTTAATGCTTCCTGTCCGGCGACGATCGGGTTGTCACAATCGCTTCCCGGCGAAACCGCGCGTTAAGCGTCGTTCTGCTAGAAGAAATTCCGGTTTTTGAGGACTTCGGAATGACGGCGCAACGCAAGATCTTCCGCATCGAGCAAATGGGTGTCGATGGCGTCGCGGACCCGGCCATCGATTTCCGCGTGTCGCTCGAGGCCGATCCGGCGGTGCCGGTGTCGCCGGGCGTCTCCGACATCGAGTCCGAGCGCCATCGCGAGCTGCTCGTCGAGGTCAAAGCGCTGCGCGCGCTGCTCGAGCCGAAAGAGAACGGGCACGGCGTCCTGGAAAACTACCAGATACAGCTCGCCGAAATGCAGAAGCTCAAGGGCGAGCTCACCATCATCCACAATGCGATCACCCGCACCAAGCAGGAAATCGCGACGCTGCACGTCTCCGGCTTCACCGGCGATCAGGCGTCGCGCATGACGCACGAGCTCGACGCGGTGGTGAACGGCACCGAGCAGGCGACGCAGACGATCCTCAACATGGTGGAGGACATCGATCAGTTCGCCAGCGCGATGATCGACGGCGAGAAGACGCAGGACGACGCCACGCTCGGCAAGGAGATCCAGGACCGCGTCGTGAAGGTGTTCGAAGCCTGCAATTTCCAGGACATCACGGGCCAGCGCATCTCCAAGGTGGTCAATACCTGGAAGTTCATCGAGGGCCATATCGGGCAGATGATGGAAATCTGGGGCGGCCTCGACGCCTTCAAGGATTTCATCCCTGACGCGCCCGCCGAGCCCAAGGACGACGACGCGCTGCTCAACGGTCCGAAACTGAAGGACGACATCGGCCACGTCTCGCAGGACGATATCGACGCGCTCTTTCCCTGAGCGAATGGCCAATAGCGAGTAGCGAGTAGGGAAGAGAGGTCATTGGCCCTCCCATCCCCCACTCGCTGCTCGCTACTCGCTACTCGCCATTCGCCATTCGCCGCATCTCACACCTGCTTCACCATCACGGTCGCCGCAGCCGGACAGAGCCGGGCAAACGGCGCCGTGGCGGCGATCGCGGCCGGCACGCGGTCGCGCGCGCACATCGCGTAGCCGCGCTTGGCGAAGAAGGCGACCGAGCCGCCGGTGAGGAGGTAGATCGCGCTTGCCCCGCGGGCGCGCGCCTCGATCTCCATCTTGTCGACCATGGCGCCGCCGACGCCCTGCTGACGCAACGGCGGCAGGGTCACGAGCGAGCGCAGCAGGGCATCGGTCCCATGCACCTCGATGCCCGCGAAGCCGACCGGCACGTCGTCGCGCTCGAATCGCCAGAACAATGGACCGGCGCCATCCAGGTCCTCGACCGGCAGCCCGGCGCGGGCGAGCGTCGCCTTGAGCCCGCCGCGTTCCCAGGTCGCGAGCGGTTGTGCAAACAGCGGCGGACCGTGGCGCTCCACTACAGGATTTCCTTCAACCGCTCCGGCGGCCGGCACAGCCGCGTGCCCTTCGCGGCGCGCACCACCGGCCGCTCGATCAGGATCGGGTGGGCATGCATGGCGGCGATCAGGGCGGTGTCGGTGAGCTTTCCGTCGTCGAGGCCGAGCTCGTCATAGGGCGTGCCGCGCCGGCGCAACAGACCGCGCGGCCTCGCACCCATCTCGTCGAGCACCGCCTTGATGTCGGCGACGCTCGGCGGGGTCTTCACGTAGTCGACGATGGTCGGCTCGATGCCTTTGGCGCGGATCAAGTCGAGCACCTTGCGCGAGGTGCCGCATTTCGGATTGTGCCAGATCGTGATCGCGGCCCGGCCTCGCGGTTGGCCCTTCTTTTGAGCTTTCTTGCTGTGAGCGTTCCTCGCGACCTTCGGCATCAGGTCGTCTTCTTTTTCTTCACCTTCGCGGTGCCGGGCGCCGGGCAGCGCACCAGCAGCATGGTGCCGTAGCGGCCGGCGACTTCCGCATCGACCCATTTGAGCACGAGCACCCGGCCGTCAAAGGAGACGACCTCGCGATCGTCCGCGCCGCCCGGGTCCGGCCCCGGCCCGATGAACGTGTGCCCGTCGGAGGTCGCCTTGATCACCATGTCCTGCACCTGCGGGCTGTCATGGCCGAGCATGGCGACGCCGGCCGAACCGCGGTTGATGAGATAGGGCTGGGTGCAGCCGTTGCGCGCCGCGACCTCGGTGCGCGCCTGGTCCTCGGGCCGGTGGAACGACGCGATGCCCCAGCGCCCGACGATATCGTCCGGTGCGATGCTCGGCCGCCCCGGCGGCCCGACGGGCGCGGCCGTCTGCGGCGGAGGCGGCTGATCGCCGCCCCCCCAGCTCGGCATCGAGAGCGAGGGCATGCTCCCCGAGCAGCCCGCGAGCGCGAGCCCGGCGGCCATGATGGCGGGTGAAAGTCGCAGCATGGAACCGGCCATGGATACTCTCCTGCGAACGCCGTGGCTCAAAACGCCTGCGCTCGAAACGGGCGGTCGTTGCACCCCCGCGTGGCAGCCGCAAGGCGGAACAGGCCGCCACTCTGCCAGTAGCACCTAAGGATATGGTTAATGTTCGCCGATCACCAGCGCCCGGGGGCGAGGAACCGACGGATCGGGCATGCGACGCTGTGCCGGCTTACCGCTTGGACGGGGAAGGAGGCTCGTCTTCCTTGATGTTCATGGCGTGGATATCGGCCGGATCCGTGAAATCGTAGTCGCTCTTGAAGCCGGCCGCCTGGATGCCGGCAACCGCTGCAAGGTCGTCCATCTCGTTCACGTCGCCCGTCACCCCGACCGCGCCGACCACCTCGCCCTGCGCGTCGCGCACGAGCTGACCGCCACCTTCGAGGAACATCGGGCCTTGCGCGAGCGCTTGCAGGTTCTCCATGAAAATCGGCTTTTCGCGCGACTTCTGCAGCACGAGCCGCGACGAGCGGCCGAGCGAGAGCGCCGCATAGGCCTTGCCGTAGGCGATCTCGAAGCGGAGCAGCGCCGAGCCATCCTGCTTCAATGCCGCCTTCACGTGCCCGCCGGCGTCGAGCACCACGGCGGTGAGCGGTCGCAGCCGGCGCTTGGCCGCCTCCGCGAAGGTGCCGGCGATCAGCTTCATCGCCTCGTCGAGACTGATGGCGCGCATGAAGTCCTCCCCTCGTGCCGCAGGCGCCATGCAGCGCGGCCAGTGCGGTGAAAATTTTGTATGTATGATCGCCGTTGCGTGGGCAACCGCCAAAATGGGGGAAATCCGAGTGGGAACCGTTGGAAAGCACTGGCGCGTCGTCATGCTTGTCGCGATCCTCGCCCTCGTCTCAGGCGCAGGTCGTGCCGCCGAGCTTGCCCACCTCCGCGTCAATGCCTTCCCGAACGCCAAGGCGCTGCCGCTCCATGTCGGGATCGCGCAGGGAATCTTCGCGCGCCATGGCATCGAGCTCGAACTGCAGCTGACCAAGAGCTCACGCAGCCAGCGCGAGGGCCTCACGGCGGGCCAGTTCGACATCGCGCAATCGGCGCTCGACAACGCGGTCGCGATGATCGAGGTCGCCAAAGCGGACGTGGTGATCCTCGCGGGCGGGGACAGCGGGATGAACGAGTTCATCGTGCAGCCGACGATCGGCTCGTTCGCCGATCTCAAGGGCAGGACGATCATCGTCGACGCGCCCGACACCGCCTATGCGCTGCAGGCGAAGAAGATCCTGCTCAAGTACGGGCTGCGCGAGGGCGCCGACTACACCGTCAAGACGGTCGGCGCCGTGACCTATCGCTACAAGGCGCTGATCGAGGACACGAGCAACGCCGGCGCCATCCTCAACCTGCCCTTCAATATCGAGGCGCAGGCACGCGGCTTGAAAAGCCTCGGCCGCATCATCGATCTGCTCGGCCCCTATCAGGCGGCCGGCGCCTTCGCGATGCGCTCCTGGGCGCGCGCGCATCCCGATGCGGTCGAACGCTACCTCGCGGCCTATGTCGAGGCGCTGCGCTTCGTGCGCGATCCGGCGCACAAGGCCGACTGCATCGCGCTCATGCGCGACAAGCTCGAGCTCACCGACGCGACGGCCGAGCGCACCTATGCGCAGCTGGTCGACCCGGGCTTCGGCTTCACCCCGGACGCGCGCTTCGATTGGCAAGGATTCCGCAACATGCTGGCGTTGCGCGCCGAAGTCGAGCGCAAGGGCGGCGGCGAGCTGGTCGCATCGGAGAAATACGTCGACCTCGGCTATTACGAACGCGCCATCAAGTCACTGCCCTAGGGTGGGCAAAGGCGCGTAGCGCCCTGCCCACGCCCTTCGGTTGACACGACACGGTGGGCACGCTTCGCTTTGCCCACCCTACGATCCGAACACTTCCTTGAAGAATCGCGCCATCGCGGCCTGCGACTGCGCATTGGCGCGCGCCTCGTCGGCATTCTTCGGCGTCGAAAAGCCGTGCTGGGTGCCGCTGTAGAGATCGAGCTGCCATTTCGCCTTTGCATCGCGCAGGTCCTGGATCAGGAGATTGACCTCGCTGAGCGGCGCGACCGGATCCTCGGCGCCGTGCAGGATCAGCACGCGGCCGTGGATGTTCTTCGCCGCATCGTGGTGGAAATCGCGGAAGCTGCCGTGGATCGTGACGGTGCCGACGATCGGCGCCCCGGTCTCGGCAAGCTCGATCGCGACCGTGCCGCCGAAGCAGTAGCCGACGACGGCGATCTTCGCCGCATCGACCATCGCGTTGCCGCGCAGCACGTCGAAGCCCGCCTCGGCGCGCGCGCGCATGAGCGGACGATCGTTGTTGTACTTCGCCGACTGCGCCTTCTCCTCCTCGACGCCCCTCGGCAGCACGCCGAAGATATCGGGCGCGAACACGACGTAGCCGAGCCGCGCCACCATCTCGGCATTTTTCAGCGTGAGCGCCGTCATGCCGTCGCGCCGGTGCACCAGGAGGACGCCGGGGCGCGGTCCCTTGATGCTGTCGTCGTAGGCGAGATAGCCGCGCAGCGGCGTGCCGCCCTGGCTGTAGTCGACCCACAGGGTCTTGAGCTCGGCGTGGGCGCTACTCGCCGCAGACAGCGCGATCAGCGCGACGCACAGGCCGGCAACGGTCCGCAGGCATTGCATGATGTCCTCCCAGTGTTTGCCGGCAGCTTCGCGACTTGGATGTCCCCCGTCCAGAGGATGCGCCTCGGCCTTGTATCCGGTCGCAACCTTCCAGCCGGCACGGCTTGACTCCTCGGACCTCACGCTCTATTTCCCCCGCGGTACTTGGCACTCTTGTTCCATGAGTGCTAACCACCTGACAGAACGACAGTTTCAGTTCCACCAGGCCGCGCCCGCGGCGATGAGGAAACCATGGCCAAAAGCAAGTTCCGCCCCCTGCACGACCGGGTGGTCGTGCGCCGCATCGATGCCGAGGAAAAGACCGCCGGCGGGATCATCATTCCGGACACCGCCAAGGAGAAGCCCTCGCAGGGCGAGATCCTCGCGGTCGGCCCGGGCGGCCGCGACGAGAGCGGCAAGCTCGTCCCGATCGACCTCAAGGTCGGCGACAAGGTGCTGTTCGGCAAGTGGTCGGGCACCGAAGTGAAGCTCGACGGCCAGGATCTCCTGATCATGAAGGAGTCCGACATCATGGGCGTGCTCGCCTGAGCTGAATCTCAAAAGCAAAGCCCTCGTCCTGAGGAGCCCTCGCGCAGCGAGGGCGTCTCGAAGGACGGGCCCCAAGGATCAACCGACTCACCGGCCTCGCCCTTCGAGACGACACGCGCGCAGGGCGTGCGTGTCTCCTCAGGGTGAGGGAAACCTCATCGGAGCAAATCGAAATGGCTGCCAAGGACGTTCGCTTTTCCGGCGACGCGCGCGAAAGGATGCTGCGCGGCGTCGAGATTCTCGCCAATGCCGTGAAGGTCACGCTCGGCCCCAAGGGCCGCAACGTGGTGCTCGACAAGAGCTTCGGCGCCCCGCGCATCACCAAGGACGGCGTGACGGTCGCCAAGGAAATCGAGCTCGAGGACAAGTTCGAGAACATGGGCGCCCAGATGGTGCGCGAAGTCGCGAGCAAGACCTCCGACCTCGCCGGCGACGGTACCACCACCGCGACCGTGCTCGCCCAGGCGATCGTGAAGGAA
>DATBZM010000261.1:0-17643 GCA_036513175.1 Xanthobacteraceae bacterium | reverse complement strand
GAGGGGGCGTCTCCGCGAGTCGTTGCCAACGAAGTGTCTCGCGGCGCCTCAGCGCCCCTCACCCCAACCCTCCCCCGCAAGAGCGGGGAGAGGGAGCGCAGGCGCAGTGCCGAAAATCATCTGCGATTGTCCTCGGGGCAGGCTTTCGCCGAAAGATGCGTCACGCGAACACGTGGTCGTAGGCGGTCGATGCGGCGGGCAGCGGACTCTTGAGCGCGAAGTCGACCGCGGCGTCGATGCGTTGCCGGGTCGTCGCGTCGAGCGCTTGCAGCCGCGCGATCGCATCGGCGTTGGCGGCGAGCGCGCGCGCGAGCCGCAGCACCGGGTCATGCTCCTTGAGCCAGTCCGCGTGCTCGCCCGCCGGCGCGCGCGCGCCGGTCGCCATCGCGAGATCGGTCGGGCCGGTCACGGGCTCGGGCCACAGCGGATTGCTGCCGGGCCAGCGCTTGGTCATCGCCTCGACGAACACCGGACCCTTGCCGGCGCGGCACTGCGCGACGGCGTCGCCGATCGCCGCATAGGCGGCGCCGGCGTCGGCGCCGTCGATGCGCACGGTCTCGATGTTGACCGAGCGCGGGATGCTGCGCAGATCGGTGCTCGCATGCACCAGGGTCGGATAGCCTTCGCCCGGCGCCCACGAGCCGGAGCTGTTGTTCTCGCACAGGAAGACGACCGGCAGCTTCCACAGCGACGCGATGTTGAGCGCCTCGAAGCTCACGCCTTCCTCGAGCGCGCCGTCGCCGAAAAAGACTGCCGCCACCGCGCCGTTCTTCTTCTGCCGGCACGCATAGCCGGCGCCGGTGCCGAGCGAGATGGCGCCGCCGACGATCCCCGAGGTCGAGATGAAGCCGAGGTCGGGATCGCTGAGATGGATCGTGCCGCCGCGGCCGCCGTTGAGCCCGGTGGCGCGCCCGAGGATCTCGGCCATCGCCTTGCCGGGATCGGCCCCGCGGGCGATCACGTGGCCGTGGTTGCGGTGGGTGGTCGCGAGATGGTCGCGCCGGTCGAGCACCTGCATGGCGGCCGCGCCGGTCGCCTCCTGGCCGATGTAGAGATGATAGTGGCCGGTGAACTGCTTGTCGTAGGAGAGCTTGAGCACTGCCTCCTCGAAGCGGCGGATCAGCAGCATGCGCGCGAGGATCGTCCAGGCGACGTCGTTGGGCAGGGATGTCATGGTTTGCTCGCTTGGCTTGCTCGCTTGGTTCGCTCACGTCTCGTTGCTTGCGATGAATGAACGAATTGCGCAAGCGCCAAGGCGTGCGCTGCAGCGTGGAAAAACCGCCGCCGAATTGACCGGCGAGGCGCGAATTCGATAGCCTGCGACGTCGCTGTCGTCGCAGCAAAAGGTAGGGATCGTGTCGCAGGCGGAAAATCCAGAGCGCAAAAATCCCGGCCGCGGGCCGCAGGGCGCGATCGAGCCGCGCGTCGTGTCGCGGTTCGGCGAGATCGCCGAGCCGCGCGACGATCCCATCCTCGCCGACATGCTCGCGCGCATCCGCGCGACGCGCGGGCACGTGCTCAATATCCATCGCGTGGTGGCGCAGGCGCCGAAGATGCTGCGCGCCCAGGCCGCCTATGCGCGCTCGCTGCGCGAGGACTCCTCGCTGCCGCGCGCCCTGCAGGAGCTGGTGATCCTGCGCATCGCGGAGGTCAACGACTCCGGCTACGAGCAGTCGGTGCATCGGCCGATCGCGCTCGCCTGCGGCGCCACGGCGGCGCAGATCGATGCCTTGCGGGCGTGGCGCGACGCCTCCGTGTTCGCGCCGCGCGAGCGCGCGGCGCTCGCCTTCGTCGATCAGGCGGCGGCGAGCGGCGAGGTCGAGGACGGCGCCTTCGCCGCGCTGCGGGCGGCCTTTTCGCCGCAGGAGATCGTCGAGCTCGCGGCCCTCGTCGCCTGGTACGTCGGCAACAGCCGGTTCGTGCGCGCCCTGCGGATCGTGTCCGAGGGCGGGGGCTCTTGAGCCGCGCATGCGTCCTGCCAGGAGCACCACCATGATGCGTCTCCTCGCCACCGCGGTCGGCCTCTTGCTGCAAGTCGCAACCGTCGCGGGGACGGAAGTCTATCCGTCGCGGCCGATCACCGTCATCGTTCCGTTCGCGGCGGGCGGACCGGCCGACACGCTCGCGCGCATGCTCGGCCAGCGCATGCAGGCCGCGCTCGGGCAACCGCTCGTGGTCGAGAACGTCGGCGGGGCCGCCGGCTCGCTCGGCGTCGCGCGGGTCGTGCGCGCGGCACCCGACGGCTACACCATCGGCATCGGGCATCTCGGGACGCACGTCTTCAACGGCGCCATGTACCGCCTGCCGTACGATCTCGTGACCGACCTCACGCCGATCGCGCCGCTGACCACTGTCCCATATGTGCTGGTCACCAAGAAGGACGTGCCGGCGACCGACATCCCGGGCCTGATCGCCTGGCTCAAGGCCAATCCTGACCAGGCCTCGGCGGCAACCGCGGGCATCGGCTCGGTCGCGCATGTCGCGAGCGTCTACTTCGAGAAGATGACCGGCGTCGCGTTGCGCATCGTGCCCTATCGCGGCGGCGGCGCGGCCGACATGGACGTGATGGCCGGGCATGTGACGCTGATGTTCGACCAGGTCACCGGGGCCTCCGGCGAGCTCTATCGCGGCGGCACGCTGCACGCCTTCGCGGTGACCGCAAAGGCGCGGCTCGCCTCGCTGCCGGAGATCCCGACCGTCGACGAGGCCGGACTTTCCGGGCTCTACGTCTCGCCCTGGTACGGTCTTTGGGCGCCGAAGGGCACGCCGCGCGAGATCGTCGACAAGCTCAACGCCGCCGCCAATGCGGCGCTCGACGATTCCGATCTGCGCCGGCAACTCGCCGCGCAGGAGGCGCAGCCCTTTGCCCGCGACCAGAGGACGCCGGAGGCGCTCGGCGCGCTGCAGAGGGGCGAGATCGCGAAGTGGTGGCCGATCATCAAGGCCGCCGATATCAAGGTCGAGTGAGCGGGCGGGACCGAAGTCTTGGTCACGCGCACGCGACGTGACGGTGACCTCGCGCTGGTTCCCCGACTTCGAGCGCAGGCCACCATCCGGCCCGCGCGCGGGCGCCGGAACCCGAGAGCGTGATGACTCATCTTCGAATCGTCATCACGCTCTAGCTATTTGTTTGAGCATGATCTTTTCCGAAAACCGGTGTCCACCCCCGATCGGGTCGGGGGCAGGCTTTTTCGGGATCATGCTGGAACGGAACCGGAATTCGCCCTGCTGTTGCCGCGTTCGGGCATCAGGCCAGTGGCGGCTGGGGGCGGAGGGAATGCGTGACCGTCCGTCCCGTGAGAGTCTCCGCCGGCGCGATCTCGCGCCGCGACGTGCTGCGTGGGCTGGCCTCGGCGTCGTGCGTCGTCGCGCCCGCGCTTGCGCTCGGCGGATGCGAGGGCTTGGCCTCGGTGGGCGACGCCAACTTCGATGCGTCGGCCATTTCGGCGAGCCGGTCGCTGTTGGTGGCGACCACGCGCAAGCCCGTGCAGGGCGCGCGCGAGCGGCCGTGGTTCGGAACCGAGCGCTGGGCGATGAGCCTCGCGCGCGTGCACCTCACGCCGCCCGACAGCGGCCGCTTCTCGCTCGCCGCGGTCGGCCTGTCCGACTGGGGGCTCGAGCGCGTCGATCTCATGGGCCAGTCGGCGAGCGCGCTCGGGCCGGCGACCAGCGGGCGCGACGTGCTGATCTACGTCCACGGCTTCAACCAGACCTTCGAGACCGCGGCGCTCGATGCGGCGCGCCTGTCGGACGGCATCCGGTTTCACGGCGAGACGGTGGCCTTCTGCTGGCCGTCCCGCGCGAAGCTGTTCGACTACGGCTACGACCGCGACAGCGCGATGTGGTCGCGCGATGCCCTGCACGCGGTGCTCGACGCCTTGCTGGCGAGCCCGACCACCGGCCGCGTCAATATCGTCGCGCACAGCGTTGGCTCGATGCTGGCCATGGAGGCGCTGCGCGAGCTCTACGCGGAGCGCGGCGGGCTCGCCGCCGACCGGATCGGCGCCCTCGTGTTCGCGGCGCCGGACGTCGACATGGACGTGTTCACGAGCTCGGTCGAGCATATCGGCCCGCTCGCCCGCAAGATCACGGTGATCACGGCGACGAATGACCGTGCCCTGGCGCTGTCGGGATGGATGGCCGGGGGAGTGCCGCGCGCCGGCGCCGCCGAGACCGCCAAGCTCAAGCTGTTCGGCGTGCATGTGGTCGACGCGTCGGAGGAGGGCTGGGGGGTCATCAACCACGATCTGTTCCTGTCGAACGACCAGATCCGCGGAGTCATTCGCCAGGTCATCGCCAACGCGGCCAGCACCTGATGGCGGCGCGCGTGATGAAAGGATGAGATCGCGATCAGCCGCCGAACCAGCTCGGCAATGACGCCGGCACCCCGATCGCGCCCCGTCGGGGCTGGTCCGCCGACGAAGCGCGGCAAAAACCACTCCACGGGACACGGGCGTGCGCTACGGACAAACGCCGGCACAGCGAATATGATTCGAGCGATGATTCGCTCCCGCCGCGCGATGACCTCATCCCGTGTTGGCTTCCTGAACCGATCGAGCTGCCGCAGCAATGCGGCTCGCCCTATGTCCCAATGACCTCTGGACCACGTTGATGTCGTTGCCCGCGCACTTGCAGGCACAGCGCTCCTCGAAGCACCAGGCGAAACTCGCTCAGGCCCGGGTCCACTTCCAGAAGCGGAACTACGCGGAGGCAGAGTCGCTGTGCGAGCGGCTCCTCGCCAAGCGGCCGTTCGATTTCGACGTCCTTTATCTGCTCGGCGCCATCAGACATGCCCAAGGTCGCCTGCCGGAAGCTCTCGAGGCGCTGGCCAGAGCGCTCAAGACCAATTCCCGTTCCGCGGAGGTCCTGTTCAATCACGCGATGATCCTCGCCAGCCTCGATCGGCACGCGGAGGCTCTCGACAGCTATGACCGCGCCGTCTCGCTCAAGCCCGATTGGGCCGAAGCACAACATGGCCGTGGCCGCGCCTTGTTCGACACCGGTCGGCCCGAGGAAGCCGTCCGCTCCTATGAAACGGCGCTCGCGCTCAAGCCGGATTTCCTCGACGCGCTGAACAGCCTGGGCAATGTGCTGATAGCCCTGCACAAGCCCGAGCAGGCCCTGACGGCGCTGGCCCAGGCGCTACGCCTGCAGCCCAATAACGTCCACGCGCTGTACAACCTCGGCACCGCACTGACGCAGCTCGGCAGGCTTTCCGCAGCCCTGGCGAGCTACGAAAGAGCAATCGCGGTCGATGCGGGCTACGCCCAGGCCCACGCGAACCGCGGCGTCGTATTGCACAAGCTGGGCCGCCACAGCGAAGCGCTCACGAGCTGCAATCGTGCGACCGCCCTCGAACCGGGGCACGCCAATGCGTGGACCACGCGCGGCAATGTCCTGCATGACATCCAGATTTATGGCGAAGCGGTGGCGAGCTACGACTGCGCGCTCGCCGCCGATCCGGAGCATGACGACGCGTGGACGAACCGCGGCGTGACCCTCGAGCGCCTTGTGCGGCTCGATGAGGCGCTCGCGAGCCATGACCAGGCGCTTTCCATCAATCCCAACAACGCCGGCGCCTGGACAAACCGTGGGAATGCACTGCTGGCGCTGGATCGAGCCGAGGAGGCGCTCGCGAGCCATGAGCGCGCGCTTGCGCTCGATCCGACAAGCGTCGCAGGGCTGATCGGCTGCGGGAATACGTTGGCGAAATTGGACAGGCACGCGGAAGCCCTGGCGAGCTACGATTGCGCGTTGCTGCGCGACGACAAGAGCGCGCTGGCGTGGACAAGTCGCGGCAGCACGCTGCACCTGCTGGGACGGCTCGACGAGTCGCTCGAAAGCCACGACCGCGCGCTTGCGCTCGAGCCGGACAACGCCAGCGTTCTGGTCAACAAGAGCTACGCGCTCCTGCACTCCCGGCGACCGCACGACGTGCTCGAATGCGCCCGGCGCGTGCTCGCCATCGATCCCGACCGCGCGCAAGCGCGCCTCAACAAATCATTGGCCGACCTGCTGCTCGGAAATCTTTCGCAAGGTTGGCGTGGCTACGAGTATCGCTTCCAGATTCCCGACACGCCCGGCCCGCGTGCCTTCGATCAGCCGCGCTGGACAGGAAGCGAACCGATCGATGGAAAGACGTTGCTCATTCACGACGAGCAGGGCCTGGGCGACGTCATCCAGCTCGTGCGATACGCGCCGCTCGTGGCCGAGCGCGCACGCGTCGTTCTCGAGGTGCGTCAGTCGCTCGTGCGCGTGCTTTCTGCGGTGAAGGCGAAAGGCGTGCGGATCGTCGCGCGGGGCGACCCGCTTCCCGGCTTCGACCTTCATTGCCCGCTGATGAGCCTGCCGCTCGCGTTCGATACCACGCTGGAGACGATTCCCGACCCCGTCCCTTACCTCGCCGTGGACCCGTCCCTGGTCGCGGCGTGGCGCCAGCGATTGGCGTCACTTCCCGGCCGCAAGGTCGGGCTCGCCTGGGCCGGCAGTCCCGGTCCGACGGCCGCGACACGCGCGGTCGACAAGCGTCGTTCCATAACGCTCGCGCAGATGGACCCGCTGGCCAGCGTCGGGGGCGTGAGCTTCGTCTCCCTTCAGAAGGGGGCCGCCGCCGCGCAGACCAGGTCGATGCCGGCCGATGTCGTGGTCCACGACTGGACCGAAGAGACGAACGATCTTGCGGACACCGCCGCCTTGATCGAAGCGCTGGATCTGGTGATCTCCGTGGACACCGTCATCGTTCACCTCGCCGGCGCGCTCGGCAAACCCATCTGGATGCTCAACCGGTTCGATTCCGAGTGGCGCTGGCTGCTCGACCGCGACGACAGCCCATGGTACCCGACGTTGCGTCAGTTCCGGCAACCCGTGCAGGGCGACTGGGCGAGCGTGATTGCGCGCATTGCCGGCGAGCTTGCGAAGGGATCGAGCCCGATGGTGGCCCCGTTGTCTGCGCACCGTCGCGGCTGAGCGCGATCTCGACGCGGCGGGCCGGGCCGATTCCGTGGACGCGCCTGGCCAAGCCCTTGAGCGCGTTCCGGGGCGTAGCCAAGCTCGACCCTTCCCCACTGACAGGTTGATCTGCTCAAATATATGTCTCTGCCAATGGGATATGCTTAAATATATTAACTCTTGCGCCTGTTCTACAATTTTGATATATCAAAGCATATTGAATTGAAGAGTTGATATGCGATGACAGATCAGATACGCTATTCGACTGAACTGCTGACCTCGGGCCTCCGATCCGCTCGCGAGGCGAGGGGGCTCAGCCAGCGGGCGCTCGCCGCCCAGGCAAAAATCCCGCAGAGCCATCTCTCGAAGATTGAGGCTGGCGCTGTGGACTTACAGCTCTCCAGCCTGCTTGAACTCGCCCGCGGGCTCGACCTCGAGGTCATGCTCGTCCCGCGCAAGCTCGTTCCGGCCGTCGAAGCCCTAACGCGCAGCGAGGAGCGGACGTCGCAGCCACATCAGGCAGCATCTTGGGCCTTGCCCGAGCTTGACCGCATCAGCAAAGCGGCCCGCGGTCTGCACGGCACGCCACAGGCTTCGAAATACCTGCAGCAAATCATTCACGCCGCCAAGGTGCTTGAACCCGCGGAGATCAGTAGCCGCGACCATCAGGCAATCCGTCGTGTGGCCGACACGCTGACGCACCTGAAACCGAACTCCCACGCTCTGCCGCTCGTGAGGGGCGCCGCGCAGACCCTCCAAACGATACGCAATGTCGTCACGCACCGCGCGGCCGAGGCTCCCGCACCTCAGCGTCCTGCCTACTCTCTGAACGAGGCGGACGACGATGCCTGACGTCTCGGTCCTCAACGTCCTGCTCCATGGCCAGCCGATCGGCACAATGACGCTCGTTCCGGGCGACCGGACCCTGTTTGCATTCAACCAAAGCTACATCGATGACGCAGCCCGGCCCACGCTCAGCCTCTCGTTCAAGGATGCCGTGGGAGGCCTCATCACCGATATTCCGCCAACCCGTGTCCGAGTGCCGCCCGTCTTCGCCAACCTGTTGCCTGAAGGCACGATGCGCGAGTACCTGGCCGAGCGCGCGGGGGTCAACCCGCAACGCGAATTCTTCCTGCTGTGGGTTCTCGGCCAAGATCTGCCCGGCGCCGTGACGATCGTCCCCGCCGACGGCGAGGCTTGGCCGCCGGAAGACGATAACGAAGCGAATGCCGACAATGCCGCCGATCATCGGCGCAACGCGCTTCGCTTTTCACTCGCCGGAGTTCAACTCAAGTTCTCTGCCGTCAAGCAAGCCGCCGGCGGCTTGACTATCCCGGCGCGAGGCGTCGGCGGCTCCTGGATCGTGAAGCTGCCATCGACCGTGCACAACAGCGTACCCGAGAACGAATACGCGATGATGCGGCTTGCCAGCCTGCTCGGCATGGACGTTCCAGAATTGAATCTCGTCGACCTCGCGGCGATCACGGGCCTCCCTGAAGGCATCGGTGAACTGAAAGGCCAAGCGCTCGCGGTGAAGCGCTTCGACCGAACCCCGCAAGGACCGGTCCACATCGAGGATTTCGCGCAAATCTTCCGCGTCTACCCGGACGACAAGTACAAGAATGCCAGTTATCGCAGCATCGCCAGAGTGATTGCCGCGGAAGCCGGGACCGATGGCATCGCGGAATTCATCCGTCGTCTCGTCTTCAATACGCTTATCGGCAATGCCGACATGCATCTCAAGAATTGGTCGATGATCTATCCGGATCGGCGAAATGCCGTGCTCGCGCCGGCATACGATTTTGTCTCGACCATCCACCACATCCGCGACGACAAGGCTGCGCTCACCTACGGCCGCACCAAGCGCATGGACGAGCTCTCGTATGACGAATTGGCCTACATAGCCGGCAAGGCGCGCCTGCCCGACAGGCTGGTGCGAGACACGGCCCGCGAGACGGTCGAGCGCTTCCATCAGACCTGGCGCGCCGAGAAGAAGAATTTGCCTCTCTCGCCCGACATGATCGCGACCATCGAAGCCCACGTGAAGACAGTCCCGATCGCTCACGCGTGAAGCTACGCGACCGCAGCCCGTTCGGCGCGTAAACGCGAGGAGCCGGCCTGCCGATCATCACTCCGCAAACAGCCGATACTGCTCCGGCCGCAGGCCGACGACCTGGCCGATGCGCCACTGCTGATTGCGCAGCGCGACGACCTCGACGGTCGTGTGCGCGCCGTCGCGGCCGAGCGCGATCTCGACGCGGCGGGCCGGGCCGATCCCGTGGATGCGCCGCACCACGCCCTTGAGCGCGTGCTCGCACGAGGTCGGCAGGATCGTCATGTCGAACGGCCGCACGAAGAGCGACGCCGGGCCGCTCGCGTGTCCCTGCGGGTCGATCCCGATCGGGGCGCCGTCGAAGCGGACCTCGCCCGCCTCGATCGCGACCGGCACGACGATCGCTTCGCCGATGAAGCCGTGCACGAACGACGTGCGCGGATGATCGTAGACCTGCTGCGGCGTGCCGGCCTGCTCGATGCGGCCCTTGTCCATCACCACGACCCGGTCGGCGACCTCGAGCGCCTCCTCCTGGTCGTGCGTCACGAAGATCGAGGTGACATGGATCTCGGCGTGCAGGTTGCGCAGCCAGCGGCGCAAGTCCTTGCGCACCTTGGCGTCGAGCGAGCCGAAGGGCTCGTCGAGCAAGAGCACGCGCGGCTCGATCGCCAGCGCGCGGGCGAGCGCGATGCGCTGGCGCTGGCCGCCGGAGAGCTGGGTCGGATAGCGCTCCGCGAGCCAGCCGAGCTGCACGAGGTCGAGCAGCGCCGCGACGCGCCGCCTGATCTCCGCTTCGCCCGGGCGATGGCGGCGCGGGCGCGCGCGCAGGCCGAAGGCGACGTTCTCGAACACCGTCAGGTGGCGAAACAGGGCGTAGTGCTGGAAGACGAAGCCGACATGGCGCTCGCCGACGCTGCGGGCGAGCGCGTCCTCGCCGTCGAACTGAACCTCGCCGGCGTCCGGCCAGTCGAGGCCGGCGACGATGCGCAACAGCGTGGTCTTGCCGGAACCGGACGGCCCGAGCAGCGCCAGGAGCTCGCCCGAGCGCACCTCGAGATCGACGTGGTCGAGCGCGGTGAAATTGCCGAAGCGCTTGGAAACGCCGACGAGCGATATCTTCATGGCGTGCGACCTTTGGCGATGCGGGCTTCGAGGGCGATCTTGATGAAGAGCGTCAGCAGCGCGAGCAGCGCCAAGAGCGAGGCCACCGCGAAGGCCGCGGCGGACTGGTAGCCGTCGTAGAGCGCTTCGACCTGCAGCGGCATGGTGTTGGTTTCGCCGCGGATGTGGCCGGAGACGACCGACACGGCGCCGAACTCGCCCATCGCGCGGGCATTGCACAGCAGCACGCCGTAGAGCAGCGCCCAGCGCACGTTCGGCAGGGTGACGCGAACGAACGTGCGCAGTCCCGAGGCGCCGAGCGAGAGCGCGGCTTCCTCCTCCTCGGTGCCCTGTTCCTGCATCAGCGGGATGAGCTCGCGCACCACGAACGGAAAGGTCACGAAGATCGTCGCCAGCGCGATGCCGGGCAGGGCGAAGATGATCCTGATGTCGTGGACCGCGAGCCACGGGCCGAAATAGCCCTGCAGCCCGAACAGCAGCACGAACACGAGGCCGGCGATCACCGGCGAGACCGAGAACGGCAGGTCGATGAGCGTGATCAGCAGGTTCTTGCCGCGAAACGTGAACTTGGTGATGGCCCACGCGGCGGCGAGGCCGAACACGACGTTCGCGGCGACCGATAGGGCGGCGACCACGAGCGTGAGCCGGATGGCGGCGAGCGAATCGGGATCGCTCAAGGCGGCAAAGTAGACGCGAATGCCGTGGGCGAAGGCCTGGGCGAGCACGTGCACCAGCGGCAGCACGATGAAGCCGCCGAGGAAGACGACCGTGACGGCGATCACCGACCCGCGCACCCAGGCGGGATCCTCGCGCACGCCTGCGGCGCGGCGCGGCACCGCCGCGCTCGGCATGAGCTGCGGCTCGAGCAGATCGGCCTCGCTCATGGTCTCGGTCATGGCCTCGGTCATGGCCTCGATCACGGTCTCGGGCCTGGACAGCACCGTCACTGGCGTTTCCCCATCCGTATCTCGGACCAGCGCTGCAACAGGTTGACGACGAACAGCATGGCGAACGCCGCCGCGAGCATGACGATCGCGATCGCGGTCGCGTCGGCGTAGCGGAATTCCTGCAGGCGGATGACGATCAGCAACGGCGCGATTTCAGAAACATTCGGCAGGTTGCCGGCGATGAAGATGACCGAGCCGTACTCGCCGACCGCGCGGGCGAACGCGAGGGAGAAGCCGGTCAGCAAGGCCGGCAGCATGCTGGGAAACAGCACCCGCCGGACGGTTATCCAGCGGCTCGCGCCGAGCGAGGCGGACGCCTCCTCGAGCTCCCGGTCGACGTCTTCCAGCACCGGCTGCACGGTGCGCACCACGAACGGCAAGCCGATGAAGACGAGAGCGACGAATATGCCGAGCGGCGTGAAGGCGACCCTGATGCCGAGCGGCGCGAGCAGGCCGCCGATCCAGCCGCCCTCGGCATAAAGGCTGGTCAGCGCAATGCCGGCGACCGCGGTCGGCAAGGCGAACGGAATGTCGACGATCGCATCGAGCAGGCGGCGGCCGGGAAAGCGGTAGCGCACCAGCGCCCAGACGACGATCGTCCCGAACACGAGGTTGACCGCTGCCGCCGCAAGCGACAGCCCGAACGACAGCTCGAAGGCGTGCAGCACGCGGCGGCTGGTGACGACGGCGACGAACTGCGCGGCGCTGAGCTCCGCGGTTTTCAGAAAGAGGGCGCCGAGCGGGATCAGCACCACCAGCGACAGCCAGAGCAGCGTGGTCCCGAGCGTGATGCCGAATCCCGGGATCACGCTTCTGCTTCGTCGCATGCCGGCCGCCGCGGCGCTCAATCCGGACCTCGTCCGCTGCCTTTGCCTATTGACCGAAGATCGAGTCGAAGACGCCGCGATCGTTGAAGTGGGTCGCCTGCGCGCTCCGCCAGCCGCCGAAATCCGCGATCGTGCGCAGCTGGACCTGCGGGAAGCGCGCCGCGTATTGCGGCGCGACCGTCGCATCGCGCGGACGGTAGCCATCCTGGGCGATGATTGCCTGCGCGTCCGGCGTATAGAGATAGTCGAGGAAGGCTTGCGCCGCGGCGCGCGTGCCTTTGCGGTCGACGACCTTGTCGACGACGGCGACCGGCGGCTCGGCGAGGATCGAGATGCTCGGCACCACGATGTCGAACCGGTCCTTGCCGAGCTCGTTGACGGCAAGAAACGCCTCGTTTTCCCACGCCACCAGCACGTCGCCGATGCCGCGCTCGACGAACGTCATGGTGGCGCCGCGCGCCCCGGTGTCGAGCACCGGCACGTTGGCGTAGAGCGCCTTGACGAAGTCGCGGGCCTTCTCGTCGCTGCCGTATCGCTTCACGGCGTAACCCCAGGCCGCCAGATAGTTCCAGCGCGCCCCGCCGGAGGTCTTCGGGTTGGGCGTGATCACCTTGATTCCCGGCCGCACCAGGTCGTCCCAATCGCGGATCGCCCTGGGATTGCCCTTGCGCACCAGGAACACGATCGTCGACGTGTAGGGCGACGAATTCTGCGGCAAGCGCTTCTGCCAGTCGGCCGCGATCAGCCCGCGATCGGCGATCGCGTCGACATCAAAGGCGAGCGCGAGGGTGACGATATCGGCCTGCAGGCCGTCGATCACGGCGCGCGCCTGCGCGCCCGAGCCGGCGTTGGACGTCTTGATCTCGATCGTTCGTCCGCTCCGCGCCGTGTAGCGCTCGGCAAACGCCTTGCTCAGGTGCGCGTAAAGCTCGCGCGTCGGATCGTAGGACGCGTTGAGCAGGGTGAGGTCGGCCGCCTGCGCGGCGCCGGCGATCATCGCCGCTGCGGCGAGCGCCGTGATGGCACGTTTCATCGCTTTCTCCGGCTCACGGTCGAAACCGTTACGCGCCGAACGAGCGCGGCAGCGACGCAAGCACCGCCATCGAGCTCGCCAGCCGATCGGAAAACCATGCGCCCACCCGGCGCAGCGGCGCGCCGAGCCAGGATTGCTCGATGTCGCCGGAGCCGCTTCCGTCGGTGTCGTCGAGGTCGAAGGTGGACAGCTCGGGCCGTCCCAGCACCGCGACCGGACGGCGCAGCGCGCGCGCCTGCGCCGCGACGGCGCTGGCGATCGGCTCGCCAACGGTCGCGATCACCGCTGCCGCTTCCTCGAAATCGAGCACGCGCGGCGCGCGGAAGGCGATCTCGATCCTGCCCGGCCGGCCGCTGAGCCAGATTTCCTCGGCGACGTCCACATCCTGCGAGAGCCAGCGCACGCGTGCGCCGGCCGCGAGGAGGCGCTGCATCAGCGCGACCGCGACGGCGCCCGAGCCGACCAGGAGCACGGTCTGCTGGCGGAAGCGGGAAAATCCAGGTGCGGAAGTCATTTTGGTCAATTCTCCGGTTGACGAGAATTATTTTCCATATAGAAAGCCTTTTAGCGCTGCAAATAGAAAAATATTCTCCTATTGGACCTATGTGATGGGGAAAATTCGATGGGGCCGAACGCAGGAACAGAGATGCAATTTGCCCGCGGCGGGGCCGCCGGGCGTGCGCCGGGAGCGGAGTGAGCCCATGGACCGGCTCGACGAGCTCGAGGCGCAGAGCATCTTCATTTTTCGCGAGGCCTTCGCGCGGCTGCGGCGCATCGCGCTGCTGTGGTCGCTCGGCAAGGACTCCAACGTGATGATCTGGATCGCGCGCAAGGCGTTCTTCGGGCGCGTGCCGTTCCCGGCGCTGCATGTCGATACGGGCAAGAAGTTTCCCGAGATGTACGCGTTCCGCGAGCGCTACGCGGCCGAATGGAATCTCGACCTCAAGATCGAGCCATGCCCGCCGCTCGAGGGCATCGACCCGACCCTGCCGCCGGCCGCGCGCTCGGCGGCGCGCAAGACCGAAGGGCTCAAGCTCGCGCTCGCGAAATACGGCTTCGACGGCCTGATCGCCGGCATTCGCCGCGACGAGGAGCCGACGCGCGCCAAGGAGCGGGTGTTCTCGCCGCGCGGCCGCGAAGGCGGATGGGACGTGCGCGACCAGCCGCCGGAGTTCTGGGACCATTTCAACGCCGCCCCGCCGCCCGGCGCGCATCTGCGCATTCATCCGATCCTGCAGTGGACCGAGCTCGACATCTGGGCCTACACGCGGCGCGAGGGCATTCCGGTCATTCCGCTCTATTTCGCCCGCGACGGGAAACGCTACCGCTCGCTCGGCGACCGCGACATCACGTCTCCGGTCGCGTCGCAGGCCGCAACGCTCGACGCGATTATCGCGGAGCTCGAAGCGACGCGAATCCCCGAGCGAGCCGGCCGCGCCATGGACCACGAGTCCGAGGACGCGTTCGAGCGGCTGCGCACGACCGGTTACCTGTGATCATCGTTTCCGCATGAAAGCGCCGACATGAACATCCTCGTTGCCGAGACTTCCGCGCCGTCCCGCACCACCAGCCACCGGCCGTTGATCCGCGTCGTCACGGTCGGCCACGTCGATCACGGCAAATCGACGCTGATCGGACGCCTGCTGCACGAGACCGGCAGCCTGCCCGACGGCAAGCTCGACGCGCTCGAGCACGTCAGCCGCCGCCGCGGCATGCCGTTCGAATGGTCCTTCCTGCTCGACGCGCTGCAGACCGAGCGCGACCAGGGCATCACGCTCGACACCAGCCAGATCCGCCTGCGCACCGCCGCGCGCGACATCGTCCTGATCGACGCGCCGGGCCATGCGGAATTCCTGCGCAACATGATCACCGGCGCCGCGCAGGCCGATTCAGCGCTGCTGATCGTCGACGCCGTCGAGGGCGTCTGCGAGCAGACGCGCCGGCACGCCAATCTGCTGCACCTGCTCGGAATCCATCAGGCCGCGGTGGCGATCAACAAGATGGACAAGGTGGACTTCAGCGCGAGCCGGTTCCAGGAGATCGAAGCCGAGATCGCGCGCCAGCTCGCAAGCTTCGGACTGGCGGCGACCGCCATCATCCCGATCTCGGCGCGCCACGGCGATGGCGTCGCGCGGCGCTCGGCGTCGATGGCCTGGCACACCGGCCCGACGGTGCTCGACGTGCTCGAGCGTTTCTCGATCGCGAAGCCCGCGGCCGACCTGCCGCTGCGCATCCCGGTCCAGGCCGTCTACAAGTTCGACGACCTGCGCATCATCGCGGGCCGCATCGAGACGGGGCGCGTCGCGGTCGGCGACGAGATCGCGATCGCGCCGCGCGGCACGCGCGCGCGGGTGGCGTCGATCGAAGCGTGGCCCGTTCCCAACGAGGCGCAGGCGCCGCGCTCGGCCGACGCGGGCCAGTCGCTCGGCCTGACCCTCGACCGGCCGGTCTTCCTCGATCGCGGCGACGTCATCGCGGCGGTTGATGCGCCCGGCCAGGCGGTGCGCCGGCTGCGCGCGCGCGTCTTCTGGCTGCACGACGAGCCGCTCGCGCCCGGCATGTCCGTCACGGTGCGCATCGGCATGGCCGAGTGCCGCGGCGAGATCGCGCTGATCGAGCATGCGGTCGATCCCGGCGAGCTCACGGCGATCGGGTCGGCCGTCATCGCCCGCAATTGCGTCGGCGAGATCGAGATCGCGCTGGCGCAGCGGATCGCGGCCGACATCCACGCCGCCAATCCGCGCACCGGGCGCCTGGTGCTCGACGTCGACGGACGGATCGCGGGCGGCGGTCTCGTGCTCGCGGTCGACCCGGAGAAGGGCGAGGAACGCGACGAGCGCGGCGCCGGCGGCAACCTTTCGCTCGTGGCCGCGCAAGACGGACGGGACGGCGAAGCGGCGGCCGGCGGCGCCGATGGCATCGCCGAGGCTCTGCGCGGCCTGCCGCCGGCGGCGCGGATCGCGCGATTTCGCCAGGCGGTCGCCGGCAGGATCGTCTTCACCACGAGCTTCGGGCTGGAAGACCAGGTGATTCTCCATCTCATCGCCGAACAGGCGCTCGACATCGACATCGTCACGCTCGACACCGGCCGGATGTTCGGCGAAACCTACGATCTGTGGGCCGCGACCGAGCGCCGCTACGGCCGGCGCATCCGCGCCGGCTACCCCGATCGCCAACACCTCGAAGAGCTCGTCGGCACGCACGGCATCAACGGCTTCTACGATTCGCGCGCGGCGCGCGCCGCCTGCTGCCACGTGCGCAAGGTCGAGCCGCTCAACCGCGCCTTGGCGGGAGCCTCGGCGTGGATCGTCGGCCTGCGCGCCGACCAGTCCGGCAACCGCGGCGACATCGACGTGGTGACGCGCGATCCGCGCAGCCTGCTCAAGCTCAGCCCCTTGTTCGACTGGACGCGCGAGGCGGTGCAGGCGTTCGCGGTCGCGAACCAGGTCCCGGTCAATCCGCTGCACGCCAAGGGGTTCGTCTCGATCGGCTGCGCGCCATGCACGCGCGCGATCGCGCCGGGCGAGCCCGAGCGCGCGGGCCGCTGGTGGTGGGAAGCGGACGAGAAAAAGGAATGCGGGCTGCATGACCGGCCGGGGAATGGGCTACGCTCAAGCCGACCGTGAGCCTATGCGCGCCTGAGCGGGCGGCGGGCTGCCTCTCACGCGCTCATCGCCGCATCAGGTTCGCGCGGGCGCTATCCAGCACGACGTCAAGGCGGCCTGTGCAGTTGAGCACGAGAGCTCGGCGCGGGCGGCCAATCCTCATTGCGTCACGGAGCCGGAGAGCTGATGCTCCAGGAAGAAGCGCAGCATCTCCCTCGCCGCATCCGGCCCACGCGCAT
This sequence comes from Xanthobacteraceae bacterium, assembly GCA_036513175.1. GTDB lineage: Bacteria > Pseudomonadota > Alphaproteobacteria > Rhizobiales > Xanthobacteraceae > JAVDCA01. Next base: position 869 of record DATBZM010000261.1, on the reverse strand, counting down.
CGGTGTAGGAACCGGCGGGACTGCCTCCCGACCATGCGTGGCCGGCACCGTGGATTTCCCACTGCTCGAGGATAGTGCGCCCGCTCGCGTCGAGATGCAGGGTGCGCGTATAGGCGTGTCCCCCCGGACTCCTTCCGCGATGCACCTTGGTCTGCGCGCTCGTCGTTCCCTTGGCATGGGCAATGACATGGTCGCCGTTGCGCGGATGCACGGTGGTGTCGGAATCGCCGTGGAAGACGATGGTCGGAACGATTGGCCTCTGTTCCGCAGCAGTGGAGACGTCGGCGTATGTCGGAGGCAACGGCGACCCGCCTTGCCGCATGGCGGCGAATGCGGATGACACGTCGCTGGCGGCCCCGCACGCCAGGCCGGAGTGCACGCCGATCGCGGCAAAGAGATCGGGGTACGCCGCCCCCATGACGGCGGCTGCGGCGGCGCCGGCAGACAATCCGCCGACGTAGACGCGCCGCGGATCGACGACATAGTCGTGCATGACCTGGCGGGTGATCCCCGCGATCAGCGATGGCTCGCCCTGGCCGCGCCGCTGATCGCCCGGGCGAAACCAATTCCAGCATTTCGCCGGGTGGGCGTTGCTGTCCTGGGCCGGATAGGCGACGAGGCAGGTCTCCTCTTCGGCGATCACGTTCATGCGCGTGCCGGCGGCGAAATCGTCGGGCGACTGGGTGCAGCCGTGCAGCATCACCACCAGGGGAATCGCCTGACCATGATAACCGCCGGGAATGTAGAGCTTGTAGGCGCGGCGTCCCGCCGCGTCGCTGTAGACCGCTTCGATGAATTGTCCCCCCGTCGGCACCACGTCCGGCGTCGCGACCGGCGGCGGCATCGGCTCGGGCACGCGCGGTCGCGGG
>DATBZM010000260.1:0-5072 GCA_036513175.1 Xanthobacteraceae bacterium | reverse complement strand
GGGCGGCAACGCCGCGGCCGCCAGCTCGCCCGCCATCTCGAAAGCCTGTGCGACCGGCATGCGGTCGCCGCCGAGCCGCCATACCCCGCCCGCGACCAGCACCACAAGCAGGAGGCTCGCGATGATGGTGAGGTAGATCTTCTGGTAGAGGTGCTTCATCCGCAGCCCCTCAGTCCTGAGCCTTGGCAAAGACGTAGCCGGCGCCGCGCACCGTGATCACCCGGCGCGGCTTTTTCGGATTGTCCTCGATCGCGGCGCGGATGCGCGAGATGTGCACGTCGATCGAGCGGTCGAAGGCCTCGAGCCGCTCGTGTTTGATGAGGTCCATGATCGCGTCGCGCGACATCACCCGGCCGGCGTGGCGCGCGAGCACGAGCAACAGCGCGAATTGGTGGCTGGTGAGCGGGCGCGGCTCGCCGTCGAGGCGTACTTCGAGCGCGCCGGGATCGATCTGCAACCGGCCGAAGCGCAGCACGTCGGCATTGGCCTCGCCGCCGCGGCGGCGCAGGATCGCCTTGAGGCGGGCGAGCAGCTCGCGCGGCTCGAACGGTTTGGGCAGATAGTCGTCGGCGCCCATTTCGAGGCCGACCACGCGGTCCATGGCGTCGCCGCGCGCGGTCAACATGAGGATCGGCGTATCGGCGTGGCCGCGGACCTGGCGACACACGTCGAGCCCGTCCATGTCGGGCAGCATGAGGTCGAGGATCAGCGCATCGTAGGCATCTCGGCCGGCGGCGGCGATGCCGCCTTTGCCGCTTGCCGCATGCGTGACGGCAAAGCCCGCCTCGCCGAGATAGCGGGCCACCATCTCGGCGAGGCGCAGGTCGTCTTCGATCAGCAGGATGCGTGGCATCAGAGCATGATCCCGAAAAAGCCTGCCCCGGACTTGATCCGGGGTGGGTACCGGTTTTCGGACAAGATCATGCTCTAATAATAATGCTAGCCCCGATGCCACATGCGCCAGTAGCCCCCACCCGGGGCGTCGCCGGGCCGCGGCAGCATCTCGTCGATCTTGTGGCGCTGGTCGGGGGTGAGCACGTCGGCGATGTCGCCGAGCGTCTGGGTGATGCGCTTGGTGAGGGCATCGATATTGGCGACCTGCTCGGCGCGCAGCTTCTCGATCGCGGCGCGGTCGACGGTCGGTCCGGTCAGCAATCCGCGCGCCTGCTGGCGCGCCGCCATCATCTTGTCGCGCATGGGCGCAAGGTCGGTCACCGCGCTTTTCACGATCGTCTCGAGCTTTGCGGTTTGATCCGCGCTGGCGTCGATCTCGATCGCGAGATGGCGCACCATGCGGTCCGCATGCGCCGCCATCTCCTCAGGGGTGAGGGGCGGCCCGCCGAACGGTCCGTGGCCGCCCGGACCCATCACCGTCATGTGCCAGGGTGGGCCATAACCCTGGCCGAGGGACTGGGTCGCGAACGCGCCGACGAGGCCGCCGGCGAGCGCCACGACCAGCATGACGGCCGCCGCACGCCCGCGCCCGCGCCGGGCGACCGGACGGTCCGCACTGTTTTGCTCGCTCATGGGTATCTCCTTGAGAATGCGTGGCCGGAACGCCACGTCCGTCAACCTAGTCGGCGCGCGTTGCGCAGGCTTCTCGGCAAGGTAAAGTTTTGTAAAGACGGCCGCCGCCCGCCCGGTATCGCGCCGGCGCGGCGGTTGTTTCCCCGGCGTGTTTATGGGACTACTCGGCGCCGAACGGATCGACTCCATGCCCGATGTCGCGCTGCCCGAGCACGCCGTTACCGCGCCCGACGACGCCGCGCTGATCGCGGCGCTCGGCGCGCGCTCGATCGTGCTCGTCGGCATGATGGGATCGGGCAAATCGTCGATCGGCCGGCGGCTGGCGTCGCGGCTCGGCATCGCCTTTGTCGACGCCGACAGCGAGATCGAGCTTGTGGCCGACATGACCATCGCCGAGCTCTTCGAACGGCACGGCGAGCCCTATTTCCGCGCCGGCGAGGCGCGGGTGATCGCGCGCCTGCTCGATCAGGGGCCGCAGGTGCTGGCGACCGGCGGCGGCGCCTTCATGAATTCCGATACGCGTGCCGCGGTCCGCCTCAAGGGCGTATCGGTCTGGCTCAAGGCCGAGCTCGACGTGCTGTTGAAGCGCATCAAGCGGCGCGGCGACCGGCCGCTGCTCAAGACCGACGACCCGGCCGCGACGCTCACGACGCTGATCGAGCAGCGCTATCCGGTCTATGCCGAGGCCGATCTCACGGTGGCGTCACGCGACGTGCCGCATGACGCGATCGTCGACGAGATCGTGGCGGCACTGCGGGCGCATGTCGGCGCGCCGGAGGCCGCCGCATGACCGCTCCGCTGCGTCCCGGCGAGCCCACCACCGTGCGCGTTGCGCTCGGCGCGCGTTCCTACGACATCGTGATCGGCCGCGGGCTTCTTTCGTCGCTGGGGAGCCGCATCGCGGCGCTCAAGCCGGACGCCAAGGCGGCGATCGTCACTGACGTGAATGTCGAGCATATTCTGCTTGAGGACGCGCAAGCAGCGCTCGCCGCCGCCGGCATCGCGGCGACCCATGCGAGCGTGCCGCCCGGCGAGAGCTCGAAGAGCATCGCCATGTTCGAGCGCGTGTGCGATGCGCTGATCGCGGCGCGAATCGAGCGCGGCGACGTGGTCATCGCGCTCGGCGGCGGCGTGGTCGGCGATCTCGCCGGCTTCTGCGCCGCCGCGGTGCGGCGCGGCCTCGACTACGTGCAGGTGCCGACCACCCTATTGGCCCAGGTCGACTCCTCGGTCGGCGGCAAGACCGCGATCAATTCGCGCTACGGCAAAAACCTGATCGGCGCCTTCTACCAGCCGATCCTGGTGGTGATCGATACGCAACTGCTCGATTCGCTGCCGGCGCGCGAATTCCGCGCCGGCTATGCGGAGGTCGCCAAATACGGCCTGCTCGGCGATGCCGGCTTCTTCGCCTGGCTCGAGGCCAATGCCGACGACCTCTTTGCCGGCCGCGCCGCGGCGCGCGAGCACGCGATCGCCACGAGCTGTCGCATGAAGGCCGACATCGTCGCGCGCGACGAGCGCGAGACCGGCGACCGTGCGCTGCTCAATCTCGGCCACACGTTCGGGCACGCCTTCGAGGCGGCGGCGGGATTTTCCGACCGGCTGCTGCATGGCGAGGCGATCGCGCTCGGCATGTCGCTCGCCTTCGATTTTTCCGCCGCGCGCGGGCTCACGCCGCCGGCGGACGCCGAACGGGTCAAGCGCCACCTCGGCAAGGTCGGCTTGCCGACCCACATTTCTCAGGTACCCGGCGGCGTACCGGGCGTCGACGAGCTCATGGATCTGATGGCGCAGGACAAGAAGGTGCGGCGCGGGCGGCTGACGTTCATTCTCGTCCGCGGCATCGGCCAGGCTTTCGTCGCGTCCGATGTCGACGCCGCCGAGGTGCGTTCGTTCCTCGTCCACAAGCTCGCCCCATGAGCACTGCCGACTGGCTGGTTCTTGCTGCGGTCGCCGTCTGTCTCCTGGCAGCGTTCTTCTTCTCCGGGAGCGAGACCGCGCTCACCGCGTCATCGCGCGCCACCATGATGCGGCTCGCCAAGGACGGCGACCCCAAGGCCGGCATCGTCAACCGGCTGCTCGAGGCGCGCGACGAGCTGATCGGCGCGCTGCTCGTCGGCAACAACGTCGCCACCATCGCGGCCTCGACGCTCGCGACCGGCCTGCTGCTCAAATGGTTCGGCTCGAGCGGCGTTATCGCCGCGACCCTGATCATGACGGTCGTGATCGTCGTCTTCTGCGAGGTGCTGCCGAAGACCGCCGCGATCGATTCGCCCGATCGTTTTGCTCTGACGGTGGCGCGTCCGATCGCCTGGATGGTGCGGCTGCTCACGCCTGTGCTCGCCGCGGTCTATTGGCTGGTCGCTCGCATCCTCGCCGCGTTCGGCTTCAAGGTCGGCGAGAACAAGCCGATCCTCTCGCCGCACGAGGAATTGCGCGGCACCGTCGATCTGTTTCACCGCGAGGGCGGCGTCGAGAAGCTCGACCGCGACATGCTCGGCGGCCTGCTCGACTTGCGCGACCTCACGGTCGCCGACGTGATGATCCACCGCACCGAGGTGATCATGGTCGACGCCGGCCAGCCGCCCGAGCAGGCGGTGGCGGCGGTCCTCGCCGCCCCGGTGACGCGCGTGCCGCTGTGGCGCGACACGCCGGAGAACATCGTCGGCATCCTGCACGCCAAGGATCTCTTGCACGCGCTGCGGGCCGGCGACGGCGACCCGTCCAAGATCGATCTGGAAAAAATCGCGCGGCCGCCCTGGTTCGTGCCGGAGGTCCGCCCGCTCAGCGAGCAGCTCAAGGCGTTCCGCCGGCGCAAGACCCCGTTCGCGCTCGTCGTCGACGAGTACGGCGAGATGATGGGCATCGTCACGCTGGAGGACATCCTCGAGGAGATCGTCGGCGACATCACGGACGAGCACGACGTCGCGGTTCCGGGCGTGCGGCCGCAGCCGGACGGCTCGGTCAATGTCGACGGCGCGGTGCCGATCCGCGACCTCAACCGGGTGATGGATTGGAATCTGCCCGACGAGGAAGCGACGACGATCGCCGGTCTCGTCATCCACGAGGCGCGGTTGATCCCCGACCCCGGCCAGAGCTTCACCTTCTACGGCTTCCGCTTCCGCGTGCTGCGGCGCGAGCGCAATCGCCTGACCGCGCTGCGCATCACGCCGGTCACGAAAGCCGCAATGCGGCTCGCGCCGGCGCGCTGACCCGCGCGTCACCAGGGCAGGCCGCGCAGATCGAGTGTTCCGGTGCGTGGTGCGAGCGCCAAGTCGAGCACGTAAGGATCCGTCACGTCAAAGCGAACGCGTCCGCGTGGCTGCGTGGCGAAGACGTCGCCGGCGAAGCGCTGCCAGCCGAGCTTTGCGTAGACCGGTGCGTGCCGCGGCTCGCAGAAAAGCAGCCCGAAATCCCGCCGGTGCGTGTCGGCAAGCTCCTGCATCGCGCGGCGCATCACCGTGGAAGCGATGCCGTGCCGCCGGCAGTCCGCCCGCGTGACGACGCCACCGATGCCGCCGATGCGAACGACGCGGCCGTCCCAA
>DATBZM010000259.1:0-4512 GCA_036513175.1 Xanthobacteraceae bacterium | reverse complement strand
TCGTCGTAGTCCGTGAGGGCGTGCCGCACATAGGCGACGAGCGAGAGCCAGGCGGCCGTCTCGGGCGCGCTTGACCCGAGCCCGCGGCTGTCGAGCGCATGATCGACCACCGCGCCGAACTCGTGCGGCGGGATGCGCGGGGCCAGGCGCCGCAACGCAGCTTCGACTTCGCTTCGCTTGGCCACGGACGGCCCCCAGGACGGCGCGATCGAACACGAGAGGCCCGGCCGGCGCAAGCCTGCGACGCGGCGCCTCCCTTGCGGCCGGCGCGGAAACGCGCGAGGTTCGCGGCAATTGGGGTTCGCGGGAGGAACTCCGGTCTTTATTTGGCGCATGTTCTTGCCGGCGAACCGGGGTCCACTTCGCCGGAACATGCGCCAGGGAGGTTTTCGTGCCATCACTGCGCGCAGCATGGGGCGCCGTCGCGAGCGCTCTTCTCGTCGCGACGCTGATTGCGACGGCCGCGTCCGACGCCGAGCAGTACCCCGCCCACGCAATCCGCGTGATCAGCCCGTTTGCGGCCGGCAGCGCGGCCGATACGGTCGCCCGCGTCGTGCTCAACCAGGTCTCGCAACAGGTCGGCCAGCCGATGGTGATCGAGACACGGCCCGGCGCCGGCGGCGCGAGCGGCTTTGCGACCGCCGCCAAGGCCGATGCGGACGGCTACACCGCCGTGGTCAGCTCGTCGTCGATGGGCTCCGAAGTGGTCATGCACCGCAAGCTGCCCTACGACCCGGTGCATGACTTCGCCTCGGTCGCGCTGTTCGGGACGCAACCGAATATTCTCGTCGTCAATGCGGGGAGCGGATGGAAATCGGTGGCCGACCTCGTCGCCGCCGCGAAGGCGAAGCCCGGAGCGATCACCTTTGCGTCGGCCGGGATCGGCTCCGGCTCGCACATGGCGGCCGAGCGCCTGCGGCTTGCCGCAAACATCGACGTGCGCCACGTGCCCTTCCGCGAAGGCGGACTAACCGAGGTGATGGCGGGCCGCATCGATTTCTATTTCATTCCGCTCGCGGCGGCCGCCGCCGCGCTCGGCAGCGACAAGCTCAAGGTGCTCGCGGTCAGCACGCTCAAGCGCGTGCCGCTCCTGCCGGACGTTCCGTCCATCGCCGAAGCCGGCTATCCGAAGGCCGAATACGTGTTCTGGAACGGCCTGTCGCTGCCGATCAAGACACCGCGCGCGATCGTCGACGCGCTGCATGACCAGGTCGAAAAAGCGCTGCAGGACGCGGACGTGAAGCAAAAGCTCGCCAAGCTCGGCGTGCAGCCCGACCTGATGAGCGTCGATGCGTTCGACAAGTTCGCCAAAAGCGATTTCGCCGCGACCGTCGAGCTCGCCAAAGCCGCGCATATCGAGCCGGGGGATTGATTGTTTGAGCATGATCTGTTCCGAAGACCGGTGTCCACTTTTCGGGATCATGCGCGAAAGCCCGCGTCCCACCGCGTTCAGAATGACGTGCCCCAGAAGGTCGGCGGACGGTAGGGGCGAATATGCGCGACGTCGTTGCGCTCGCCCCAGTCGAATCCGCCATCGGCACCCGGACCGAGCCTGACGTCCCGCGCGCTCACGTCGGCCAGATAGGCGCCGCGCCGCCGATCGTAGTGCAACATTTCCCAGGCAAGCGGGAAACGGCGCTCGCCGAACTCGGGGAAGCCCGTGACCTTGACCACCGCGTAGGCCACCTGGCCGCTCGCCTTGTTGATCATGAGCCGCTCGATGGTCCCGATCTGCGTGCCGTCCGGGCGGCACACCAGGGTTCCCTCGATCCGGTCGCTCGCGATCAACCGATGCGCCGCCCGCCGGGGTACTGGGGAAGGCATGAGATCCTCCGTTTCATGCGCCCAATACACACGAATGCGTGCGTGCAAAAGTTCGTTCCCGCGCGCTGCCGCCCGTGTGATCGCGCGCCTTGCGTATGGATCACAAAGCGTAAATCGGCTCGGTGCCCGGGCCGGGCGCCGGCAAACCGGGAACTCGGATGCACCTTTTCGCTTTCGCGGCGGCGAGGGGTGCATATAATCGGCGCGGGGAGTTGGGGGATATCAGATGATTCTGCCTCCGCTGACGGCGGTGCCGCTCTTGATCCTGACGGCGGGTACGCCCGATATCGATCTCGGCCAAACCCCGGCACATCTTTCGGGCCAAGGGCGCACCGCGGCCGTGCAGCCGTTCATCTCCCGCGCGACCGAGTGCGTGGCACGCACGGTCGCATCCGATCCGCGCGCCTCGGACGCGAGCAAGCTCGGCGACGTGATCGTCGATTCGATGCCGGCCTGCGCCAACCTGATGCGCGCGATGATCGCGACCTATGACCGCTATTTCGGCGACGGCAGCGGCGAGGCCTTCTTCTCCGGCCCCTATCTCGACGTCCTGCCGACCGCGATCAGCAAGTGGGTGGCCGAGCGCAAGCGCTAGTTCCGCCACCGATGAATCAGCGAGGCATAGGCGGATCGCCGCAGTAGAGCCGATAGAGCTGATAGAGCTGGTCGCCGAGGACAGCCTTGGTGATCACGATGCCGACGCGATTGCGCGCGGCCGCGTCATCGAATACGGGCGCTATGCCATCGGGCAACGACGGGGGATTCCCATCATGCAACCGCTCGATCAAGCTGCGCCATTCCTGTTCCTCGGTCGAATTGGGCACGATTTTGCTTCCTCTCTCACCCTCAACCATCCGACCGAGCCACCGTTCCGCCGCAGCGCGACCCTATGTGCGGCTTTGGGCAAAATGCCGAGCCAAACGGCAAATCCGGCGGCTCATCCACCCCCTTTTAACGATCCGACCATTTCCCCCTCGACGATGAGGCAAAAATCTACCTCCATCCTGGAACCAACGGCACGGACGAGCGTTTTGTCGTTCTGAATGTGCGCCGGCGCCAGCGCTTGGCGAACCCGGCAGGCAGATCCGACACGGGATGGAACCCGCTGCGGAGGGGGAAGACGGCTTGATGCACGGGACTCCTGCCATGCTTGGCTGGCCCCCTCCGGGGAGTGCCGGGGCGCGCGCGTTTTCCAGGATTTCCTCGCGATTTACAACCGTTAAGCCGCAACCACGGACGCCTGCCACCTAGGCGGGCCCGCGTCCCGCGGAGGAGAGCCTCATGCAGCCGAACAGCGAGACGCTACCCGAGGTCGCCCCCCTCAACGGGTCGCCTGCCCCGGTCCAGCCGGCGACGAATGGAACCGCGAGCGGCTCGACCGCCTTCGACCCGCACGAGCTGCTGCACGCGCTGCAGGCCATGCAGGTCGGCGATTTCTCGGTGCGCATGGCGGGCGACCGCACCGGCATCGAGGGCAAGATCGCCGACACGTTCAACGCCATCGTGTCCGCCAACCAGCGCATGGCGCAGCAGCTCGAGCGCGTCGGCGAGCTGGTCGGCCGCGAGGGCAAGGCACGCCACCGCGTGCGCTTCGGCCTTTCCGACGGCGCCTGGGGCGAGATGGAAAGCTCGGTCAACACGCTGATCGACGACCTGATCTGGCCGACCCGCGAGGTGACGCGGGCGGTCGCGGCCGTCGCCCAGGGCGACCTCCTGCAGACGGTGCGCCTCGACGTCGACGGCCGGCCGCTGCAGGGCGAGTTCCTGCAGGCCGCGACCATCGTCAACACCATGATCAAGCAGCTCGGCGTGTTCACCTCGGAGGTGACGCGCGTCGCCCGCGAGGTCGGCACCGAGGGCAAGCTCGGCGGCCAGGCGCAGGTGCCGGAAGTGACCGGCGTGTGGAAGGACCTGACCGAGAGCGTCAACTCGATGGCGTCGAACCTCACGGCCCAGGTTCGAAATATCGCCGACGTGACGATCGCGGTCGCCAACGGCGACCTGTCGAAGAAGATCACCGTCGACGTGCGCGGCGAAATTCTCCAGCTCAAGGAAGCCATCAACACGATGGTCGACCAGCTGCGCTCGTTCGCGTCGGAAGTCACCCGCGTCGCCCGCGAGGTCGGCACCGACGGCAAGCTCGGCGGCCAGGCCAACGTGCCGGGCGTCGCCGGCACGTGGAAGGATCTGACCGACTCGGTCAACGCCATGTGCGGCAACCTCACCGACCAGGTGCGCAACATCGCGCATGTGACGACCGCCGTCGCGCGCGGCGACCTCTCGCGCAAGATCACCGTCGACGTGCGCGGCGAAATTCTCGAGCTCAAGGATACCATCAACACGATGGTGGACCAGCTCAACGCCTTCGCGTCGGAAGTGACGCGCGTCGCCCGCGAGGTCGGCACCGAAGGCAAGCTCGGCGGTCAGGCCGCAGTGCCGGGCGTCGCCGGCACCTGGAAGGACCTGACCGACAGCGTCAACTTCATGGCCGGCAACCTCACCGCGCAGGTCCGAAACATCGCCGACGTCGCCACCGCCATCGCGGGTGGCGACCTGTCGAAGAAGATCACCGTGACGGTGTCGGGCGAGATCCTGCAGCTCAAGGAGACCATCAACACGATGGTCGATCGCCTCAATGCATTCGCGGGCGAAGTGACGCGCGTCGCGCGCGAGGTCGGCACCGAAGGG
>DATBZM010000258.1:0-11549 GCA_036513175.1 Xanthobacteraceae bacterium | reverse complement strand
ATCCCGCGACCGCAACCCACGTGGCGACCAAGCTCGCGCGCCATTTCGTCGCCGACGATCCTCCGCCGGCGCTGATCAAGACGCTCGAGCAGCGCTTCCGCGACAGCGACGGCGACCTCAAGGAAGTCGCCAAGGCGCTGGTCGCAGCACCGGAGACGTGGGACGCGCCGATGGCCAAGCTCAAGCGGCCGAACGAATGGCTCACCGCCATGCGCCGCGCCATGCCGGACATGCCGGGCAACGTGGTCGAGGGCCTGCAGGCGCGCGCGCGGCTCGGCGAGCCGCTGTGGCGGCCGCCGCAGCCCGAGGGCTTTCTCGACGTGCAGGGGCCGTGGGTCGACGGCCTCGCGCAGCGGCTCGACATCGCCGAGATCATCGCAACGCGGGTCGAGGCCACGGTCGACCCCAAGGATCTGGTCGAGACCACGCTCGGCCCGCTCGCCACCGCCGACACGCGGCGCGCGGTCGCGCGCGCCGACAGCCGCCAGCAGGCGATCGCGATCGCCCTGATGGCCCCCGAATTCCACCGCCGATAGAGCACGATCCCGGAAACTGGATACCGGTTTCCCGACCAGATCATGCGCCAACATTGAGAGAGAACACGAGGAGCCCCCATGTCGATCAACCTGCACACTCCCTCCCGCCGCGAGCTGCTCACCGCCTCCGGCGTCCTGTTCGCCTGGCCGTTCCTGCCGAAAATCGCGCGCGCCGAAGGGCGCGACCCGCGGCTCATGGTGGTGGTGCTGCGCGGCGCCCTCGACGGGCTCGCGCTCGCCGCACCCGTCGGCGATCCCGACTGGATCAAGCTGCGCGGCGACAGGGCGTTGACGCTCGCGGGCCAGACGCCGGGCCTGCCGCTCGACGGCTTCTTCGCGCTCAACCCCGCGATGCCCAACCTGCACCGGCTCTACAAGGCGAACGAGGCGATCATCGTGCACGCGACCTGCACGCCCTATCGCGACCGCTCGCATTTCGACGGCCAGGACGTGCTGGAGAGCGGCTTTGCCAAGCCCGGCAACGCCGCATCCGGCTGGCTCAACCGCGCCTTTGCGGCGATCGAGCCCGACGCGCGCATCGACCGCAAGGGCGCGCTCGGCGTCGGCCCGGTGGTGCCGCTCGTCGTGCGCGGGCCGGCGCCGGTGCTGAGCTGGACGCCGCAGCGCATCGCGCCGGCGAGCGAGGACACGCTGTTGCGGCTGATCGACCTCTATCAGCACTCCGATCCGGCGCTCGCCCGCGTGCTGCAGGGCCGGCTCGGCCTCATGCATCTTGCGGCCGCCGGCAACATCGATGCGCTCACCCCGGCGCAGCGCGACCAGGTCGCCGGCATCGAGGCGGTGCGCGCCTATTTTGCCGAGGTCGCCGGCAACGCCGCGAAGTTCATGACGCGGCCGGACGGCCCGCGCGTCGGCGCGGTCGCGGTCAACGGCTGGGACACGCACATCGACGAGGGCGCCGTCGGCGGCCGGCTCGGCAACCTGCTCGGCGCCCTCGACGGCGCGATCGCGGCGTTCGAGACCGGCATGGGCCCGGCATGGAAGGAGACCGTGGTGGTGCTCGTCACCGAGTTCGGCCGCACCGCCCATATCAACGGCGACAACGGCACCGACCATGGCTCCGGCACGGTGGCGCTACTCGCCGGCGGCGCGCTCAAAGGCGGCCGCGTGCTCGCCGACTGGCCCGGTCTCAAGGAGACCGACCTGTTCGAGAAGCGCGACCTCAAGGCGACCACCGACCTGCGCGGCGTGCTCAAGGGCGTGCTCAAGGATCACCTGCGCATCGAGGACAAGGCGCTGGCGGCGAGCATCTTCCCCGACAGTGCCGCGCTCGCGCCGATGAGCGGCCTGTTCGGCTAAACCACGGTTGGATTTGCATCCCTCGTCCGCTAAATGTGCGCGGACGAGGGATTTTTCATGCGCACCAAAACCTGCCTGACCGCCGCGGACGTCAAGAAGATGATGGCCGCCTGCGTCGCCGAGGCGGAGAAGAACAGGTGGAAGATCGCGGTCGCGGTCGTCGACGACGCCGGGCTCCTGCTCGGCTTCGAGCGCATGGACGGCGCGGTGCCGATCGCCGCGACCGTCGCGCCCGGCAAGGCGCAATGCTCCGCGCTGACCCGCCAGCCATCCCGCTTCTGGGAGGAGCGCATCAAGGAGCGGCCGGCGTACGCGACATTTCCGGCCGGCCTGCCGCTGCAGGGCGCGGTCCCGATCATGCATGAGGGCGAATGCCTCGGCGCGATCGGCGTTTCCGGCGTGCAGGCTGCCCAGGACGAGCAGATCGCGCAAGCCGGCCTCGCGGCGCTCGGCTGATTGTTGAGATATCCGATGGCGCCGGGCCGCATCGACACCCATCACCACATCTATCCGCCAAAGTACCTTGCCGACGCGCATGACCAGATCGCGCGGGCGACGCACGTGCATTTTCCCCGCATCGCGCAATGGACGCCGGCGCAATCGCTCGAGGCGATGGACCGCGACGGGATCGCGACGGCGATCGTGTCCATTTCGCCCAGCCTGTGGTTCGGCGACCTCGCGGCAACGCGCAAGATCGCGCGCGAGTGGAACGAGTACGCGGCCGATCTCGGGCGCGATCACAAGGGGCGTTTCGCGGTGTTCGCCACCCTGCCGCTTCCCGACGTCGACGCATCCCTGCGCGAGATCGAGTTTGCGCTCGATACGCTCGGCGCGGTCGGCTTCGGCCTCGTCACCAACTACGGCGACAAATGGCCGGGCGACGCTGCTTTCGCCCCCGTGTTCGACGAGCTCAACCGGCGCAAGGCCGTGGTCTATTTCCATCCGACCGACTCGCCGGCGTTCGACGGAATCCTCCCCGACGTCCCCTCGCCGATGATCGAATTTCCGTTCGACTCGACGCGCGCGATCGTCAGCCTGCTGTTCGGTGGCACCTTCACGCGCTGCACTGACATTCGCTGGATCTTCTCGCACGGCGGCGGCGCGCTTCCAATGCTCGCCGCCCGCATTGCTGGTATCGCGAAAAACCGCAAGGACCTCATCAGCCGCGTGCCGAACGGCGTGCTGCCCGAGCTCAAGAAGCTCTACTACGACATTGCCGGCGTGATCGATCCGATCCCGTTCACCGCGATCCGCTCCCTCGTAGGCTCGTCGCAATTGCTGTTCGGCACCGACTACCCGTTCTGGTCGCCGAACGTCGCCGTCAAGGTGCTCGACGATCTCGGCGTCGCGGGCGCCGAGCGCGCGGACATCGAGCGCGGCAATACACTGAGGTTAATTCCCCAACTTGCTCCGTCCTCATCCTGAGGAGCCCGCCGTAGCGCAGCGAAGGCGGGCGTCTCGAAGGATGGGCCGAGCGCGCAAGCGGCACCGCATCGGCCGACCTCATGGTTCGAGACGCGCGACGCTGATCTCGGGTTTCACCCGAGATCGGTGCCACGCTCCTCACCATGAGGCGGAGAGAGATCGAATGTGGCGGCAGCCGATTGCGCTTTGACCGGCCAACGCCCCAACGCTAGACCTTGGTGAAGATGACCGCGACCATCCAGACCCTGCTGCTCCTGCTCGCCGTGCTGGTCGCTGTCGCGGTCCTCGCGCAGCGGCTGCGGCTGGCGCCGTCGATCCTGCTGGTCGTCGCCGGCATCCTGCTCGCGCTCGTGCCCGGGCTGCCGCGCATCGAGCTGGCGCCCGAATTCGTGCTGCTCGTGCTCCTGCCGCCGCTGATCTATTCGGCCGGCGTCTCGATGAGCTGGCGCGAATTCCGCTTCAACCTGCGCCCGATCGCGCTGCTGGCGGTCGGCTGCGTCATCTTCACCACCTGTGCGGTCGCGGCGGCGCTGCACTGGCTGCTCGGCTGGCAATGGGGCGTCGGCTTCCTGCTCGGCGCCATCATCGCGCCGCCCGACGTGGTCGCTCCGCTCGCCATCGCGCGCCGGCTCGGCATGCCGCGCCGGATCATGGTGGTGCTCGAAGGCGAAGGCCTCGCCAACGACGCGACCGCCCTCATCCTCTATCGTTTCGCGGTCGTCGCGATCTCGACCGGCGCCTTCTCGCTGCCACACGCGACCGAGACCTTCGCGCTCATTGTCGTCGGCGAGATCGCCTGGGGCATCGCGGCCGGCTGGCTGAGCCTGCGGCTGCGGCAATGGGCACACGATCCGCGCGTCGAGATCACCCTCTCGCTCATGACGCCCTATTTCGCCTATTGGATCCCGCAGCACCTCGGCGGCTCGGGCGTGCTCGCGACCGTGGCGTGCGGACTTTACGTGAGCTGGAACGGCCCGCTGCTGATCTCCGCGTCGACCCGCCTGCAGGGCATCTTCTTCTGGGACCTCATCGTCTATCTGATCGAAGGCAACGTCTTCCTGTTCACCGGCCTGGAGGCGCGCACGTTGTTCGATCACGTCGCGCGCTTCCCGCTGCGCGACATCGCGATCGCGACCGCGCTGACCACCGCGATCGCCATCGTGGCGCGGTTCGTCTGTGTCTTTCCCACCATCTATCTGCCCCGTTGGCTCAGCGCTGCCGTGCGCCGGCGCGATCCTTCGCCGCCATGGCAGCGTCCATTCATCATCGCGTTCCTCGGCGTACGCGGGGTCGTCTCGCTCGCGGCGGCCCTCGCCCTGCCGCTGACGCTCGCGGGCGGCGCGGACTTTCCGGCGCGCGACACCATCCTGTTCGTCACCTTCGGCGTCATCATCATCACGCTGGTCGGACAGGGGCTGATGGTCCCGGCGGTCATCCGCCGGCTCGGCCTTGCCGATCTCGGGCGCGGCGAGCAGCGGCAGGAGCGCGAAGCCGAGCTTGCGGCGCGTGCCGCGGCAATCGACGACGCCCGCCGGCATCTCGAGCAGATCGCGGCCGAACGCCAGCTCGGCCCCGAGGTGCTCGATTTCCTCCAGGCCCGCCACGACCACCGCCTGCGCCAGCTCCCGGCCGACCTGGACGACGGTTTGGCGCGCCTCCGGTTCGACAACGACGTGCGCATGGAGCTGATCGCCGACGAACGCACGTTTCTGCACCAGCTCCTGCGCGACGGCAAGATCACCGACGAGTCGCGGCGCCGCCTCGAGCGCGAGCTCGATCTCGAGGAGGCGACCATCCTGGTGAAACGCGAGGCGGAGACGCCGTTGTAGGCGTTCGTGTCACTCTGCGACGGCCGCCTCACTGCACCTTGATGCCAGCCTCCTTGATGATCGGCCACCATTTGTCGATCTCGGCCTGCTGGAACGTGGCGAGCGCCTCCGGCGTCTGCTGGTCGGGCGGAAAAATCTCCTGCGCGAGATCGATCAGCTTCTTGCGCGTCGCCGGATCGGCGAGCGCTTGGCGGAGCGCGCCATTGAGCTTCGCAACGACCTCCTTCGACGTGCCTTTCGGCACCCACAGCGCGTGCCAGAACGAGAAGTGGAAACCCGGCAGCCCGGCCTCGTCGGTGGTCGGCACGTCGGGCGCCATGGCGATGCGGTCCTTGGCGGTCACCGCATAGACCTTGATGGCCCCCGCCTGCATCTGCGCGACCGAGACGGCGGGCGTGTTGAGCAGCACGTCGATCTGCTCGGAGAGCAGCGCCTGCGTCGACTCCCCGGCACCGCGATACGGCACCATGGTGAATTTCGCGCCGACCGCCTTCTGAAACAGGAACCCCGCCACATGGCTCGGCGAGCCGACGCCCGAATTGCCCATGGTCGCCTTGTCGGCATTGGCGCGCAGCCAGGCGATCAGCTCCTTCAAATTGTTCGCCGGCATCGACTTCTTGGCGACGATGAAGAACGGCTGCGTCGCGATCAGTCCGACCGGGGCAAAATCCTTCATCAGGTCGTAGTTGAGCGGATAGATCGCGCCGTTCGCGACGTTGGTGCCCCACTGGCCGATGCCGATGGTGTAGCCGTCGGGCCTCGCGCGGGCGATGCGCCCCTCGCCGACCGTGCCGCCCGCGCCCGTCGTGTTCTCGACGATGATGGTCTGCCCGAGCGCCTGACTCATGCCCTGCGCGATGATGCGCGCGATGATGTCGGTCGAGCCGCCGACGCTCAGCGGCGCAATCAGGGTAATGGGCCGCGACGGGTAGGTCTGCGCGTGAGCGGCGGTTGTCAAAGCGGTAGCGAGCGCGATGACGGCCAGCATTTGTTTCACGGCGTTTCCTCTTGGATTCGGGAGATCGTTGTAGCGGGTCGCCCGCATGAGCGCAGCGACATGCGGGGTCTTGTGATCCCGGATATCGGCGCTTTCGCGCCTCATCCGGACTACGTCTCCTTCTCGCGCAGCGCCTGCAGCATGCCGCCGCCGAGATTGGCGGCCGCGAGCGCGCCGGTCGCGGAGGCGAGCTCGACCACCTTCTGCAGCTCCTCCCAGCTGGCGCCGGCGCGGCGCGCCGCCAAGGCGTGCACCTGCGCGGCCGGTTGCAGCCGCTCGACCAGCAGCATGCCGAAGAGCATGAGGTTGGTCGTCTTGGTGTCGAACACGTGCGAATGGAACGCGTGCGCGCGCAGCTGCTCGATGAGCCGCAGCCCGTCCGGGTCGACGTCGCCCGAAAAGGAAAAGCGCGCGGCTGGCATCGGCGGCAGCGTGCCGAACAGCTCGACATAGCTGTCGCGGAACTTGGCTAGGTCGTCGGGCAGATCACTCTTGTCGGTCATTGCAGCACTCTCTGAGGTGGTTGCGAATGGCGAATAGCGAATGGACGCTTTAGTCGCTACTCGCTACTCGCTATTCGCCATTCGCTATTCGCTGAGCTTGATGTTGGCGTCGTGGATGAGCTTGCTCCACTTCGCGGCCTCCGAAGAGAGACGGGCGGAGAGCTCCGCCGGCGAGCCGGCGAGCGATTCGAAATATTGCGGCGCCATGAAGGTCTGGTTGAACGCCGCATCCGCAAAGAGCTTGCGCACCTCGCCATTGATCTTGTCGACCACCGCGGCCGGCATGTTGGCGGGACCGTAGAGTGCAAACCATGACACCGCCTCGAAACCCGGCACGCCGCTTTCCGCAATCGTCGGGATGTCTGGCAGCCCAGCCAGCCGCTGCGGCGCGCCGATCGCGATGATGCGCACCTTGCCGCCCTTGGCCTGCGGCGCCGCGCTGCCGACGCTGATGAACATGAGCTGGATGTGGCCGGCCATCACATCGGTCAGCGCCGGCGTTGCCCCCTTGTAGTGCACCGGCACGAGCCGGATGCCGGTGTCGTGCTCGAGCATCTCCATGTTGAGGTGGCCGGTCGAGCCGATGCCGAAGGTGCCGTAGTTGAGCCCGCCCGGCTTCTCCCGGGCGAGCGCCAGCAGATCGGGAACGCTCTTGACCGGCAGCGCCGGATTGACGATCAGGGCGTGGTGGATGCTGACGAGCCCGCTGATCGGGGTGAAGTCCTTGATCGGATCGTAGGGCAGCTTGGCGTAGAGGAACGGATTGACGACGAAGGTCGCCTCCGGTCCGATGAACAGCGTGTAGCCGTCGGGCGCGGCCTTGGCGACGAGCTCGGCCGCGATCTGGTTGTTGGCGCCCGGCTTGTTCTCGACGATCGCTTCGCGGCCCCAGGCTTGGGTGAAATGCTTGGCGAGCGCGCGGCCGAGCAGGTCGGTGACGCCGCCAGGCGCCGCCGGCACCACGATGGTGATCGGCCGCTCGGGATAGGCTTGCGCCGCATCCGCGGATGGCGCAAGCAGCATCGCGACCGCAACCACAAGGCTTCGCGCCCATCCCGTCATGCCGGCCTCCCTTGATCCTTCTTGGGCGGCGAGAATTGCACGGCCAAGCGCCGCTGAGAACGCGGTTTTTTTTACCCTCCCCTGCAGGGTCCCTGCAGGGGAGGGGTGAAGAAACGATCGCTTGATGCGGGCTTTCCCGAAGGATTGCGATATTATACCCCATATGCGCGATGGCGCCGCGGGCGGACGATCGCGTCAAGGAGCAACACATGGCCAAATTCGTCATCGAGCCGCACTTCCGCCTGCAGGAGTGGGTCGCGGAGGAAAAGGGCTACTTTCGCGATGAAGGCCTGGATTACATCTTCCAGGAGCTGGTGCAGAAGACCGACGGCAAGATCCACGACCAGGGCAATCGCGTCGGCGCCTACCAGGCGCTGGAAAAGGGCCGCAGCTCGGACATCAGTTGCGCGTGCCATTGGACCGTGAATGTCGCGGCCTCCAACGGCAAGGGCAAGATGTACGCCGACGTCTACTCGGTCTCGCCGGCCGGCGTGTTCGTGCCGACCGACTCGTCCGTGCAGACGCCTGAGGATCTCGCCGGCGTGCCGATCTCGGTCGGCTTCCAGTCCGGCAGCCACTATTCGACCGTGCAGGCGCTCGAGCAGTATCTCGCGGCCGACAAGATCAACCTGTCGTTCAACGATGGGCTCCTGTTCAAGCGCATGGAGCTTCTGATCGACCGCAAGGCGCCGGCCGTGCACCTGTTCAGCGGCCCCTACTACTTCGCCGAGCAGCTCGGCTTCCGCAAGGTGATCGACACCACCTTCATGATCGGGACGATCGTGACCGGCAATCCCGACCCGGAGGATCTGCGAAAATTCTTCCGCGCGCTCAAGCGCGCCCAGCGTGACATCGACCTGCGGCCGGAGCGCTACACGCACTACTACAAGAACGAGTTCCCGACGCGCTGGCACGCCATGATGGACACCCGCCGCTGGGGCCCGGGCGAGCGGCTCGTGTTCGAGCCCTACACCAAGGAGGCGTTCGAGGAGTCGTTCGAGTGGATCGCGCGCCACCAGATCTTCGCCGGTGCCGACATGGGTTCCGGTCGGTATGAAAGCTCGGTCATGACGCTCGCGTCGTAGCGCGATTCCATGCGAATATGCCGCGCCGCGTAGCCCTGCTCCGCGGCGCGTTTCATTTGGATCGGTCATGGCCGAGACGCCGCAATTGAGGATCGACGGCCCTGCCCTCGTGTTTGGCGGGCCGTTCGGCAATCTGCAGGCGACGCAGGCTGTGCTCGCCGAGGCGGCGCGGCGTGGCATTCCGGCCGCCCGCATCATCTGCACCGGCGACCTCGTCGCCTACTGCGGCGAACCGGCCGCGACCATCGATCTCGCGCGGCGCGCCGGCATCCATGTCGTGATGGGCAATTGCGACGAGCAGCTCGCGCAAGGCGCCGCCGACTGCGGCTGCGGCTTTCCGTCCGGCAGCGCCTGCGAGCGGCTCTCGTCCGCCTGGTTCGCGTATGCGGACACGCAGGTCGATCGCGACGCGCGCGCGTGGCTCGGCGCCCTGCCGCGCCGCATCGACCTCATGATCGGCGGCCGGCGCCTTGCCGTGATCCACGGCGGCGTGAGCCGGATCAACCAGTTCGTCTTCGCCTCGACCGCCGCGGCGGTGAAGCGGCGCGAGCTCGATCTCGCGCAGGCCGACGGCGTGATCGGCGGCCACTGCGGCCTGCCGTTCACGCAAAGCCTCGACGGCAAGCTCTGGCACAATGCCGGCGTCGTCGGCATGCCGGCACATGACGGCACGCCGCGCGGCTGGTTCAGCGTGCTCACACCGATCGACGGCGGCCTGCGCATCGAGCATTGCGCCCTTGCCTACGACCACGCCGCCGCGGCCACCGCCATGGTCCGTGCCGGCCTGCCGCCCGACTATCGCGACGCGCTCGCGAGCGGCCTCTGGCCGAGCTGCGACGCGCTGCCCTATCGCGAGATCCGCGAAAGCGGCGTCGCGCTCGCGCCGGGCGCCGTCACGTGGACACGCACGCCAACGCGCCGGCGCGGCCGTCCGAGCATCGAGGAGCTGTGGCCGACGAGTCCGCGCCGCAACGTGCCGCGCCTCGATGCCGCGAAGTTCAAGGACCCGCGGCGCACCGCGACGGGCGAGCCGCGTGCCAGCGTCGCGTTGAGGCAGCTCGATACGCTGTGGTTCAACACCGGGACGCGCTGCAACATCACGTGCCGCAACTGCTACATCGAGTCGAGCCCGCGCAACGATCGCCTCGCCTATCTCGACGTCGCCGACATCCGCCCCTATCTCGACGAGATCGCGCGCGACCGGCTCGGTACCCGCGAGATCGGCTTCACGGGCGGCGAGCCGTTCATGAACCCATACTTCTTCGCGCTGCTCGACGAGTGCCTCGGGCGCGGCTTGCGCACCCTCGTGCTCACCAACGCAATGCGGCCAATGCAGCGCCACAAGACGAAGCTGCTCGAGCTCAACCGCCGCTACGGCGACCAGCTCGTCATCCGCGTCTCGCTCGACCATTTCACCCCCGAGCGCCATGAGGACGAGCGCGGCTTCGGCACTTTTGCCCCAACCCGCGACGGCCTCATCTGGCTCGCCCGCAACGGCTTCAACCTCGCGGTCGCGGGCCGCACCATGTGGGGCGAGGACGCTGCGGCCGAGCGCGCCGGCTACGCGCGCTTCTTCGCCGAGCACGCGATCCCGGTCGATGCCGACGATCCCGCCGCGCTGGTGCTGTTTCCCGAGATGGATGCGGGCGCCGACGTGCCGGAGATCACGGCCGCCTGCTGGGGCATCCTGGGCAAGTCGCCCGATGCCGTGATGTGCGCGAGCTCGCGCATGGTGGTGAAGCGCAAGGGCGCGGCGCGCCCGGCGGTGCTCGCCTGCACGCTCGTCCCCTACGATCCGGCCTTCGAGCTCGGCGCGACGCTCGCCGAAGCGGCGCGCGCGGTGCCGCTCAATCATCCGCATTGCGCCAAGTTCTGCGTCCTCGGCGGGGCCTCCTGCTCGCGCGCGGTGGGCAATGTGTCAAGCTCGCCATTCAGTGCTGTGGCCGCGGAGTAGGTAAACATCGAATGTTTCCGGCGGCACTTGCAAGATACTGGCTCCGCCCTCAGGATGAAGCGAAAAGCTCTGAGAGCCGTAGGGTGGGCAAAGCGAAGCGTGCCCACCGTCGCGTCCGCGTAGGCACGGCGCTACGCGCCTTTGCCCACCCTACGCACTCGAGACGGCGGCAATCGGGATGACCATCGTGACGGAACGTGGCACGTATCGCGGCGAGCGGCCCATCCTTCGAGACGCCCACCTCGCTACGCGAGGTGGGCTCCTCAGGATGACGGTGGAGTTGGCTTAAGCCATGCAGAACAAATTCCGCGGGGTGATGCAGAGCCCCGTCACGCCGCTCAAGGACGACTATAGCCTCGACCTGCCGACCTTCGAGCGGCTGCTCGACTTCCACGTGCGCACCGGCGCGCCGGCGATCTCGTGGCCGCACCACAAGGCGGAGTCGCTCAACCTCACGATTCCCGAGCGCAAGCTTTTTGCCGAGGCTGCCGTGAAGACCGTCAACGGCCGCGTGCCGGTGACGATCCACGTGAGCGCGCTCGCGGTCGAGGACACGTTCGAGCTTGCGGCGCACGCGCAAAAAATCGGCGCTGACGGCATCCTCGCGATCACGCCCTATTTCTGGAACCCGGCGCGCGAAGCGATTTTCGACTACTTCGTGCGGCTCGCCACCTCGATCGACCTGCCGGTGATCTCCTACAACTCGCCGAGCTACCTCGCGGGCGTCGAGATCACCGGCGACCTGATGGCGCGGCTGATCGAGCGGCTGCCGAACTTCGTCGGCGTCAAGGAAGCGAGCTTCAACAGCGAGAAGTTCCTGGAGATCTCCCGCGCCGCG
>DATBZM010000257.1:0-3146 GCA_036513175.1 Xanthobacteraceae bacterium | reverse complement strand
TGCGTCGGCCGGCGCGCACGCCCTTCGCCCGGCTGCGATCCTGTCGTATTCTCCGCGGGCAAACAAGGCGCGCGGCGACGCGGCGGGGTCTACGGATGGCGCGAGTATCGGAGACCCTTGGCAAGCTGCCGCTGTTTCGCTCGCTCGACGCCACGGCCGTGCGCCGGCTCGACCAGGCCTGCGCGTGGCAGCGGGCGAGCGCCGGCCAGTCGGTGCTCGACTATCAGGCCGGCGGGACGGACATGTTCTTCATCCTGCACGGCCACGTCCGCGTCATGATGATCAGCGGGCCCGGCACCGTCATCCTGCGCGACATCCGTGACGGCGAATTCTTCGGCGAGCTTGCCGCCATCGACGGCCAGCCGCGCTCGACCGCGATCATCGCGGTCACCGAGACGGTGCTCGCCCGCATGAGCGCGAAGGTGTTTCGCGAGGCGGTGCATGCCCACGCCGACGTCTGCGACCAGCTCATGATGCTGCTCGCCTCGCAGGTGCGCATGCTGGCGAACCGCGTCAACGAGCAGAGCACGCTCAACGTCCAGCAGCGCATCTATGCCGAGCTGGTGCGGCTGGCGCGTCCCTCGGCCAAGGGCGAGGCCGTGATCTCGCCTCCGCCGACCCACGCCGAGCTTGCCTCGCGGGTGAGCGCGCGGCGCGAGGCGGTGACGCGCGAGCTGAACGCGCTCGAAAAGGTGCGGCTGATCGAGCGCCGGCGCGGCGCGATCGTGCTGCTCGATCCGGCCAAGCTCAAGCAGATGATCGATCCGCTGGCGTGAGAGCATGACGTCCCGCCGTGCCGCGGAGGAAGGGCCGTCAGGAACCCGCAATTCCGCTCTTCTCCAGATCGATCATGCGCACGATCATCGAGCGGCGCGGATCGAATGGAACATCCTCGAAGCCCCAGCGGCCGTAAAAGGCGCGCAGCGTGTCATCGAGCGGATGGGTTATGACGCCGAAGCTCCCGACCTCGCGCGAGGCCCGCAGGGCCGCAGCCAGCGCGAACCGCAGCAATGAGCGAGCGTGCCCCTCTCCCTGGTCGGCTTTGGCGACCGCCAGCTGGCCGAGAAGCGTCACTGGGACGGGGTCCGGCCTGTTGCGCCGATCGGCCTTGGCAAGGAATCCGCGTTCGATCTGCGCAGCACTGAGCGAGACATAGCCGACAATGCGGTTGGCGTTGGCTTCGCAGATGATGGTGGTGCGAGAAATATTGCCGGCCTGATTGTGCCACGCGTGCCGCTGAAACCACGCATTCAGCGACTCGCGTCCACAATCGAAACCACTTCGCTCATCCTCCTCGGTCAGCGCGCGAGGCGGCGTCACTTCCGCCATGTCGGCGCTCTGCGGACGAGCTCCTCAAGCCCAGCGATTGCGCGCGCCGGCCGCGCCGCCCACGCCTCGAAACGGGCCCAGTCTTTCGCCGGAATTGTCACGACCCGGCGCTCCATCACCTCGATCTCGGCCGCCTCGATCGCCTTGCGACGCACAAAATCGCTCACATTGGTGCGTGCCTGCGACGACGCTGCCTCGAGCAGCGCACGCTCCTCGGCGCTGAGCCGGACGCTGAGAACGGATGATGTCATGGCCACGAGCTCCGATCGCCTGTGTATGACAATGCCATACACACGGCCCGGCGTCAACCGCACGGCGGATCGAAGGGCCGCCGCTCGGCAAGCCTCGCGCAGCCGCTACGGCGTCTGCCCGAGCGCCGTTCCGACGCGCACGCCCCCTCGCGTCGGCGTTGCCGCGCGCAGACCCGCGTCGACCGCGTCGGCCACCATGCCGGCGGTCGCCGCAGCGAGCGTCCATCCGAGATGCCCGTGCCCCGTGTTGTAGAACACGCGCGGCCGGCGCCCGGCGCCGACCCGCGGCAGCATGCTCGGCGTCATCGGCCGCAGTCCGGCCCACGGCACCACGCGCTCGGTCGATACGTCGGGAAAGAGCTGCCGGGTCCAGGCGACCAGCGGGCGCACCCGGTCGTCGCGGATATCGAGGTCGAAACCATTGATCTCGGCCGTGCCGGCGACGCGCAACCGCTCGGCGCCGAGGCGGCTGGTGACGATCTTCGCCTCGTCGTCGAGCAGGCTGACACGGGGCGCGGCGGCGCGGCTCGCCGCATCGTCGAGGTCGACCGTGATCGAATAGCCCTTTACGGGATAGATGTTGACCCGATCGCCCAGCATTGCGGCAAAGCGACGGCTCGCGGTCCCGGCGCAGACGACGACGGCGTCGGCCGCGCTCTCCTCGGCGACGCCGGCGGGCGTCTCCGCGCTCCGCCAGCGCAGCCGCACGCCCGCGTCGGCGGCGCTCACCCGCTCGACCGCCGCGTCGTAGACGAAGCGCGCGCCGCGCCGCGCGCAAGCGGCGGCGAGGCCGCGCGTGAACAGGTGGATGTCGCCGGTCGCGTCGGACGGGGTGTAGAAGCCGCCGTAGAAATCACCGTGGATCGTCGGCTCGATCGCCTTGATCTCGGCGTCGCTGACCGCGTGGCGCTCGAGCCCGCCCGCCTGCAGCAGCGCGTTGACGTCGCGCGCATGCTCGAAGCCGGCGCGATCGCCGTAGACGTGCAGGATGCCGCGCCGCTCGAGATCGAACGCGATGCCCTCCCGCTCGGCCATCGCAAAGAGCGCGCGCCGCGCCGCCAGCGCAAGCCGGACGGTGGCGACCGTGTTGCGGCGATAATGCGGTATCTGCGCCGCAAACTCGGCGAGCCAGGAATATTTGTGCCAGCTCGGCTTGAGGTTCAGCAGCAGCGGCGCGTCGCGCCGAAACAGCCATTTCACGCCTTTGATCAGCATCGCGGGATGGTTCCACACCTCCGCATTGCTGGCCGAGAGCTGCCCGCCATTGGCGAACGAGGTTTCCATCGCGGCGTAGCGATGGCGGTCGAACACCGTGACGGTGTGACCGTGGTCGAGGAGCGAATAGGCGGTGGTGATGCCGGTGATGCCGGCGCCGATGACGGCGATGTGTGCCACGAGGGGTCTCCGCAAACAGACATGGACCAAGCCGGCCGCAGCCGACCAATAGTCCCCATCTGTTGCGGTACCTGAGAGCTTAACCCGAGCCTCGCGGCGCGGATGTCCCCTTCGGTGGACGCAAGCGCGTCTCTCTCCAGATCGTCCAGCCACGCGGTCCTGGTGCCTGAG
>DATBZM010000256.1:0-7966 GCA_036513175.1 Xanthobacteraceae bacterium | reverse complement strand
GCCGATCTCGCGCCGCCCGGGCGCGCCGATGCGGCCGGTCTCGCCGACCGAGAATGGCGGGAAGTTGTAGTGCAGGAGAAAGGTCTCCTTGTAGGTCCCGGTCAGCGCGTCGACGTACTGCTCGTCCTCGCCGGTGCCGAGGGTGGCGACCACCAGCGCCTGCGTCTCGCCGCGGGTGAACAGCGCCGAGCCGTGCGCGCGCGGCAGCACGCCGACCTCGGAGAGGATCGGACGCACCGTCTTGACGTCGCGGCCGTCGATGCGCTTGCCGGTGTCGAGGATGTTCCAGCGCACGATCTTGGCCTCGATCTCCTTGAATACCGCCGAGATCTTGAGCTTGTCATGCGCCGGCTTCTCGGCGCCTTCCGCGCAGAAATGCGCGAGCACCTTCGCCTTGGCGGCGTCGACCGCCTTGTGGCGCTCCATCTTGGACGGGATCGCGTAGGCGGCCCGCAGCTCGCCCTCGATCAGGCCGAGCATCTCCTTCTCGAGCACGGAGTTGTCGGCCGGCTTGTAGTCGCGCGGCTCCTTGGCGGCTTTCTCGGCGAGCCGGATGATCGCGTCGATCACCGGCTGCATGTGCTTGTGGCCGAACATCACGGCGCCGAGCATGACCGCCTCGGGCAGCTCCCTGGCTTCCGACTCGACCATCAGCACGGCGTCCTGCGTGCCGGCGACCACGAGGTCGAGCTTGCTCTCCGGCATCTCGTCGACTTGCGGGTTGAGCACGTACTCGTTGTTGACGAAGCCGACGCGGGCGGCGGCGATCGGGCCCATGAAGGGCGCGCCCGAGAGCGTGAGCGCCGCGGAAGCCGCCACCATCGCAAGAATATCGGGATCGTTCTCGAGGTCGTGCGACAGCGTGGTGACGATCACCTGGGTGTCGCAGCGATAGCCGTCGGCGAACAGCGGGCGGACCGGGCGGTCGATCAGGCGGGAGACCAGCGTCTCCTTCTCGGTCGGGCGGCCTTCGCGCTTGAAATAGCCGCCCGGAATGCGGCCGGCCGCGTAGGTCTTTTCCTGGTAATTGCAGGTGAGGGGGAGAAAATCGATGCCGGGCTTGGGCTCCTTGGCGGATACGACGGTGGCGAGCACCGCCGATTCGCCGTAGGTCGCAAAGACCGCGCCGTCGGCCTGGCGGGCTATCTTGCCGGTTTCGAGGACGAGCTTGCGCCCGGCCCAATCGATCTCCTCACGATGGATGTCGAACATAGTTGGTTTCTCTCATGGTTTGCGGACAGCCCGCAAAGCCATGAGCAAGACGGCGAGAGGCTGCGGGCGAACGGCCTGCAAACAGCATCCGGCGATCCTGCCATGGCTTTCGAGCCTTCGGTGACCGGCACTCGTCTATTCGAGACCGGCATGTGCCGGCTGCACCTTGGCGGCCGGGGCTTTCGAGCCCGTTCCGTTCCTTCGGAATCGGAACGTGCTCTCGTTTCATACGCTTGGCGCATATCCTGTCGGCGAACCGGAGACCACTTCGCCCGGATATGCGCTGACGGCGGACGCGGCCCTTACGCGAGCATGGTCTTTTCCGAAAACCGGTATCCACTTTTCGGAAACCATGCTCCGGCTATCCGCCGAAACATGCACGGGAGACACCCGCGCAAACGGCATCAGCGGCGAATCCCGAGCTTTTCGATCAGGCCCTTGTAGCTGCCTTCATTGGTGCGCTTGAGATAATCGAGGAGCTGGCGCCGCTGCGACACCATCTTGAGCAAGCCGCGCCGCGAATGATTGTCCTTCACGTGCGTCTTGAAATGGTCGGTCAGATTGTTGATCCGTTCGGACAGGATCGCGATCTGCACCTCGGGCGAGCCGGTATCGCTCGGCTTCTTGGCGAACTTCTTGATGACTTCAGCTTTTTTCTCGGTCGTAACCGACATCGGTCAAACACCTTGGCTTCGGCCGGCTCTGCCATGCAGTCCGGCCAGGTTGAAAACGCGCTTGGGAACGATTTCTCCGCCGTCGACCTCGGCAAGGGCGATAAGCTGGCCCGACGCCGTGACGTACAGCGTGCCGCTGAAGACGGGTGCGTCCCGTCCGCGCATCAGGACGGCCTGACCCCGCTGGAGCCTGGCCGCATCGGCCCGACTGACGGCCACCGCCGGGATGTCGTCCAGCGCGGTCGCAACGGGCATGAGCGCGTCGGCGAGGCTTGCCTCGCCGGCTGCGGCTCTATGGCACAAAGATTCGAGCTTTTCCAGGGTCATCATGTCGGGTTCGGTAAACGAGCCGACCGCGGTCCGCCGCAGCGCCGAGACGTGCCCGCGGCAGCCGAGCAGGCGCCCCATGTCGCGCGCCAGCGCCCGCACGTAGGTGCCCTTGCCGCATTGGGCGGCGAATACCGTGTGATCGGCGTCCGGCGTCTCGACGATGTCGAGATGGTCGACCTCCACGGGGCGCGGCGCGAGCTCGACCTCCTCGCCGTCGCGCGCGATGTCGTAGGCGCGCTCGCCCGCGACCTTGATGGCGGAAAAGCGCGGCGGCACCTGGATGATGGTGCCGATGAACCGCGGCAGGATCGCCTGGATCGCCTCGGCGCTCGGCCGCTCGGCGCTCTGCGCCGCCACCCGGCCTTCGGCGTCGTCGGTATCGCGCTCCTCGCCCCACCGCACGGTAAATAGATACGTCTTCTGCCCGTCCATCACGAACGGCACCGTCTTGGTCGCCTCGCCGAGCGCGATCGGCAGGCAACCGGACGCGAGCGGATCGAGCGTGCCGGCATGGCCGGCGCGCTTGGCCTTGAACAGGCGCTTGATCACCGACACCGCATGCGTCGAGGTCATGCCGATCGGCTTGTCGAGCACGACCCAGCCGTGCACGTCGTGCTTCTCGCGCTTGGCTTGGCGCGGCGGCTTCCCCTCCCACGCTTGCGGGGAAGAGCCTGCCCCGGACGGCGCGTCAGCGCCGAACCGGTGGTCGTCGGGGAGGGGGCCGGTCTCGCTCGCCGTCACGGGCGACGCCGGCATCTTCGCCTCATTCGTCATCGTCACTGCCCCCAAGGTCGCGCTGCACGTCCGGCGACCGCAGCAACTTTTCGATGCGCTCGGCCTCCGCGAAGCGCTCGTCGACGCGGAAACGGATATCGGGCGCGAACTTGAGGTTCACGCGGTGGGCGATCTCGCCGCGCAGCCAGCGCTTGTTGCGCTCGAGCGCGGCGAGCACTTCCTTCACGTCGCGGCCGCCAAGCGGCATGACGTAGATGGTGGCGAGCTTGAGGTCCGGGCTCAGGCGCACCTCCGGCACCGTGATGAGGTGGCCCTCGATCACCGGGTCATGCACCTCGCCGCGCGAGAGGATGTCCGCGATCGCGTGGCGGATGACCTCGCCGGCGCGCAGCGCGCGCTGGGACGGGCCGGAAGCGCGGTCGCGATGATGGTCGCGTGCCATGAAAACTCATCCTGCAAGCGCGGCTTGCAGGCGGCCTTGCTGCCGCCTGCGCCAATCGAT
Source organism: Xanthobacteraceae bacterium (assembly GCA_036513175.1). Lineage (GTDB taxonomy): Bacteria > Pseudomonadota > Alphaproteobacteria > Rhizobiales > Xanthobacteraceae > JAVDCA01. The sequence continues at coordinate 4,513 of DATBZM010000256.1, read as the reverse complement.
TTCGGTCCAATGGTTGCGGGTGGCGTTCGGCGCCGGCCTGAGTATTGGACTCAGAGCGAGCGTTGAATCTGCTCCACCCGGTAGCACTCGATGACGTCGCCCGATCGCATGTCCTGGTAGCTCTCGAACGCCATGCCGCATTCCTGGCCGGCCGTGACCTCGCGGGCGTCGTCCTTGAAGCGCTTGAGCTGCGAGAGCTTGCCCTCGTGGATGACGACGTTGTCGCGGATGAGGCGCACGTTGGCGCCGCGCTCCACGATGCCGTCGGTGACGCGGCAGCCCGCCACCTTGCCCACCTTCGAGACGTTGAACACCTCGAGGATGATCGCGTTGCCCAGCATGGTCTCGCGCAGGGTAGGCGCGAGCAGGCCGGACATCGCCTTCTTCACGTCGTCGACGAGGTTGTAGATGATGTTGTAGTAGCGAATCTCGGTGCCGTTGCGCTCGGCCGCCTCGCGCGCTTCCTTGTGGGCGCGCACGTTGAAGCCGATGATGGCGGCGCCCGAGGCTTCCGCCAGCGTCACGTCCGACTCGGTGATGCCGCCGACGCCCGCATAGAGGATGCGCGCCATGACCTCCGGCGTGCCGAGCTTGTCGAGCGCGCCGACGATCGCCTCGACCGAGCCTTGCACGTCGCCCTTGATGACGAGCGGGAATTCCTGGCGGCCCGCGCTCTTGAGCTGGTGCATCATCTGCTCGAGCGAGCCGCGCATTTGCGCGGCGCGCGCCGACGACTTCTCGCGCTTCTCGCGCGCGCGATAGTCGCTGACCTCGCGGGCGCGCGCCTCGTCCTCGACGACCGCGAGGCGGTCGCCCGCCTCGGGGGTGCCGTTGAAGCCGAGCACCTCGACCGGCACCGACGGGCCGGCGAGCTCGACCGGATCGCCGGTATCCGACACGAGCGCGCGCACGCGCCCCCATTCGGCGCCGGCGACCACGATGTCGCCCACGTGCAGCGTGCCGCGCTGGATCAGCACGGTCGCGACCGAGCCGCGGCCGCGGTCGAGCTTCGCCTCGATCACGGTGCCTTCGGCCGGGCGATACGGATTGGCCTTGAGATCGAGGAGCTCCGCCTGCAGGCCGATCGTCTCGAGCAGCCTGGCGAGGTTCGTCTTCTTGGTGGCGGAAACCTCGACGTCGAGCACGTCGCCGCCCATCGATTCGACCTGCACCTCGTGCTGCAAGAGCTCGGCGCGCACGCGCTCGGGCTTGGCGTCCGCCTTGTCGATCTTGTTGATGGCGACGATCATCGGCACCTTGGCGGCCTTGGCGTGCTGGATCGCCTCGACCGTCTGCGGCATCACGCCGTCGTCGGCCGCGACCACCAGCACCACGATGTCGGTCACCTTGGCGCCGCGCGCGCGCATTGCCGTGAAGGCGGCGTGGCCGGGCGTGTCGATGAAGGTGATCTCGGCGCCCGAGGGCGCAGTCACCTGGTAGGCGCCGATGTGCTGGGTGATGCCGCCCGCCTCACCCTCGGTGACGTGAGTGCTGCGGATTGCGTCGAGCAGCGACGTCTTGCCGTGGTCGACATGGCCCATGATGGTCACGACCGGCGGCCGCGGCAGCAGGTCTTCCGGATTGTCGGGGATGTCGAACAGGCCTTCCTCGACGTCGGCGGCGGCCACGCGCTTCACCGTGTGGCCGAGCTCCTCGGCGACGAGCTGGGCCGTGTCCGCATCGATCACGTCGGTGATCTTGAACATCTGCCCCTGCTTCATCAGCAGGCGGATCACGTCCACCGCGCGCTCGGCCATGCGGTTGGCGAGCTCCTGGATGGTGATCGCCTCGGGGATCGTGACCTCGCGGACGAGCTTCTCCTTGGCGTCGTTGCTGTTGGCGCCCTTGAGGAGGCGCTGGGTGCGGCGACGGAACGAGGCAATCGAGCGCTCGCGCACCTCGCCGGCGTCGAGCGCGGTGACGACCGTCAGCCGGCCGCGGCGCTTCTCGCCGCCGGCGGCGGGGCGCGTCGGCCGCGGCGGGGTCACGGGCCGCGCCGGGGCGCCGCGGCGGGTGGTGCGCGGACCCTCGTCCTCCTCGACCTCCGGGACGACGTTGCGCAGATTGAGAGGGGCTGCCCCGGCCTTGGGCTTGGCGGCGGGTTTCGCCGCCACCTTCTTCTCGCCCTCGCCGAAGCGTTTTTCCGCCTCGCGCTCGGCTCTCAGCTTCGTCTCTTCTTCGTGTCGGCGGCGCTCGTCTTCCTCGCGCTTGCGCGTCTCGGCGGCCTTGCGCTCATCGAGCTCGACGGTCTCGCGCGCGTTGCGGCGACGCGCATCCTCCTCGGCGATACGGCGTTCCTCGGCCTCGCGCACCTTCGCGCTTTCGAGCGCGCTCGCGCGGGCCGCATGCTCTTCGCTGGTGAGCTTGGGCAGGACCAAGCCGCCGGTGCGCTTGGCCGTGGCCGCTGCCGGGCCGGCGCCGGGGGCCGTCGCCGGCGCGGCGGCTGGGCCGCGTGCCGGGGCCAGCCCCTTGCGCACAGCGGCGCCGGCGGCCGAGCTCACGGCGGGAGCGGCGGCCGCGGGTGCCGGCTCTGGCCTGATATCGGGCCGGCGGCTCTTCACCTTCTCGACCATCACCGTCTTGGTGCGGCCGTGGCTGAAGCTCTGCTTTACGACGCCCTGCTCGATCCCGGGCCGCTTGAGCGACAGGGTTCCCTTGGCCGGGGCGACGGTCAGTTTCTCGGCGGGATGTTTCGTCTCGGTCATTCCAATCCCAATCAAATCCCGATCCTGGGGCCTTTGGTTCACGTTAACTCGGGTCTGCGCGGTCGGGCTCAGGCGCGCGAACACGCACAAGCGCCTGCCAGCGCGCCATCACGGTCTCGGTTGCGCGGCCGGCGAGCAGCGCAGCATGTACCACATTTGTACGGGCAAGTGCCAAATCCAATTGGGCTGACGTAAATGCCCGGATTACAACGATATTTGCGGCGTCGGCCGCGTAGCCGCGGCGGATCGCGCTCATGATCTGTCGCGCCCCTTCGGGACCGCCGTCGGCGGCCTGCAGAAAAGCCACGGCCGCACCCTGCTCGGCCGCCGCCTCGACCTTGGCGTGGCCGGTCACGACCTCGCCGGCCTTGCGGGCGACGGCGAGCGCGTCGAGCAGCGAGCGTTCGAGCAATCCCTGCACCAGGGCCGCAAGGTCGGCCGCAACCGTCACCTCGGCGCCGAAGGCGCGCGCAAAGATACCGCGCTTGGCGGCGGCCGCAAGGCATTCGCGGCTCGCCGTCACCCACGCGCCGCGCCCCGGCAGCTTGCGCTTGAGGTCGGGCACGAGCGTGCGATCAGGTGCGACGACGAAGCGGATCATCTCGTCCGTCGGCTTGACCGCGCGCGTCACGACGCACAGCCGCTCGCTGCCCGCCGCGCGGCGCGGACCGGCATCCAATTCGGCGTTGTCGAGGCGCGCGAGCATGGCGTGGTTTCGAGCCTTACTCGGCTGCCGGTGTTGGGGCTTCGGCCGGCACCTCGGCGGGCGGCGGCGGCGCGAGATCGGCCTCGGTGACCCAGCCCGCCTTGAGGCGTGCCTGCATGATCAAGGCCTCGCATTCCTCTTGGGTGAGATCGAAGGCTTCGAGGAAGCCCGCATTGTGCGTGGTCTCCCCGTCCTTGCGCTCGCTCCAGCCCGCAAGATCGTCGGTGGCGCAGCCGGCGAGATCCTCCACCGTCTTGATGCCGTTCTCGCCCAGCGCGACCAGCATCTGGGTGGTGATGCCCGGCACCTCCTTGAGATCGTCCTCGACGCCGAGCGCCTTGCGCTTTTCGTCGAACTCGGCCTCGATCTGGGCGAGATAGTCGCGCGCCCGCGTCTGCAGCTCGTTCGCGGTGTCCTCGTCGAAGCCTTCGATCGAGGCGACTTCCTTCGGCTCGACCGCCGCCAGCTCCTCGACCGAGCCGAAGCCCTCGGAGGCGAGCAGCTGGCCGACCACCTCGTCGACGTTGAGCGTTTCCATGAACATCTTCGAGCGCTTCTCGAACTCGGCCTGGCGGCGCTCCGACTCCTCCTGCTCGGTCAGGATGTCGATGTCCCAGCCGGTGAGCTGCGAGGCGAGCCGCACGTTCTGGCCGCGCCGGCCGATCGCGAGCGAGAGCTGCTGGTCCGGCACCACCACGGCGATGCGCTCCTTGTCCTCGTCGAGCACGACTTTCGCGACCTCGGCGGGCGCGAGTGCGTTGACCACGAAGGTCGCGATGTCGGGGGACCACGGGATGATGTCGATCTTCTCGCCCTGCAGCTCGTTCACCACCGCCTGCACGCGCGAGCCGCGCATGCCGACGCAGGCGCCGACCGGATCGACCGAGGAATCGCGCGAGATCACCGCGATTTTCGCGCGCGATCCCGGGTCACGCGCCACCGCCTTCACCTCGACGATGCCGTCGTAGATTTCCGGCACCTCCTGGGTGAACAGCTTGGCCATGAACTGCGGGTGGGTGCGCGAGAGGAAGATCTGCGGCCCGCGCGGCTCGCGCCGCACGTCGTAGATATAGGCGCGGATGCGGTCGCCGTTGCGGAACAT